>CAZECX010000081.1:0-15959 GCA_964510965.1 uncultured Nitrospina sp. | reverse complement strand
GGTGAGAAATATTTTCAAGTCCGCGAGCCGCATACTGGGTCCATCTTTGTATCCATGGAAGAAAAGTCGGTTGAATGGGGAAGTCATTCCACTCCCGATCTAGAGAGCTAAGAAAAACTATGATCTTTCCTTTTCCAGAGTCGGATTCTAAAACTGCCGGGTTTTGATTAGTAAACCAGTTGGCTACTTTAAAATTTTTTTTATCTCTAGCCTGAATCGTGAAAATTGAATGAAAAGGAATTTCTTTCATCTCCTCAATGGTTTTAGCAGAAAATGCACGCATCACCGGATGTTCAGTACTTTTAAATAATAGATGGGTCTTGTCAATATTTTGAACTGCCTCCAAGGTGACGGGTACCAGGTTGCCCAGCTTCTCATTATAATATCTTGCATCTATTTGATCGCCCATGCCAAATATTAAAGCTCCACCGCGCAAAACAAAATTTTCAAGTTCGAGTTCATAATCCATAGGAAGCTCTCGCACGTTAGCCAGGATGACAACCGAAAAGTCTGAAAGTTTTCTCAATGGGAGTTCTGCTAGAGTCGAAATAGTGGGGTCTATATGAGAAACGGATACCGAAAATGGATTGAGAGCCCGTTCCAGGTAAAAGGATTCGCTTTGATGCGAAACAGTGCCGGGGTCACCGTCTACCACAAGAACCTTTATGTTTTGATTGGGATGATGCGAGAAATGCCGTCTGCTATCTGTTGGTAAAACGTCGTCTCCTGCTTTGATCTCCCCTTGGACAGGATCTCCTTTGCGCAATGGAATGGAAAACTCTTTAGAGGTGGTTTGTCCTGCTTGAATATCCAGAAGGGTTTCTTTTTCTACTTTTTTATCAAGAATCAGTGAGACAGGTATGCGTTGATTATCCTTGGAGTAATTTTTAATAGTTGTTTTTATTTTTAATATGCGGCTACGTGCTAAAAACTCCTGATGGGTTTGGACGCTTTCTACTGCAATCTGGTTTTTTTTCAATGCCAGAGTGGAAAAATTAAAAACCTGTAAGGGAATATTTGGTAACTGTTCAATTTCAGAAAACACTTCTTTGTCCCATCCATTCTTGTCCAGATCGGTCAATAGGATAAGCTTCTTTTCCTTGTTTTTTGAAGTTTTGAGCAGACTGGCTGCTTTTTCCAGCGCATGACCCATATCGGTTGTTTGATAAGAGGATTGTAAGCTTTGGGCCAATTTAACAAAGCTTTCTTTTTGTGTCATCCATCCTTGATCGATATGTGCGGGGTGGGAAGCGAGAACCAGGCTGTATTCACTTCCTTCAGGGGTTTGTTCTAAAAGTTTTGATAGGAATTGGGTTGCGAGTTCAAAAAGGGTTTTTTCTTTTACCTGGCTTCTCATGCTGAAGGAGTCATCGACAATAAATACGTAAGAAGCGGGTGAGCTGTTGCGGAAGGCTTCTGAGTCCCCTAAAGAAAAAAATGGGTTGGCCAGGGCCAGGCTAAACAGGGCAATGCCCAGGCACCGAAGAAAGAGTAACAACAGGCGATTGGGATTTGACTTTTTTATGGAACGCTTTTGTGATTGAAAAAGTAAATAGACCGCTGAAAAACGTACATGCTTTTGTTGTCGCCGTGTTAATAGATGGATCAGAATGGGTATCGAAATTCCCAATAGTCCAAATAGAAAAAAAGGAGAGGAAAAATTTAGATTCATGTTTTTATCAAGCTTTTTCGTTTTAGTAGATAATAGCTCAGGGCTTGCTGCAATGGGGTAGAGGTGTCCATGAGCACATAATCAACGCCAAGTCCGCTACTGATACTTTTCAAATGATCGATTTGGTCTTGAATAGCTTTTTGGTACTCTTCGCGGATATCTAATGGGTCCAATCCTACCATTGGGTCATCTTCAAGTGATTCAAATACCGTATTGCCTTCAAAAGGTAAATTCAGTTCATCAGGATGCAGAACATGAAAAAGAATAACCTCCAGCCCTCTTGAGCGTAGTAACTTTAGACTTTTATGGATATCTTGATCTCGGGTCAGAAAATCTGAAACAAGGATCAACATGCTGCGACCTTGCAGGCGCTCGGCTAAACCAGCGAGGACATCTTCAATCTGGGTTACCCCTTCCGCGGAAAGCATTGAAAGCCCATGCAGGATATGTTGTAAATGGGAAGCTTTAGAACGAGGCGGTATATGTTGAACGACCTGATTGTTGAACAATGTCAATCCGACAGCGTCAAACTGTTTCAAAAATAGATAGGCTAAACCAGCAACCAGGTTGCGGGCGTAGTCAATTTTCGATTCCCCTTTATCCGTTGGCGACTGGTAAGCCATGGAGCCGCTGGCATCCAGTAAAATTGTACATTTCAGATTAGTGGATTGCTCAAACTGTTTGACATGGTATTTGTCAGTTTTTCCAGCCACTTTCCAATCAATATGTCGGATTTCATCGCCGGGTGAATAGTCTTTGTATTCTGCAAACTCTACACTGGACCCTTTATGGCGGCTTCTGTGTTGACCTGTGAGCAAGCCGTCTACCAAATTCTGTGCTGTAATTTTTAGGGAAGAAATACGGGCAAGAACTTGCGGGTCATAATTTTGTGACGCATTTTCCATAATTTCTAAAATTTAAAGAAGTTTAACTCAAGTCATTGTCTCATAAAAATTTAAGAGGGCAAAAACCAATAACACCTGTCCCAACCTTTTCTAAAGTCGTATTCTTGTCACCGGCCGTGGGCCAGCTAACTATGATTTGTTTTACCTGGCCGGTGATTGTGTTCAAAAGTAGGATTGCTGATCGTCTGCCTGGCTAGAGGGTTGACATTGAGGGGGAGGCTTATAGAATAACTCTTTCTTTTTATAAAAAGGTTGATGGAATTCATGAGAGCTACACGATATTGTAAATGCCATTTTCTTAACGGAGAGTCTGAGCATTGGGGAATCCTGGATAGAAAGTCTTTCGCTCAAAAAGGAGCAAAGGCCCATTTTGCACCTGATACACCCATTCTTCCAAAACATCTTTTGCTTGAACTTAATTTTGACTGGGAAGAAGAAAAGGTTTGGGGCAGTACTACCTACGAGCTAATGGTTCATGAAAATGAGGTTCAGGAAATTGAGATGGATGCAGCAAACCTGGAAATTGGGCTCGTCCAAATAGGGAGTAAACGGGTTTCGTTCGAAAACACAGGTGAGAAAGTCATTGTTTATCTTCCGAAGCCGCATAAAGCAGGAACGGCAATTAAAATAAAACTATTCCACTCTGTTACCCAACCGGCAGCAGGTATTTATTTTACCAAACCCGATAACGAATATCCTAACCGGTTCAAAACCGTTTGGACGCAAGGGCAGGATGAAGACTCAAAGTACTATTTTCCCTGCTTTGACCAGCCCAATTTCAAACAAACGACAGAGGTGAAGCTTCATCTTCCTAAAGGAATGTTTGGCCTGTCAAACGGTCGTCTCTTGAAGAAAACCAGTTCCGGCGCAAAATGTTTTTACCATTACAAACTTGATATTCCTTATTCAACCTATTTGCTTTCCATTGTAGCAGGCGAATTTGTGGAACATAAAAGCAAAGCTGGTGATATCGATATTAAATGGTATGTGCAAAAAGGTAGGGAAAATGAAGGCCGGAATTCGTTTAAGGATACTGGAAAAATAATGCAGTTTTTTTCCAAATATACCGGCTATGCATATCCTTATAAACATTACACACAAATTGCCGTTCCCGAATTTGTTTTTGGGGGGATGGAAAATTTTACTGTCACAACGCAAACCGATCTCACTTTACACGATGACCGCGCTCGGTTGGATCTGGACTCGAATGGCCTCGTTGCTCACGAAGCGGCGCATATGTGGTTTGGGGATATTGTTACGGCGAAGGATTGGTCACATGCCTGGCTGCATGAATCTTTTGCAACTTATTTCGATGCACTTTATACCCGTGAGTCAAAGGGAGAAGATGAGTTTCGTTACCAGCTACTGGAAGACGCGGAAACTTATTTCAGTGAGGATGCGCGATACAGACGGCCGATAGTCACTCATATATATAAAGAGCCGATAGATTTATTTGATGCTCATCTTTATCCTGGCGGTGCTGTTCGTTTGCATTATTTGAAAAACCTTGTTGGTGAGGCAAAATTTCGAAAGGCCCTGAAGCTGTTTTTGAATAGGCATGAAAAGGGATTGGTCGAAACCGTTGACCTTAGTCGGTGCCTGCAGGAAGTCAGTGGAAAAAATTTTGACGAATGGATGAGTCAGTGGATCTATCGTGGTGGCTATCCAGGTCTGGAATTGAGTTATTCATGGAACAAAGAAATTGCTGAAGTAACAATCAAACAAATTCAAAAAGCAGAAAAGAAAGGCGAGGAGCTCCTTTTTAAATTACCGCTGAAACTGGAATTCCATTTTTCGCGCGGATCAGAAAAATTCTCCATTGAAATCAAAAATAAAGAAGAGAAGTTCTGTTTCAAATTGAATCGCAAACCACTATATTTCAGGCTCGACCCTGATTATGAGTGCCCGGTCAAGAAGGTTAAACTGGACATTTCACAATCCATGTTGCATGAACAGATAAAAAGAGACAGCGACCCTATTGGCCGAATTGAAGCAGCACAGTCATTGGCAACGAAGACTGCAAATGTTAAGATTCTCGGCCAGTGTCTTAAAAATGAAACTGATTGGGGGGTAGCACACCGAATAGCGCAAGCTTTAGGAAAAATTGGCGGCGATGCTGCACGCGATACCCTTATCAAAGCATTGAATCACCATAGCCATGCGAAAATTCGATGGGGGATTATTCAGGCATTAGCAGTATTCTCTGGAGATGAAAAAGTAGCACGTTGTTTAAAAAAGGTTGCTGAAGGTGACCCCTCTTATCGTGTAGAAGCAGCTTCACTTGCGGCGTTGGGAAGAATCAAAGCCAAAGACTGTAAAAAACTTCTGGAGCAGTTTCTAGACCGACCATCCCATAATGATATTGGCAAGGCTGCAATATTCAGGGCTCTGGCTAATCTTGAGGATGAGAGTGCCTGGAAAATAATTTTACAGGGTGCCGAATATGGTGCACCGCAAGGCAGTCGGGCTGCTGCCATTCAAGGATTGGCGAAACTGGCAAACCGATTTGAGCATTTAAAGCCCGAAGCCGTTGAGATATTTAAAAGCATCGCAGAAGAAACTAGGGGTACCCCTGCGGCAACGTTTCGCGGTAAACTAGCAGCGATTCAATCTATGGGCATGTTGGAAGAAATGTCGGCCATCCCTGTTTTGAGAAAACTGGCAGCACGCGAAACCGATGGGCGATTAAAAAGAAGAGCGGAAGACACCATCCGGGAACTTTTGGATTCATCCAAAAAACCTAAAGAGATGTTATTGATGCGGTCTGATCTTGATGATCTGATTAAGGAAAATAAATCCCTTCGCGACCGATTCGAGTTAATGGAAAACCGGGAAGAAGCGAAATCCAAAAAGAAAAAAGGACGTAAATAGAATGACTAGACCATTTAATGATGATCCGGTGGACGTGCTGGTGAAAAAACATTTAACGAAAAATGGAACCGAGCTGGATCTGAGAATAAAATATATCGGTGATGAAGGGGTAGACTATTTATCCAAATGCCCGGAATTGATTGACCTTGAGATTCTTAATCTTGAGAGAAACGAAATCACAGATAAAGGAATTCAGTCTCTTGCTAATTCCACCATCATCACAAACCTGAAAGAGTTGCATTTGGAGCGTAACGATGTGAGTGATGCTGGGGCTGTTGCTATTGCCAACTCTTCTAATTTTTCCTATTTGAATTTCATCAATTTTTGGAAAAATAGAGTTGGGGCTGAGGGAGCTAAGGCGATTGCTTCTTCAACTAATCTTGTCAACCTGAAAACCCTGGATCTTGCGCTGAACCAGATCGGTGATGAAGGTGCAAAAGCTCTGGCAGAAAGTAACACGCTTGCCGGACTCGAATACCTGGAAGTATTCGGCAGTGGTCTCACTGAAGAAGGTAAAAAACAATTAAAGGATTGCAACACCTTCCCAAAATTGCAACACCTTGTCCTCGAATAACCCACTCCCGTGGGAGGGAGCAGGTCAGTACCCCAAAAGCAATAATGCATCTAAATGCATTTTAACTATAGGTTCACAAATATAACCACCCTCGTTAGAGGGCGGCGAACCGCCGCTGGAAATTGGTCGTACCCGAAAAGTCAGTTTGCGCCATGAAGCCTTTTACATTTGGTTCTTAAGCATATCTCCGTCATATCTGTGGGGATTAGATTATTTCCATTAGAGGCAAATGCCTGCCAAGCAGGCGATGAACGGCATTTTTTAAAGGCTGATTTTCCGGATCGTCGAGTTGTGGATCTCGATCCACCAGAGCGAATGCCTCTTTTCTTGCAACATCAAGAATTTTGATGTCTCGAATCAAGTTGGCAATTTTCAGGATAGGTAATCCTGATTGCCGGGTTCCCATGAAATCTCCCGGACCTCTTATCTTTAAGTCCTCTTCGGCAATTTCGAATCCATCGCGTGAGTTTTGCATTGCTTTCATTCTTGCTTTTCCTTCTTCAGAAATGGGGAAGTAGGCAGCTAAAAGGCAGTGAGACGCATGCTTGCCTCGACCTACTCTCCCTCTCAGCTGGTGCAACTGTGCTAAGCCAAACCGCTCGGCATGTTCGATGATCATTACCGTAGCGTTGGGAATATCAATGCCGACTTCGATCACTGTAGTCGAAACAAGAACTTGTATTTCTTTTTTAAGGAATTGCGACATGATTTCCTGGCGCTCTTCCTTTTTGAGTTTTCCATGAATGAGGCAAGCATTTAAATCCGGAAACTTCTCTTGAATGGATTCAAAAACTGTGACGGCAGCTTTCAAGTCCATCACTTCGGACTCTTCGATTAGAGGGCATACGACAAAAGCCTGTCTCCCCAGTTTCAATTCCGATTCCATTAGCGCGTAGGCTTTGTCTTGTTGTTTTTCATAATACACTCGCGTGGAAATAGGCTGTCTTCCAGGAGGAAACTCATCCAGAAAAGAAACGTCCATATCTCCATATAGGGTCAAAGCCAATGATCGTGGTATTGGGGTTGCTGTCATAATGAGGAGATGGGGATTGTCGCCTTTTTTGCCGAGTGCCTCTCTTTGCAACACACCAAAACGATGTTGTTCATCGACTACAGCAAGTCCTAATTTTTTAAATTTAATTTCTTTTTGCACCAGGGAATGGGTGCCGATGATGATTCGAGTTCTTCCTGATTCGATTTCCTGGTAAATGGTCTGTCTTTCTTTTCCTTTTAAAGTTCCAGTAACGAGTGAAAGTTCGATTCCCAGTTCATCGCAATAAGGGCGGATGTTGAGATAATGTTGTTCGGCGAGAATTTCAGTTGGAACCATTAATGCTGCTTGTGTGTTGTTGTCCACTGCTGTAAGCAGGGCGGTGAGGGCTACAATGGTTTTTCCACTTCCAACATCTCCTTGAATGAGACGGTTCATGGATTTTTCTTTTTCCAGATCTTCCATGATTTCTGCCAATACCCTTTTTTGAGCTTCTGTTAATTGGAAAGGCAAGAGTTTGATGAATCGCTTAATCAAGTTTCCTCGAGTTTTAAAGGCTGTTCCCGTTTTAATCTCCCCGGAATGTTTTTTTTTGAAGGCCAATCCGGTTTGAATCAGAAATAGCTCTTCGAAGATCAACCTTTTTTGTGCCGGAGTTTTAAAGGAATCAAGGTCTTTTGCGGTGAAACCCTCTGAAGGTGGAAAATGTGCCTGATGAAAGGCATCAGATCGGGAAAGAAATTTGTGTCGACGTAACAGGTTTTCAGGAATAATCTCTTCGACCAGGGGTAAATATTTATCGAGCACGTTATTGAGGATGCTGCGCATGGATTTTTGGTGCAACCCTTCCGTTGTGTGATAGACAGGTACGATTTTCCCGATTTCCAGAGAGATCGTTGTTTCTCCCGTCACCCGTTCTGTTTCAGGGTGGACGATTTCAAGTCCGCTTCTTTTATTGACGGTAGGTTTTCCAGAGACAATGAGTTTTTCTCCGGTCTTGAATTTCTCCAGCATATAGGTTTCGTTGAAGCGGAAAAATTTGGCGCGGGTTGTTCCTGTTTCATCTTGAAATATTACTTCGAATACTCTTTTTCGCCGGCCCATATAAATGATTCCGGAATTCAGTACTTCAGCAACAAAGGTTGCAAACTCACCCGGTATGAGGCTGGAAATTGTTTTAAGCTGGCTCCTATCTTCATAGCGAAAGGGCAGGAAATATAAGAAATCTTCAATGTTCGCCAGTTGCAGCTTTTGCAGGAGGAGGGCTTTTTTGGGTCCGACCCCTTTTATAAATTGGATGGGGTCATCCAATGATGGTTTTTTCCACCCAGTCGAATTCATGGCCCAATATTAGCCTTCCCGGAAGATAGGGGCAAGGGTTTGATTGTTGATTGACAGAAAAAATTTGTGGAAGTATGCTTAAAGTAAGGGATTATGCGCCAGCGATTCCGTGATTTGGAATTGGAATTCTGCTGAGTTGCTTTTTCAAAGGTGTTTTCAATTATGAAAATTCAGGATCTTACAGAGGCACTTTCAAAATACCTTCCTGATGCCGAAACAGGTGTCGTTCAAAAGGCTTATGAATATTCTGCCAAAGCCCACTTGGGGCAAAGCCGAAGGTCGGGAGAGGCTTATATATCCCATCCTCTTGAAGTTGCCAACTACCTCGTTAAATTAAAAATGGATGAAACCACCCTGGCTGCGGGGTTGTTGCACGACACCATTGAGGACACTCTGTCCACTCCAGAAGAAATTCAAGAGTTGTTTGGAGATGAAATTTTCCAGTTGGTAGATGGAGTCACCAAAATCAGTAAGATGAATTTTTCGAGTCGCGAAGAAAATCAAGCCGAAAATTACCGCAAGATGATCTTTGCTATGGCAAAAGACATCCGCGTTGTTCTAATCAAGCTTGCTGATCGAGCTCACAATGTACAAACCCTCGAATCCCTTTCAGAAGAAAGGCAAAGACGAATTTCCCGAGAAACCATTGATATTTATGCCCCCATTGCAAATCGACTTGGAATCGGCTGGCTGAAAACAGAATTGGAAAATGGTTCTTTCCGTTATCTTTATCCTGAAGAATATAGAGCTATTAAAGAAAAAGTAGCTAAGGGACAGGAGTATCGCGACAAATATGTGGAAAAATCTATTTTGCGGTTGGAAAAGGAATTGAAAGCCGTACAGATTAAAGGAAAGGTCGCGGGCCGACCCAAAAACTATTACAGCATCTACAAAAAAATGATGGACCAGAATATTGGTTTTGAAGATGTGTATGATCTTGTGGGGTTAAGAGTTTTGACAGACTCTTTGCAGAATTGCTATTCCATTCTCGGTCTTGTGCATTCCCTCTGGAAACCGATACCAGGTAAATTTAAAGATTATATAGCGATGCCAAAACCAAACAGGTACCAGTCTCTGCATACTACGGTAATTGGTCCCCGAGGTGAAAGGGTTGAGGTGCAAATTCGTTCCGATGAAATGCATAAGACTTGTGAAGATGGAATTGCCGCTCATTGGCGATATAAAGAAAATGAAGGCCAGGATGAAAAGAGCATAAACAACCAGCTCCTCTGGGTTCGGCATCTGCTTGAAAACCAGAAAGATTTGATGAACCCGAAAGAGTTTCTAAATGCATTTAAAGTTAATCTTTTTCCGCATGAGGTTTTTGTTTTTACTCCTGGTGGGGAGGTTGTTGCGCTGCCTTATAACGCAACCCCAATTGATTTTGCATTTCAGGTTCATACCGATTTGGGTTGTCATTGTGAGTCTGCAAAGGTAAATGGAAAGCCCGTTCCACTACGTTATAAATTAAGAAATGGTGACCAGGTAGAGGTTGTAACTTCAGAGGATGCATCCCCCAGTCGAGACTGGCTGGCTTTTGTGAAAACTTCCAAAGCGCGCAACCGAATCTCAAGTTTTATAAATAATGAGGAAAGAGCACGTAGCCTCGAGTTTGGGAAAGAATTATTGGAAAAGGAAATCCGTGATTATGGTTTCGATCCTTTACAGGTGTTAAATGATGAAGTGTTAGAAGAAGCCGCTCACGCCTGCGGTTTTAAATCCTCAGAGAGTTTGTTTGCAGGGATTGGAATTGGAAAACTATCAACATTTCATGTGTTAGAAAAGCTCCTACCGAAAGAAAATTTGGAGGGGAAAAAACCTAAAGAAGAGACTCTGGTAAAACTCAAGGAAAATAAACCAGAGAATTCTATTAAGTTGCAATGTCTCAACGAAAATATAATGATCCGGCTTGGCAAATGTTGTCATCCCTTGCCAGGGGAACCCATTGTTGGTTACATGACACGTGGAAGAGGGGTTACGGTGCACCATATTGATTGCCCAAGTGTGAGCCGGGTGATTGATGATTCAGAAAGGTTGTTAGGTGTGGAATGGGATACAGGAAGTAAAACAATCTATCAGGCTCATATCGCAATAGTTGCTGCAGATAATCCAGGAATATTTGCAAGCATAGGAACTGCATTTGCTGAAGGGGGGATCAACCTCACTCGAGCGAATGTTCAACAAGGAGCTCATAAGAGAGCTTACTTTGACCTCTCTATTGAGATCCATGATGTGGAACACTTGAATCAGACTTTGGATAAAATCCGACAGGTTGAGGGCGTAATTTATCTGGAACGAATGAAAGAGTTCAACAAAAACTCGCCGGTAAAAAACAGATTAGAAGCAATGGGAGAAGCCTTGAACTAATGGGCGAGAGAAAACGGATGGTAAATTAAACCGCTTTTGTTACTTTCCCCGATTTTAGGCATCGGGTACAAACTTTCATGGTTTTTATGGACCCCTTCATTACCACGCGTAACTTTTTAAGATTGGGTTTCCAGACCCTTCGCGTTTTATTATTAGCATGGCTGACATTGTTGCCAAATTGGGGTTTTTTGTCACAAACTTCACATTGCTGGGACATCTAAGTACTCCGAAAAATATTGTCTTAAAGAAGTGTAGATGCTAGCATAACCCTGTTGAGGGAGCAAGACTAATTGAGCGGTAAAGCTATGGTAATCAACAAAAACTCCACAATAAATGAGATTCTCAGCGCTTATCCAGACGCCAAGAGATTTTTTAATGAGCGGGAAATGGCTTGCAGCAGTTGTTTTGCTGTCAACTTCGATACCTTGGAAAAAGGGGCTCTCATGCATGGTATGGAGGTAAACGCGCTGATAGATCAGCTCAACAACTTCCTGAAATCACTACCCACACCCATTGCATCGCTGCAGCAGAAATAGCCGAACTTCAATTTTAAATTTGTTTTGGATTGCTTCTATAGGGGGGAGAGGCGGTCTTAGCTCTATAGATTGGACCCGATGGGTCCAATATTATTTGTAAAGGCTGGGTCTGATCTAAAACTTAGGATTCTTGCAGTAAATTTCTAAGGATACCTTCTGCAATATCTCTGCTATCAACATTATACCCATTTTCGATTGCAGCTTTGACACGTGCCACTTCGCTCGCACGGACATTAGGGGTCGTGTTGATTACTTCATTCGCCAATTGAACATCTCTGGCGCGCGAAGAAATTTTGATCTGTTCGCCACTAGCAGAGGGTGTTCCACCTTCGCTTTTTGCTACGGGCGCTTTGTCACCAACCTTGACTTTGTCCTGAATGATTTTGTTTTTGATTCGAAAATCGTTGCCTGGGATTTCCATGTTACCAGCCTTTTCTCTTTGTATTGTAAATTAGATGGTTACTTAAGGCCCGTTCTTTTGCTCCTCCAAGAGTGAACTAGGTCTTCAAAGAATTTATCGGTATTGCGTCTAGATACTTTAGCTGAAAAGTGAAATAAATTGTTTTTTTTGCAGCTGTAACTCCTTTAAAATACCGGGTTATCTCCTAAGTGTCAAGTCGGCTTAGAGATATTATAGTTTTTGGCAGGGAAGTATCAGTAAGACTATTTATGGTATTTCAGTTCAATAATCCAATTGTTTAGCATTACATCCTATATCCGATAAATTAGCATGCCTCACAAGAACCCATTTCCAACCGTGGATATCATTATAGAGAATGGAGGTGGGATTATCCTTATTGAGAGGTTGAATGAACCTTTTGGGTGGGCGATTCCAGGTGGATTTGTAGATTACGGCGAATCTCTGGAAGCTGCAGCCCGACGGGAAGCACATGAGGAAACAGGTTTAAGAGTAGAGTTGTTGGGCCAGTTTCATACGTATTCTGATCCATCCAGAGATGCTCGGCAGCATAATATTTCTACGGTTTTTATTGCCAAGGCCGATGGAACTCCAAAAGCAGGTTCCGATGCCAAAAAAGCTCAGGTATTTACCACTCTTCCAAAACCATTGGTTTTTGACCATGCCAAAATACTGGGGGATTATTTTCAATGGTTGGAAAATGGCAGACCTGACAGAATTCAGATCAAACCTTGAACTTTGAAAGACTAATGAAGAAATCATTTATTAAAATTATATCCATTTTAATACTGGGAGTTTGCCTGGTTTCAGTAAAAACGGAAACCAGTGAGGCCATTGATAGAGAAAAATATTCCCGGATCATTTGGAACTATCTTGAAGAACTTTGCGAGTTCGGTCCACGCAATCCCGGCAGCAAAGGTTATTTGGAGACCATCGAACTCATCCGTCGTGTAGGAAAAAAATATGCTGACAGGGTTGTAGAAAAACCTTTTTTGGTTCAAGCATCCGAAGGTGAAAACATTCGTATGGTCAATTTAGAACTGCAATTTTTAGGAACAGAAGGAGGGACCCCTATTATTATTGGTTCCCATTTTGATACGCGTCCTTTTGCGGATCAAGAAACGGACCCAGAAAAAAAAATCAAGCCCATACTCGGTGCGAATGACGGCGGTTCCTCCACAGCGGTCTTGTTAGGTCTGGCGCATTACCTTTTTCAACATCCCGCTCCCAGACCCATTCACCTGGTGTTTTTTGATGGCGAAGATTATGGGGCTAGTGGTTCGGGTCTCAACCTTTTGGGTTCCACACATTATGCTCAAAGTCTCCTGAAGGTGGACCGAAAGTCCTGGCCTTATTGGGTGTTGATCCTGGATATGATTGGAGATAAGGACCTGCAAATTTTTAAAGAGACATACTCCATGAAAGGCAGCGGTCGTTTTCTTGACCAGATATATTCCGTAGCTAAAGCGCAAAAAAACTTATCTTTCAAACCACAATCGAAGTACACCATTTTTGATGACCATTATCCTTTCCATAAAATGGGTATCCCCGCTACAGTTTTGATCGATTTCGACTATCCCTACTGGCATACCCAGGAAGATACCCTGGACAAATGTTCGCCGGAAAGTATGTTTTCTGTTTTTTCGGTGGTGACTGAAACGATTCGGAGCTTTTAGGTTTGTGTTAGCGAAGGGCGGATAACTTTTTCTGGGCTTCTTCGTTGAGAGGGTCTATCTCGAGAATTGTTTTTAATTCCTTTTCAGCCTTTTTATAGTCCTTCTTTCCAAGATGAATTTCGTAAAGCTTCCAGTGCATGGAAAGAAAATCAAGACCCATTTCTACAGAACGCTCGTAAGATTTCTGAGCTTCTTCAAAACGATTCATAGCAAACTGGGAATTGCCTAAGTTGAAGTATGCAATCGCGAACTCTGGATTCAAAGCCAATGTCCTTTTTAAATGAGGGATTGCATCTTCCGGCTGGCCGAGTTTGTTCAATACGGCTCCTAAATTAGAAAGAGCTTGTATAAAATTCGGATACGCTTTAATGGCATTTTTAAACAGATTTTTTGCTTGTTCAATTTTACCTGAGCGAAAATAGTATCCTCCAAGATTGGACAAGGCTTCGGGGAAGTTGGGTTGTAACGCAATCGTTTTTTCATAATGCCGAATGGCTTCTTCCTCCATCCCGAGATCGCGATAGGCAGCTGCAAGGTCGTAATGGGCGAGGGCGAAATTGGGATCCTGAGCCAGAATTTTTTCGAACTCATTGATCGCTTTATTGGGGTCCCCCAATCCGTTTAGATAGAAATTACCGCGATAATACATGGCCTCTTTAGAAATTTTGTCTTGTTGCAAAAGTTCCTTGAAGTTGAATGTCTTTGTTTCTTTCAAGTAAGGTTTAATATGCTGAATCGGAATGGCAAGGTTGATGGATCGGCCTTCAATCGTTGCAATTCCTACAACTTTGTTGTTTCGATCAACCAAAGGCCCACCACTGAACCCCGGGCCAAATTCCGTAGTTGTGTAAATAAAAGGGATATCGGGAAAAGCTTGGGGGTGCAGGCCCAGAACAAAGCCGTAAGTTTGGACAACGATGCCTTCCACGGTTCCGTTATTTTCTTTTACATTTTCAGATAAATATCCTAAAGCACTGGTGTAATCGTAAGCCTGGAGATTTGAAGAATCTCCTAGTTCCAGAGTAGAGTAAGATCCCTCTGCCAGTTTTAAAATTGCAAAATCTTTGATGCGATCAACTTTATGAATTCCTGTCACACTTACTTGAGTCCCATTTGGGAAATAGGCTTTGACGGAGTGAGCATCAACGAGCACATGATAGTTTGTTGCCAGAGTGCCCTCGGGTTGAATTACAAAGCCTGATCCGGTTCCGACTGTTTTGCCAGCTTCATCTTTTGCAATGAGTAGGGCAACAGCACTTTTATTTACCTCATGGGCGCCTGCCGAACTTAGCCACCCCAGCAGAATTAAAAGAATAGAGGCAAAAATAAATTTTTTCTGATTTAACAATTTCATAGCCTAGAGCATTGGTGACCTGCAGGGTTTACCAATACATGTCGAAACAAATATGTGAGTTAATTTATTATTAAATTATAACAGATTTTACTAGAAAATTTGAAAGGCTGGAATTAGGGGAGTGATGAAAAGGGAAGCAAAAAGAACACGGCTCAGCATTGCTGAGCCGTGTGGGGAAATTATTTGACGTTGAAAGTCACTTCTGTTGTTAAAGCAGGATTGTAGGGAACATGGTTTCCCTTTGCAAATAGAGCACGGACGGTATGTTTGCCTGAAGATAGTTTGATCTCTTTGCAGGTTGAACCATCGCCCATGTGAATGTGGTTAGCATCTTTGCCAATGGGCTTGCTCAAATCTCTGGGAATATCTACGTCAACTAAAAGGTGGTGATGGCCTTTCCCATCATTTACACCTTTTTTTGCAGGTTCCACTTCCACTCCCGATGTTTCGAGACAGACTTTAACTGGCCCTGTAACCATAGCTCCCTTGGGGGGGCTGGTAATAGTGACACTTGAAAGAACTTCTATGGATACCTTCGCTGTCAGAGCTGGATCGTAAGGAACATGGTTTCCTTTTGCAAATAACGCTCGGATGGTGTGTTTTCCGGCGGCTAGATTTAATTTTTTACATTTTGAACCATCTCCCATATGTACATGGTTGGCATCTTTGCCAATGGGTTTGCTCAAATCGCCAGGAACATCCACATCGACTAAAATGTGGTGATGTCCTTTGCCTTCATGGACTCCTTTTTTTGCAGGTTCAACGGTTACTCCCGAGGTTGCCAGGCAAACTTTTACGGGACCTGAAATTTTGGCTCCATCGGCGGGTTCGCTAATGGATACGGAGTTGCTGGCAAAAGCAGCTGTGCTCGCTAAAGCGTATAACAATACGGTGAGAATAATAAGTTTCGGACGAAGGTTTGTCATGTAACAGGGCTCCTAAGATGTAATTGCGGGTTTGATAAGGTTTGATAAAAAACAATAGAAATTGTAGGTTTATCGTATTTTTCCTTCACCGATCTTAGATAAAATATTGGTGTTAAAGTTTCAAAAAATTAAAACTTTGTTGTAGAAAACCTTGAATTTGTTCTATTTCCCTTGACATCGAAATCAGAGTTACATAACCTCAGAGTTTAGACCAATTTTATTCCAGGGTGTTTCCCCAATTTTTGTCTGTTTCGAGGGAACCCCTATGATTTTTTTAGGAGGATTAGATGGTTGTCACTGGAGAATGTCGGTTACTTCATACATGTGA
>CAZECX010000080.1:0-16033 GCA_964510965.1 uncultured Nitrospina sp. | reverse complement strand
ACCAAAAAACTGATTTGGGCCTAATGTACATATATGTCTTCTATAACCCATAGAATCTCGCTTTGTAACTTCAAAGCGTCCCTCAATTATTATGTAAAACGTGTCGCTGAAACTTCCTTCCGCAAAAATAACATCTCCCTTTTTCACTCTTATAGACCTCATAAACTGACCTCAAAATATTAGTTTCTATATTGATTAGTTTATCGTTCAGGCAAACAACAGGAATAGAGCAAGAACACTTAAAGCATAGTAAGTAAATTTATTAAAGTAGAGGAGGGAAGGATGAAAGCGAGATTATTAGTTTGGATTTTATTTATCTACTAGGCCTTTTTTAATAACATAAAACATCATTTCAGCATTGTTTCTCCAACTCATTTTTTTCAATATATTATATCGATGAGTATGCACAGTTCTTGGGCTCAGATGTAATAGTTCAGCAACCTCAGAGATGGATTGACCGGTACCTAATTGAACCATGACCTGAAACTCTCTATTGCTTAACCCTTCGATATCTGAAGAAGTATTTACATTATTTATTCTCTCCAGGGTAAGTTTCTGCCTGAGGTCTTCACTTAAAACAATCCTTCCTCTTACAACATCATGGATAGAATCGATAACATTCCTTATCGAATCCACCTTGGAGATAAAGCCTGACGCACCTGCATTGATAAAACGTAATGCATATTCTTCTTCTGAGAAGCTGGACATCATCAATACCCTGATATCTGGAAACTCAACCTTAATATCTTCAACAATACTGAGCCCATCTCCTTCAGGCATTTTTATATCAAGCAGAGCCAGATCACATGGAATATTGGACCTTAATAGACTCATTAACTCTTTCCAGTCAGAAGCCTGTCCTACTATTTCAATAGTGTCAGATTTTTTTTCGATATAGTTGATCAACCCATCTCGCAGAATCGCATGGTCGTCAGCAACTACAACTTTGATCTTATTTGTCATAGGTAAATGGATGTTGGTAAGCGAAAATATTTATCGCTACCAAATATTTCAAAGCAATTCACTTCCCGCCATAGGTAAATTTATGATTCATAGATCGCAGTTTTTGCTAAATGTTTTTATTTGAAATAAAAAAGGAGGACTACCTGAAAAACATTCCTGTTAAGAAACACAAGAATTCAGGCAATCCCCCTGGTGGCACCTTATTTATCTAAAGACAAACTTTTTCTCCCAATTTATAAGGCGTTCCGTTTACTTTTCCTTTTACTAAGATCCCTTTTAAAGTCTTAAAAAGGTAGAGAGATCTCGATCCCACACCAATAATTCCAACTACTTCATGAGCACCATTTAGATGAACCTCCCGACCACCTTCATTTTCAAATCTGGTACCTGGGGATTTAATTGCACCAATCCCTGCATAAGAACGGCCTGTATTTCTGCACCAATCAATAGATATCTCTTTACCATCCTTGGAAAGGGTCTTAGAAATACTTATATCCACTTTCTTAAACCCATCAGATCCAATAGGTGAAGAAGCTCCCACATTAGATCTGTTTAATGAAACAGTCTCTTTTGCATTTTCTGACTCAGGGTTCTTTCCCGCTTCAATCTTTTCATTCACTCGACTAAAAAAAACAGACATAGACCCAACAAAAAGAGCCAAACCAAGTCCCAGCCGAATAACATATTTAAATAATATATTGACCTTTCTTCCTACACGCTTTTCAGAAAGACCTTTCCCGGAAAGACTCTGTGAATGTGAAAAATAGAATTGAAAATAAAACTTATCGTAGGAATGCATGGTTCTAACGGGTCTCTTCTTTGATTTGCCAATGTAATAATCCTCGTTGTATCCATTATCAAATCCCTTATCTGCATTCTTAGAATATTCAAAGCGTTTCTCCGTTATCGAGCGCATAAATTTATGAACATTGTCGAAGTCCTGCGTGAGCAAAACAACATCCTGAAAATAATGTCGTTGCTCTGTGTACCACTTCTTAAATGCCTTATTCCTGATAGGCTCATCCGTCGGCCAGTAATTATGTGCTTCATCGATCACAATCAAACATCCTGCATAAATTCCTTGTGGATCAGCTACAAGCTCATGAATATTTTTGATTCTTTCTTCATCAACCATTTCAAGAAAGTTCATTTTTTCTACAAACTTGAGTTCAGGAATCTTAGCTGCCATTACATCCAGACAAACAGGAAGGTTGGTTAATATTTTTCGGCCTTTCTTTAAAGAAGGAATTATTACTTCCTTTACCACGTGGTAGCTCTTACCAGAACCCGGCGGGCCACAATAAAATAAGGTGGACATGGCTATTTAAAAAATGGAATAAAGTTAAGCGTGAAACGAGCGACCAATGCACCAATTACAATTGTTAAACATTGACCAAAATGCATATAGTTTAATAATTGAATTACACTGGCAGGAACACTTGCCCAATGAGTCGAAGCATCAAAAGTAGGAAGCAAACCAACAACATAACTATTCAACCAGCCTGCAAAGTCCAATACCTTCTGAAATATCACAAAAAAGAAATCCCAAAATATTTCTCTTAAATCTAAAATCAAATGAGCAAAGATATTAACTATGGAATCTATTGCATAATCAAACCACTCTTTCATTTAACTCAAGCTCCTATAATTATTCTGTAAGCAGAAAAACCAGCGAGTAAATATAAAAATCCTCGAAGTGCATTAAAGACAAATGCATAAGAATTCAAATCAATACACACGGGATCAGTCATCATGGATAATGTCATGCAGGTATTAGGTAAAGCACCTGCACCCGAGGGAGGAACAAAAGTCATAAGACGAGTTCTAAGCGTCTCCGTATTCCATCCAGCAATTGCGGTTTCTACAAAGCTGGATATCGTTGTATCTGGACTATAAACAGGTGTGTAAAATCCATTTGCAAAAATATCCCTGGTACCCGTAGTGTCTCCAGCTATTGGAGCATCACCAAAAGCAACAAGGGTTGGATTATTAGATTCAGGAGAATCAGGGTTGGGTCCGGGAGTTACAACTTCTCCACCATCAGGACTGGTACAAGTACTGGTCGATGCATCCCATACATAACCTGCTCCAGTACACCAAGGCGGAGTAGTATCTGTTTGAGAATTGCTATCACCAGAGCCGGAACCATCAGAACCAGAGCTTCCTGAGTCTGATCCACTCGATCCATCATCGCCACTTCCAGAGTTTGAATCACCAGAATCACTTACACTAGATCCACCATCCGTAGCCCCAATATCAGAACCATCCGGATTACCTCCACCACTTACAGGAGTGAAAGTTTCTTCAGCCGGGGGATTGTCAGTAGGTGGAGGAGTAAAATCCTGGGCTCTTCTACATTGACCGCTGTTAATAGGATTGATTTCCCAACCAGAAGAACAATCATTATATTCAGCAGCTACCGTATTCCGACATCCACGACCATAACCAAAACCAGCCGGATACCTGGTATATCCATCGGGACAAGGATCATCCGAGGTATAAGAATGAACACATGCTTGATCTGATGGAAAATGTGACCCTCGATATACATAAGGATCATTACAACCTAAATTCCTGTCTTCATACTCAAAAGAACTATCCGTAGGAACGTAAGCAATTACCGGTACTGTCTTTTCAACACGAGGCCAGGAAACCGTAGTCGCATCACTTTCCAACCAGTATTGGTGAACCGTTCCACATACCCCCCAGTCTTCCGTCCAATCTTGGCGAGGTTGAGTTGCATTAAACGATTGGTCATTATTAGCAAGACCATTCAATATAAAATACTTCTTAAAAACCTCAACACCATTAATGGTAGTTGTATCTTCTGAACACTTCGAGGAAGAAACTAAAGTAGATGATTGCGTATAACTTTGATCTACATTCGCATTAATATTTAATAAAATACTGTTGTCACTCGTACCTGCAGAATAAGAATGTGAATAAATATATCTCTCGTTCCAGGGCGTAGGATATGTAGGTTGGGGGTATGGAGGAAATTGAGTTCCAACTCCTCCAGAAATTAAATTAGGATGGCCTCGTCTTTGCCATGTAACACGGTTACAACCTGTTTGTGGAAAATGCGAACAAACGCATCCAGGCTGATTCCAGTTTCCAGAAAAAGCACTCTCACATATATTGGCTGCATAACACTCAGAATCTGTATTTACATCCAATACATATTCATCACCCGTATAAAGAGCATCTAGTTGCTCAGCAAAATCAAGCGTATGGTCAGGACTTCCATCAGGCTTAATTTCATTTGTATGATAATCATAAGGATTTGAATTGGTCGCCAGCGTCTCCCAATTCGCAGTATTCATACAATCAAATTGCTGTGAATAAGCCAGTGACAAATTAAAGACTGAAAAAAATAAAAGTACTAAGCCAACTATTTGTAGCCGCATGAGAATCCCCAAATAATAAGCAATGGAACAAGAATGGTTTCAATCAAAGTAGACAAACCATTTATTGCTGTTGTTAAATCTTCCATTTCATATCCAAATAAAATAAAGGCCCGTGCCACCACCGGACCTCCGGTTTAACGAGTACCGCCGAGCATTGACTTCGCAATCTTGAATGCAACGGTAGCAAGCACAATGCCCACTACAGCCGCGCCAATAACAGCGATATCAGCGGTGATAGCTGCGGTATCAATGGTAATTACCGCATCAGCATTGGTTGTATAAGTAACTACACCAACTATTGCAGCTGCAGCACCTTGTGCAACTTTGCCAACAAAGGACAAACCGGATACCACAACATCCTTAGCTTTATTAAAAATAGCTTTCATCTTTTTCACCTCCTTTCATCTATTTAAAAGTTTAATAATCAGCCCCATAGAAAAGGCCGCCACCCAAATCTGAATGATATGTTCACCAACTGATCCGGGGTCCATAGAAACTCAGCCCATGAAAAAAGCGGAGCCCAGGTTCCTGAAATCAATCAGCAACTTGGAAACTCCGCTTTGGTAATTCTTATGAATAATTTTTGACCCACAGGCCAAAAAACAATTATATTGAAACATCGTAAAAACTGACTCCAATCACGTTTTTTGCGATACCTGGTCGGCAAGGGGCTGCAACCCCTTACCGGCTTTTTTTAAATTAACCTGTTTTCACATTTAAAGATTCAGGCCGTTCCGCCAGGGTCTTCACTTCACCTTTTTCATTGTGAAAGTGAATTTTTCTTCCATCCTCCGCAAAGCCAATTTGAACTTCTCCGTTTTTGACTAAAGGTGCACAAGGCAAAATCACCGTCTTTTCCATAAGGCGATCAAGACCTTTCACCGTAATCGGAACAAAAAAGTCAAATAACTTCGGTTTTGACTTCCCAAAATTTGTGATCGAGGTATAAAGAGAAATAGTTTGCATTTCTTCTCCCTTTTTACTTGTAAACACATCATGTGCTACCAACTTCCCTTGAACTGTAAACATTTGAAATCTCCTAATTAAAATTATAAAAATTAAGTTGAAACTCCATGTTTCAACTCTCCAACAAAAGACACATCTACTAGTTTTTCTTTAACAGCTAGCCCCAAAGCCTTCTGACTAAACGTATCACCAGATAAAATCGCGCTCTTAATAACATCCGGTAAAAAACCGAAGTATTCCAATTCGGGTTTTTCATCTGCATCACCCTCATCTTCGTAAACAACTTTCTCAACATCCTTTGAGGAAATCTTCAAACTTCCCCATGAGCTGAATAACCTTTTCCCTTTCATAGCCAATATGTATTCTGGTAACCTCGCACCGTCTAATTTCATGGTCTTAGTCATATATTTGCAAAGCTCTTCGCTGGTGGACTTGCCCGGATTTTTAAACTTTGAAACTTCTTGAACATTGCAAACGGAGCCCATACCTCTAGAGACTAAAAATGCAGACCAGAGCAATTGAGAAAACCTTCCCTTCTTCAAATACCTGAAAGTTGTTTCAAGAACCTTTTTCCTAGTCTTATTGGGATTGTTTTTCAAATATCCCTCCAGGGCTTTCTTGAAATGTTTACTGGCAATGAACTTAAGAATATTTTTATTCTGTGACAGGTCCTCCCCGGTACTTTCCAATAGCAAATGACAATGGGGATTAATCATTCCTTCGGAATTAGAATTTCCCTCGAATGCACGAAAGCCACCAGAAACATGGGCTTTTATTGGTGCAGTCCTGAATAAATCTGACAAACTTTTAGACATTACATCAAAGGAATTTCTAACTTCGTGAATTGGTACTCTTTTTGGATTGGTGACGGTGAGGAAAATAAAATTTTCCGTTCCTCTTTCCTCAATGATTGAATCAATCCTTTTTCGATATCCTTCCAACCGAATAGCGTTGCAAGGTGGACAGGCTCTGCTTTTACAGGTGTAGGCCACTAGAACTGGAACCTCCTTTCCATTTTTTAAGGTTTTTTTATAAACATGGGATTGACGGCCACATGAGATAAGGTCATGGCCGTAGTTCATAATCTTTTCCGATCCCATCTCAGCCCCATAATCCAGAAACAATTCTCCCAATCGTCTGGATTCCGCAAACTTTCCGCCGCCTTTAATTTCAACTGAAGGAATATTCATGCATTTTGTTTCCATAGAACTAAATCAAGTTAAGCGCTTCGCGCGAAAACAAACCAACAGGACCAGCTTGCGTTCCGTGCGGTAGCGCGGTACTCAGCAGATCCTGTTGGTTCTTGTCTTTAATAAGTGTGGTCATATTTATGAAAAACCCTTTGTCCTGGTGACTTGTGGAAAACCAAACAACCGTTTTCACACAGGGTCAACAGGACCTGAACCTATTGGCTTGTGGAAAAATAAAAAGCAATTTATCCACAGGGCCAACAGGTACGGCTCTTTTTCCAATCAATTTAGAAACAAAAAAGGCCCATTCTGAAAACGTGCAAAACGCACATCCAGAAATGGGCCGTTAAATTTTGTGTGTCTATTTTGTGTCTATTACTAGGTAAAAAGGGGGTATATTAGCTAGGGTTTCGCTACGGACGTTCCAATAAGTTATGAAAAATCAAACCCCATGTAATTTAAGCACCGCTTCGTAATCAGTAGGTCGGCGGTTCAATTCCGCCCGCTGGCTCCATCATTTGATCGAAACACAGGGGAAGCTCACCAAAAGTTTGGAAGCTAAAATTAAAGAGCTGGAAAGTAATAAGTCGAAAAAGTAGAAAAGCTAGCGAAGACAAGAAAACTAAAAATCATGGTCGGCACATTGGAGGCAGGTAATTCCATTATCCCGCCACATACGGACAGTTTCTTCCCTATCATCGACAACAAAGGCTATCTCATATCCCTTACCTAAAAGGTCATCCAAAATTTCTTTCTTCACATCATAATCAGGCCGCCGATCCCCAACCTTACGCATACATAAAAGGACGTACTCTAACTCATATTTTGCAAGCCATTCTTCAGTATGCTTCCGGTAATTATCTGGACGACCAGAAACAAGGACACAAGAATACTTTCCTGATGCTTTTATGGTCTGATATAAATCGATAATGGGTTGGTTAGGCAGGTCATTAACCATTTCAGCAAAAAATTCATCCCAGTCAGGGCCTTTGGGAGGTGCTAGATTTTGTCGGTGAGAATTATCTGCAAGAGTACCATCAATATCAAAAACAACTGTTTTCATTAAGTCCCAATCACTTCCTTAATATTCTTTACCTGACGCCTCGTTTCTTCACGTATTAATTTGCATTTTTTAGGAGTATGTTCAACCTTAAGAGATTCGGCAGTTTGATGACCATAAGCATTTCTTATATCTATAATGCATTTATTACCTGAATTAATGCCTTCGCTTAAAATTTTTCCATATTTTTTTAAACTCACAATATGCCTTAAAATTTCTCGAAGAATTTTACTTTTTGAGAACGTATCTATTGCATCTGGATTTTTTAAAATATGATCTTTTATCTCACCATATTCCATCTCTTTCACTGTGTTGAAGAGCGTATCAATAATTTTATGCTGATGCCCTATTCTGTCTTTAAATTCTTTTGCCACCTTTTTTCTTTTATCTTTAGGTACATCATTCCAAAGACTTTTCTTCTTAATGGCATTTATTACATTGGCATCTAGCTCACTTACCTGATCCATAAGAAGTCCACGAACGTGATTAACTTTTTGTTCTTCAATATGCATCTCAGTAGCAATATCTTTTAAAAGACGATGTAATTTTTTTCGCGTAGTAATAAAAATACTTTTCCCCAAAATACCTGCGTCAGTTGCCGCCTTAGTTAGTTGTTCCATCGCCCTCGAAGCTGCTGGCGGGTCTCCTGCAGAGTAAAATATTATAGGCCTATAAAAGGTATGTTTATTTCTAATAGAACTAATTATATGCTCTCCAGTAAATTCACGCATGTGGAGATCCACTAAAATAAGGTCGAATGTAGATTTTTTAAATTTATTAGATAATTCCTTCAAAATTCTTTTCTGGAATATGTCCGGCTTTTCTCTAGCTTTAATAGAAACCTCAATGTCTTGGTACTCGACTTCGATTCCCACATCAGAGTTAAATTCCTCAAATTTTTCTTTTGTTGAATCAAGCGTTTCGATATCATCATCTACACAAAGAACATTGTATTTAAGTTTCATTTTTTCCACCAAACCTTTATCGTTGCGCCTTTTTCATCATTATTCGAAATTGATACAGAACCATCCAATTCTTTCACAATTTGTTTAACATGGCTTAGCCCAATACCTGAGCCTTTCGTGGTGGAAATACCAGCATTGAAGTAAACTTCGGGCTTATATTTATCACTTAAACCTTTACCATCATCAATAAATTCAATCTGGAATGATTTCTTATCTTCTGAAACATTAATTTCTACATTTTTGGCGTCTGACTTTTCTGAATTACTCAAAACATTATCTACAAGCATAGATACTTGAATAGGTCTCATATTGAGAACTAATTCAGCATTATTTGAATTGGAAAATTCTATTTCCAAACCCCAATCCGCCCCATTCTCACACATATCTTTTATATATTGTTCGATATAAGTAAAAATATCATGTCGGATATTGTTACTCATAATGTCAAAATTCGCTTTTGTAATTATCTGAGAAAGCTTATTAATTTGGCTGGCATTAAAATGTGATTTTTTAATTACCTCAATTAAATCTTCTACATTTTGAGTTTGATTATTAGAGTGTTTTTTTAAGACCTTATATAAATCATCAACAAGCTTTCCACTTATTATTCCTACTTGATGCTGCAGGTATGTGACCCGCTGCTCGTCCGATGTCTGGTGAGATTCTGCAAAAAGTCTCCTCTTTCTTTCAACTTCAATGGCCTCTTTATATTCTCTGTTAGTTTCTGTTTTCTTATCTAAAGCAGAGTCATGCCTCCTAACATATTTTGCGAGATTCTTTTTTTCGGAAGGAGATAATTCGTAAACTGATTTACCAGATACACTTTCCAAAAGCTCATTAATAAAATTTTTGTATTCAATTATTTTTTCTTTGGCAATTTCCTTTATTGCCCTGTTATTTATTTTTAAATTTCTTAAACTTTTATTTTTTTTATGAGACTCCAAAACTGCTTGTAAAGCATTTGTAACTTCTTCAAGAGAAAACTCACCATCTTTTGGTGCAGCCCTGTCCCAATCAATACCCTCAACTACATATCTTTCTAAGATCCGCAAAACACCAGGAAGGTAACCGGAAACTTTATCTGAATACATCCGGTTGGTTAATTGCTTAAAAGCTAAATTATCTTCAAGCCCTTCTCGACTGGAGACAGGTAATAATTTTCGACTGTTATCATAAGCCTCTACAATTCCAAAAATTTCACGCGTTCCAAAAAACCGACGCCCCCCCTGCGCTTTTCTTTGATTTAGTCCAAGCCAATCATCCTTTGGGTCCCCGTAGGGCATTACTCTGAACCCATTTAAAAAAAACATAATGGAACCGTAATCGGCTGAACGAAAACCAGTAATATTCTTAAACGATATTTTTCCACCTGGATTTAGATAATGAATTTGCGCCCTTACGTCTTTCAACTGGGTATAAGGATTGTCTTCTTCAAAACTTAAAATAATATCGCCGTAATTGCTCAGCTCTGTTTTTATTGTTTTCCCATTATTAGTAATTTTTGAATGGATAGAAATGGTTTTATCGTCAAGCCTAGTTAATAAACGGTTTTTAATTATTCCATTAAATACAAGCCTACCTTTACCATCTTTAATATCTGTAGATTTAAGAAATACTTTAAACTTCTCTTTAGGATCAATTATGAATCGTTCCAAAACCTTTTGTAATTTGTTCAACTCATTAATGCCCCAAGTTTCCTTAAGATCTTCAATGATTAAACAAGTGCCTTTATCAAAAGGATTTAAATTTGTTTTCTTTTTAAACGCTGTAGATTTTATAGTCTTAGGAATAAGATCTACTGAGGAAATTTCTTTGTCCCTATCATCAATTTCAAATTCCCTCCAATCAACAGCTAAATGAATTAAATTTCCAATTTTTTTCTTAGTGTAAAGATTAAGTGATCTCCCTAATCGATCACACGAAAAACGCCCAATTCCCTTCTCGCCCGCATAAACTTGGTCTCCTTTTTTGTTTTCTATGCGCTTTTCTGAATAAGCAATATTCAACCATTTATAAGCAATATCATTTAAATCCATCCCGTGCCCAAAATCTTGAATAATTATTCGGGACGTCCCAGATTTTGAGTTCGCATTTTCAAAAATAACATTGACTCTACTTGATTTTGCATCACGAGCATTTTTAATTAATTCAATAATAGCTATGTTGCTATTGGTAATTAACCCCTGACCAATAATGTCTTTAAGTCGAATATTTGCTTTGAAATTATGCTTTTTCATTTTCAGTACTTTTTTTCATATCTTTTAAGACCAGGCCTATTGCTTCTGCCATCAATGGTGGAACTGCATTCCCTACTTGAGTATAACGAGGGCACTCTTTAACTCGTCTATTACCTCCAGTCGTGTATTTACCCTGAAATTCAAACCAATCAGGAAAAGATTGAAGTCTGGCATTTTCCCTAACTGTTAAAATTCTAGGTTCACTATAATGCAAAGTATCATCAGGTAAAGTTGTAATAGTTCGCCCTATTTTTAAGGGGTGCAATGGTGTGAAACATTGCTTTTTCATATTAAAATGTTCACGATACTCATCCGATAATGGTCGGCCCTTAGGGCATACTTCCAGCACCTCTTTAAACTTCTTCAATGTTTCTGGTCTATGATTTGGTAGTCTTAAGCTATTAGGCGCATATCCTAGGGTGACATCTTTTCTCATTAATCTTTGAAAAGGGGAAAGTCGAGAACGTTTATACTTTATTTCTTTAAAACCTTTTCCTTCTTCAGAATCCCTCAGAATTTTATCCCCCACTTCTAAATCACTAATTGCTTCAAAAACTGTAGTCCGATGCCCATTTAATTTTCTTTCATTTCTGAAACTAGGAATAGTCGACTCAATATACTCAAATGGATTTTCATTAAGGGGACCTAAATCTTTTCGGACAGCTACCATAATAAACCGGGGTCTCAATTGAGGCACCCCAAACTTCCATGCCTCAACCATTTCTGAATATACGTAATACCCTAATTTTTCGAGTCGTCGCTTCACATGATAAGAGTATGGTTTTTTCCTACCTTTAAAAGCAGCTTGAAATCCCCTAACATTTTCTAACAACAAAAAACGTGGCTTCACTAAGCTAACAATTTTAATATACTCAGAAGTTAGTTGATTCCTATGGTCATCAGGATTTCTAAGACCAATAGAAGAAAAACCTTGGCAAGGTGGACCTCCAGCAATAAGGTCAACTTCACCTTTAAGCTTTTTGAGATGGGAGGAATAATGTTTAAGGACTTGCCAGGTCGACATTGGTTCACAAGGGAACCACTCTGGCCATTGAAATTGAAACCTCGCATCTTCACGACAGAGATTGTGGGATAGGGTCTGGAAAGCATCCTTAGATTTTTCAACAGCAAAAATTCCAGTCCAACCTGCCTGCATCAGCCCAAGTGAAAGACCTCCACAACCTGCATACAAATCTATAAACGTATGATTTTTGCTAGGTTTTTTATTCACTGGACAGAAAATTAAAATATATTACATTAGTTTGGCAAAGATATGCCCTATTGTTGCCGCATTATACAATAAATGGTTAAAAAATAAAGGCTTACATGCATTTGAAAGGGCAATGCATTGAAAGATTTCATGTTAAAGTTTTGGCTATGGCGAAAATTTTGAAAGTATAATGAAAGATAATTTAGGACTAAAATGGAAGGTTAAGTAACTACAATGGATTCAATTATCGGCTCGTTACATGATCTCAACTCATGTAATTTTCAATTTTAACTTCCCAATGAAAGCCAAGCACTCCAAGGATCGAGTTGTCTACTCCACCGAACAAGGTAGAATCTGTCCCGACTGTGGTAATCCCATTAAACAATGCACCTGTCGCAAACAGACATCACCACTTGGTGATGGCAACGTGCGAGTATCCCATGAGACCAAGGGCAGAAAGGGTAAAGGCGTCACGTTGATTAAAGGGCTCGCTATGGATGCTGTTACCCTGACATCGATGAGCAAGAAGCTCAAAGTGATGTGCGGTTCCGGGGGTACGGTCAAAGCAGGCGTCATCGAGATCCAAGGCGACCATATTGAACGTGTTCTTGACTATTTGGAGAAGCAAGGTGTGAAAGCCAAGCGGTCTGGCGGGTGAATTTGAATAATGTATCTCTAGCTAAATACAACTCTTGAAGGGAAATAATAATGGTTGAAATTCCAATTTCTAAAATCATTCAAGTTGATGAGCCTAGTAAGTTCAAATTCCATGCGGCCCGTTGGAATGGTTATGATCAACCATTAGATGTATACGTCAGAAATAAAAAGGAGTGGTTTGAATGGAATGCATGGCGAAATAATAAGAATGAATTTTCAAGAGAGTATATTTTTTCCTTAATTGACTTCTATCCTGAAAAGGACACGTGGCTTTTTGGCGGAATCTATAAGGTTTTAAAAAGAAATAATGTTCCAATGGCGCACAGCTATGAAATTGAAGGGCTAACTGAATATTCTCCTTATATAGGCAGATTGAAAGTTAAATTAAAAAAACCACCAAGAGGCAGAGCATTTTATTTAGAGAACTATCTGAATAAAATGAAAGTTTCAGAAATACTAAAACAGCCTTATTCAGGTGCACTCTTTCCAGGGTATGAAAACATTAATCATGATTTTAATATATTAGCTCCCATTTTTGAAAATCAAAAATCAGATTGGAAAGCTGCATTAGAAAATGTAAAAGGTGTCTATGTCATCATGGATAAGAATACTGGCAAAGCATATGTCGGTTCGGCATATGGAGAGTCAGGAATTTGGTCAAGATGGAGTTGCTATATAGATACAGGACATGGAGGGAATGAAGAGCTTATTAAAGTCATCAAAAAAGAAAGCCTTGATTATTCTAGAAATAATTTCAGGCTATCCTTGCTTGAATATCGTTCTATGAAAGTCGATGATAAAATAATCCAAGACAGAGAGAGATATTGGAAAGAAGTTTTTATTTCAAGAGGTCAATTTGGCTACAATAAAAATTAAAAAGGGGTAGCCTACCCCTTCAAAAAACCAACTGATAACTAATCAGCAGGTCGGCGGTTCAATTCATTTGCAGATTTATTTTAAATTTAAAAAAACAGGGTTTAGCCTTTCTCACTATTGGAATATTTGAAAGGGTTTAATTTTTATATTTATCCAGGGTGGAAAAAAATAAATCAAAATCAATGGGCTTGGTCAGATATTCAACAAAGCCTGCCCTTTTAGCAATTTGGATATCTGCTGCCATAGCATCGGCACTTATTGCAATTACTGGAATTTCCTTTGTTTCTTCAAAACCTTGTAAATATTTTAAAGCCTCTAATCCACTCATCCCAGGCAAATGTATATCCATTAAAATCAAGTCTGGGATGTTAGCACGCGCAAGGTCCAAGCCTAACTCTGCCTCAGGAGCTGAGAAGAGTTTTACGTCTTCCCGGTCTCTTAATATTTTTTCAACTACAGATAAGTTAAGAGGATTATCTTCAATATAGAGAATGGTAAACAGTGCTTCCGAAATATTCTTTGTCACAACTGCTTGTCCTTCAGGGGAGATGCCATCCTTATTTTTCCTTAAAAAAGGAGGATCGCAATTTGGTAGATCAATCGAAAAACAACTTCCCTCACCTTCAACTCTGGAATAGCTGATTTTCCCATGCATAAGTTCGACCAGCTTTTTTGAAATGGAAAGACCTATACCCGTTCCCTGAATATGAATTTCTTCAGGATGTAGTCTGGCGAAAGGCTCGAACAAGGATTTTACTCGCTCTTCTGGAACCCCGAACCCTGTATCGGCAACGCTTATTCGAATATTAGGTGTTTCTTTACAGGAAAGTAAAATTGTTCCTCCCTCTCTGTTGAACTTAATTGAATTTGAAATAAGGTTAAGGAGCACTTGTTTCAAGCAAACAGGGTCGGCCAGAGTAAAAATGTCCTGATTGTTTATATTATTTACTATTTTAATATTCTTTTGTTCGGCACCAAATTGAGTCAAATTCAGAACCTCATTTATACTTTTAAAAATATTGACAGGCTCTCTAGCTAGAATAATTTTGCCTGATTCTATGCGTGATAAATCGAGGATTTCGTTGATGAGCTTCAATAAATGTTTTCCAGCGCCATGAACTTTTTCAATATCTTCTGTCTGGGTAGGATTGAGTTTGTTCCTTTTGCTTCTCAGCATTACCTGAGAAAACCCTATGATTGCATTTAGAGGGGTTCGCAATTCATGGCTCATTCGCGCCAGAAACTCTGACTTTGCCAGGTTTGCATTTTCTGCTTCTACTTTAGCTTGAGTTGATTCTTCTTCAGCCTTTCTTCTTTCTTGAATCTCTCTTTTAAGTGCATCGGCAAGCTCGCCGATTTCACTCGTAAAAGAGTATCCTGGCGTTATTGGCAAGTCTCCTTTCCCGATTGATTTAATATTTTTTGTGAGTTGAATAATGGGGTTGGAAATCGATTTTGATAATATAAAAATTATACCGATCAAAATAACGGTTAACAGGGCCCCAATTAAAAGAATCAGATTCCTGAAATTGTATATAAGTTTAAAAGCTTCCTCGGAGTCAATTTTGGTCACCATACCCCATTGAATGGAAGGTAAATAATTCCATATGGCAAGAACTTCTTTTCCCCTGTAATCAATAGATGTCCCGGAACCCTTTTCTTTTTTAATTGCCTTTTGAATAGGCAACGCCAACTCAGACCCAAATGAAATTGTTTTTTGAAATGCCGCAGAAGTGTCGAACCTTAAGGGAGCCAATATTAGAAGTTCTTCTCCTTTTTTAGAGGCGACAACGGTTTCACCAGTCTCACCTAAGCCTGTATAGTTATTAATAATATCGAATATGGTATCGGTTCCAATTTGTAAGACTACAACGCCAATAAATTTATTTTTGTGGAACATTGGAGAAGCAATGTAGCTGGCAATTCTGTTTGAAGGTGGAAAAAATTCAAACTTTGATATTCTGGATGATAGCAATGTGGTGGCTTCATGAAATGTTTTTGCTAATTGAGTTTTATGCAGATCTTCTCGATTAATATTCAAACCCGAACCAATATCAATATTTTGTGAATAAACAATTATTCCGTCGAGATTAATCAAGAAAATATCCGTGAAGCCTTCAGTTGTAATAAATGATTCAAAAAACTTTTTATATGTCGAAGATATTTTTTGAGAACCATTGCCAGCCATGCCATCTGCAGGCAAAATATCATTGAAATAGATCATTGCATCTTGAGTAATAGGGGAGAAGTTTAAAACAGACATATCCCGGTCAATTTTCTCGATATAAGATTCAATCTGGTTGTTATGTATGACCGAGATAGACTCAAGATTTTCTATCGCCATCTTTTGCAAATACTTTTTTGCCTGAAAATAGCTGATGAACGAAATGACAACAACAGGAACCAATCCTATCAAAAGGAAATAGCGGAGCAATTGACTGAAAGTAGATGTACCTATTTTTGGCATATTTAAATTAAGACATTTGTTTGTTCGGATTTTCC
>CAZECX010000079.1:0-16104 GCA_964510965.1 uncultured Nitrospina sp. | reverse complement strand
CGCTGGCCTGTTAGGAGCAGGCTTCGATTTGTACAAACTCTCTAATAGTACCTTTTCCCCAGTAGCCATAGAAAGCATTTCCCGGTGTGTTGCACTGGGTGGTCATGTGGATATACTGGTTTTGCCCATTCCCTGCTTTCAAAATACCCACATTGGAATAAGGAGGAATGGTTCCTCCACAATTTACGCATTGAGTAGAGTAGTTTTCACACAATTTTTCCAGGCAAGGCTTGCAGGTTGCTGGATCGAAGACAAAAATTTCCTGACCTTTATACTCCAAAAATGTAGGAACGGATTTAACCTCTGTTCCGCATTCCATGCAGGACGAATTTTCTGGAGAACTCATATAGGATGAAGCTATTTAAATTTTAGGATGGAGAAATTGTACCGCAACGGATTTAATTGATACAGACTTTTTTCATATTGTCAAAATCGTCCAGAACGGCACCGGCACCTTTGACGATGCTGAGGAGAGGATCTTCAGGGATAAAGACCTTGAGGGTGGTTCTTTCTTCAATCATTTTATCGAGTCCGCGAATGAGTGCTCCGCCTCCGGTTAAATAAATACCGTTGGAGTGGATGTCCGCAGAAAGTTCGGGTGGGATTTTTTCCAAAGCACGCATGATGGATGTCACGATCGTGGTCAGAGGTTCTTTCAAGGCTTCACGTATTTCATCATCACCAACGGAGATGGACATGGGAACTCCGGTTTTTACATTGAGTCCTTTTACTTCAGTGGTGAGGTTGCCCGGTTGAGGAAAGGCACTGCCAACTTCCATTTTAACGCGCTCGCCTTCAAAGACACCAATATTCAAATGATGTTGGAGCCGCATATATCGAACGATGGACTCATCAATTTCATCTCCGGCCACGCGAACGGACTCCCCATACGCAATGGCGGATAATGAGATGACCGCCACATCGGTGGTGCCTCCACCTATATCAATTACCATATTTCCTTCTGGGCGATGGACAGGGATGCCCACGCCAATGGCTGCAGCCATTGGTTCTTCTATCAGGTGGACCTCCCTGATCCCCGCCATGATGGAAGCATCGATGACGGCTTTTTTTTCCACTTGGGTAATACAGGTGGGAACACCCACTACCATCCTGGGTTTGAAGAACCGGTATTTGTGTAATATTTTTTTTATAAAATATTGAATCATTTTATTGGTCACGTCGAAGTCAGCAATCACCCCGTCCTTCATAGGGCGAACTGTGTTTACCTTCGCATGAGTCCTGCCAAACATTTTCTTTGCTTCCAATCCCACTGCTTCGACAGTGTGGTCGTCAACATTTACGGCTACGACGGATGGTTCATTTAGTACGATTCCTTTTTCGGTTATGTACACAAGGGTGTTGGCAGTTCCCAGGTCCATTGCCAGATCAGTGGAAAAGTATCCAAATATTGTATTGAAAAATTGTCTTATCATGCCATTTCTTTAATTTTTGGGGACAGTCTATTTCGGGAAAGGCTTATTAGTCCAAATAATTCTTTGGCGTCATCGGGATAAACGGAGAAACCCCATTGCATGCTTGCCTGCATTTCTGTTCCATTGACATGTAGAGGATTGTATTCGAATAATTGTTTTAGTTTTGTTTGCAGTTGTTTTACCTCTTTTTGTTTTCTATTCATCAACATGAGTACGAACGTATTTTCTGAAAACCGGAAAACAAATTTTGGCGAGGGAATCATTTTTGCGAAAAGGGCTATCATTTGTTTTAAGAAGGCATCCCCTTGATCTACACCGTGAGCCTGATAAAGGTCGCCGAGGTTTGTGATTTGCACCGACCAAAAATAAACCGGTTGGCTGGATTTGAAAAGCTCCTCTGATACTGCGAGTTGGTATTCCGTCAAAAATCTATGGTTAGGGATTCCGGTTACAGGGTCAAGGTTTTTATCGTAGATCCAACGATCTTTGGTGTCGGAACAAAACAAAGCCGAAGCGGCTGCAGAAACAATAAGAGAGAGCTTGTCCAGGTCAGAAACGCCTAGCCCCTCATACTGTTCGGACCCAACCAATAAAACTCCATATAATGTTTCATTGAGTTGTATGGGCAACGCCACAGCAGATAACAGGCCTTCGGGTTTCTCTTCTTCAGAAAACAGAATGGTTTTTCTTTCCGAATTGAAACGTAATAACAGGGGAGATCGATTTTTCGCACAGGAACCTACCAGCCCTTTTCCAAAATGTACAACGGTTTCAGATAGGTCATGAGTGAACCCTCTATGACCAATAATGCGGCCTTCCTTCTGATTATCTTCAAACCAAATAACAGCAATTGATTTAAAAGAAATAATTGAGGTTGGAACCTGAGTCAACCGATCTGCTACTGAAGAGCGGTTTGGAGATTCCGCCAAAAAGCGGCAGTAGGAGGTTAATTCTTTTAAATCGGGAAGAGGAGCATCTTTTAAAATAGGGCCATTTTTTTCCTGATGTAAATGCCAGGCAATTTGATCTGCGAAATTTGACAGGATTTTCTGCAATTTAATGGATATTTGGTAGCTTGTCTTTGTATCTATTACAAGCACTCCGAGTACTTTATCAAAGATAACTGGGACAGCCAGAAATCCTTTTAGTTCTTCCGGTTTTTTATAAATTCCGCTGATGTCTGAGTCAATATTTTCGATCAGTTGCGGTTTTAATGTTTGGGCGGCCAGGCCTATTGGCCCGTCGCCCACCTTAATGGAAATATTTCGGTCCAAGTGACGGCTGAGGGTGAAGTGTTCCCGCATTACCAGCCTGTTTTCTGTCAATTCAAACAAGGCAGTGGTATGGGCGTCAGCCACGTTTCCTATTAAGTCTATTAGATGTGAAAGTTGATTTGTTGAAATCATATTCGCTCAGGAATTATTTGCCTCTTTTTCTTAGCATATCTTTATAATTTTTTACTTCATCTTGAGTGACTGCCATTGCGGCGACTTCAAATTCCGGAATGGTTCCCGGTTTGGTTTCTATAACCCTCACTGCCTGGCAGTTGATTATTTTTTTTTCTCCGGTGGAGGGAATTCGGAATGAAACTTTCAAGAGGTCACCATCAATGACGGTTCCTTTTATAGTAAATACCAGTCCATTGACGGACATTTCCAGTATAGAAATTTTATGCAGTTTGTAAAAAAACTCCTTTTCTCTTTCGATTTCTACATTTCCGGCAATTTTAACTTTTGCTCTTTGACCTTGGCGTTTTCCCAGATCCTTGTCGAATTTAGTTTTAATTAGTTCATCAAGATCTTTTCGAATCTTAATTAATTCTTCAGTGGAAAGGCCCTCCAAAGAGGCCATGATTTTTTCTGTCATGGTAGGAAAAACTGGGGTTGTTCAGATGCTAAAAGGAAAATAAAAACTTTTGCAGAAAGGCGGAAATTTTTTCTCTACCTTAGAAAGGCATCTTATAGTGTAAGCCCCAAACTGTCAATCGTTTACCTCTCGCTTGGCTGAAAAATGAAAATTCCATATTTTTTGAGAGGAGTCTTATCTTCCTGATAAAAACGGGTTTTTCCTAATAAGGGGAAATCGCTTGACAGAATGTGGTTAGCATTTATATACTCCCAGCCTCTTCTGGAGATATTAAGCAATGCTTGGGCGGGTAGCTCAGTTGGGAGAGCACCGGCCTTACAAGCCGGGGGTCGCGAGTTCGAGTCTCGTCGGCCCCGCCACTTTTTAACAGCCTACAGTCTTTGGACTCTAGGCTGTTTTTATTTCTACTGATTCCTTCGGCCCATGAGAATGAATTAATTATTAGTATGGGGTTTGTTTAAATAAAAGGAAGATTTGGAGGTTTTTCTAAGGCCGCTTCCGACCCCATAGCGGTCATTCTCTTGAAGAGTAAAAATTGGGTCTGAGAAGATGTAAGCTGGCTTCTACTACAAATTAATCTCTAGCTAAATTCCAGCTTTGGTCAAGATTTGTTTGAAGGTATTCAGGGCGAGGGCCACTTCCATGCCTCTTGAGCCTCCTCCCCCATCTGAAAATGAGGGAGGAGGACAAGAGTATAATATCCCCTTGCGTAAACCTTCCTTATTTGGATTAATCTTTTTAATTTTTATCTAACATAGGCTTCTTTGGCGCGGGATAAAATGGTGAGCTGGAGGATTCAGTTGGAATGGAAGCCTCCGGCGACAGCTCAAGTTGCTCCATACACAAAATTGAAGAAACTAAATCGACCCTTCTGATTGGAGTTACACTATTTATTACGTCCGCATTGTGTTCACGAATACTAGCCCCGCACCACCCGCCTTCCGCATTGCTCAATTCATGCCCGGGGAAATTACCGAAGTCCAGTTTGAAGTTCCTATCAATCGTGAACAGTTCATCAGTTATGACGGAGTCGCATTCGGCTTGTCCCTTTGCCCAATTGTACGGGGAAGTGTAGCACCTAAGAAAGCATCTGCGGTTCTTTACTTTCTCCCCGGGTTTGCAATAATTCCCATCTGCGAATGAGGTAATCGTTGTAGGGATTATAATTGTCTGCAACAACTCTTTCTTATACGAGTTAGAAGGTTGAACGACGATTATTACATCCTCGTCTACGAAATGATCTGAAACTAATCGGATCATACCTGATTTGATCGATGTCGAGGGATTCCCGCTAGCTATCATGGGAAGAATAAATTGAATGATCGACAAGAATACGCCTAATTGGATAAGTTTCTTCATAGTATGTCCTCTAGATTAATGATCCAAGGAATTTTTCTCGAATCAACTTGCTTTAGTAACTAACTTATTGCCAATTCTTCTTTAGATGCTTTTCATTGACTATTATGAACAAGGGGCGAATTTGATAGCCAAGTTTGCACAATGCCAGCATTCAGCTGACAGCGGTCCCAGTGTATATCGTCAATCCAATATAAACAAAGATTTATTTTCAGCTATAGATACATTTGTTTATATTCCTTCATTAACTGAATGTCCGCTATTGGCTGCGACTTCAACCGGTCAACGCAACACATGCGTTAAAACGTTCTGCTGGTGTTTCAAAGTTTAATGTCTCACGAGGTCGTTCATTTAATTCTCGGGCCACTTTATTAAGTGTTGCCTGTGAGTGTACCGATAAATCTGTGCCTTTTGGAAAGTATTGTCTCAGCAACCGATTGGTATTTTCATTTGAACCGCGCTGCCAGGGGCTTTGTGGATCACAAAAGTACACATCAATGTCGGTCGCTAAAGTAAACCGTTGATGGTCAGCCATCTCTTTTCCTCGATCCCAAGTTAATGATTTATACAGTTCTGTGGGAAGTTTGTGTGCATGTTTGATGAGTGCCGAGATGACCGTTTCCGTGTCTTTACCTTTCACTCTCACTAACATGACATAACGTGTCTGCCTTTCAACCAAGGTGGCAATGAAACTGTTGGAGGAGCCAGCAATCAGATCGCCTTCCCAATGCCCGGGCACAGCACGGTCTTCAACCGAAGCAGGCCGTTCGCTGATCGACACAGTATTGCAGATTTTACCCAGTCCTTCATTTTTTATGCTGTGCTGTTTAGCACGTCGTATCGCTCGTTGGGTACGAAGGTACCATTGCAGCTCTTTTTTAAGGACCCCACGCGCCTGAATAAACAAACTACGATAAATAGTTTCGTGTGACACCTGCTTGTGCTCTTCGTTAGGATAGGTTCGTTTAAGCCAACCCGCAATCTGTTTCGGTGACCAATGGTGCTTGAGTTTTATAGCCACCCTACGTGTTAATTCCGGGTAACAAGCCAACTTACAGAGTTTAGGGCGATGCGCTCTATCCCACGCGGCTTTATCGGCTTGCGTTGCACGATAACATTGATAACCACCATTTCGTTGAATTTCACGGCTTATGGTTGAAGGCGCGCGATTTAACGACGAGGCAATTTGCCGTAACGATTTTGCTTCGACGATACCTCTTGAAATTTCTTCACGGTTTGAAATACTCAATGCTAAACGTGAACGTTTTCGCGGGGCTGGGCGTATACCTCCTGTCGGAGACAATTGACCAAAGATGGAGGATGACGGTCGATCAAAGGCTCGACCAATTGCTTTGAGTGATTCGCCACGTTGCCAGCGATCCCACATTTCTGACTTTTGTTGAGCGGTATAGTTTATTCGGGTTCGATAGGCCATTTTTTACACTCCATCTTTTTACTAGTAAGATAAAGTGTTGCGTCGACCAGTTGAAGTCGCAGCCAAAAGCGGACAACTAAATATATTTTATTACACAATTTTGAAAGTTATTTTTGATAATTCCCGTATCACGCTAGCGAGGGTGGCCCACAAGTTTTTCTTCGATGAAGTTTTTCATTCGTTCTGTATAAACAGAAATATCGAATTGTTGAGCGTGTTTACGGATTGCATCTGAATCAAATTGAGATTCTATGGATTCGAAATGCTGGATGGCATTTATTAGAGCTTCGGGAGTTTGTTCGTAAAAGAAAACCCCCGTGGGTTGAGAGGTCGAGTTTTGCGGAATCTCTGTCTCTGGCTTCCAGGTCTGGCTATCGGGAATCACTGTCTCCAAGGCTCCCCCGCGTCCAAAGGCAATGACAGGACGGCCCATAGACTGGGCTTCTAATAGGGTGATTCCGAAATCTTCTTCCCCGCAAAAAACGAAAGCCCGGCAACGGGCGAAATGGGAGCGAATCTGTGAATTATCCAGCCACCCTTCGAATTGAATGTTGGGTTTCGCCATTTCCTTTAAACGTTTGCCGTCCTGCCCTTCACCAATTACGAAAAAGGGGTGGCCGAGTTGGTTGAAAGCTTCCACTGCCAAATCCAAACGTTTATAGGGAGCAAATGCTGAAAGAATTAAATAATAATCTCCTTTGTCCACTTTATTTTCAGGGGTGAATAATTCAGTGTTCACAGGGGGATGGATGATAGCCGCTTCCCTACCGTAATATTTTTTAATCCGTTTTTGCACATGGCGCGAGTTCGCAATAAAGTGATTTACTCTGCGGCTTGTTTTAACATCCCAACGTTGCAGCCAGCCTCTTATAAATTTCATTGCCGTTGCTGCAAGCCAACTGGATTTTCCTTTCCCGAAATATTGCTCAAATTGATCCCATATATAACGCATAGGTGTATGGCAGTAACAAATATGCAGGCTTTTAGGTCCTGGCTTGACGCTTTTCGCTACACAATGACTGCTGCTCAATATCAAATCATATTCGCTCAAATCAAATGTCTCGATAGCAAAAGGCATAAGCGGTAGGTAATAGCGGTACTTTGTTTTGGCGAAAGGGAGGTTTTGAATAAATGAAGTGTGGATGGGATGCGATTCTATAACCGGAGAAACTTTACCAGGAACATGAAGTAATGTGAACAAGTCTGCAGTAGGGTACAGCTTGCATAATACTTCCAGGCATTTTTCGCCGCCTCGCATTCCCGTAAGCCAGTCATGAATGATCGCGATTTTCATTGTCTGCATTCTAAAACCTTTTGATCAGAAAATAAAGGATCACCGTTGTGTTCGGAAAATAGAAATGGAAGGGAAACAAAAAAGCCCACAAGGGAAGACCCCTGTGGGCTAAAACTTTTTTATCTAAAAATCTATTCTATCGCGAGGAATCCACACGCTTGATAACAAGCGTTGCAGTTGATACATAAATCCATATCAATATGAGCTGCAACCTTACGAGTTCCTCCAGTGATAGCACCGGTTGGGCAGGGTTTGATGCAGGCTCCGCAAGCCACACAATCTTCTTCTTTGACGTAGTAGCGGTACAATCCTACGCAACGTGCAGCATCACAAACCTGGTCGACGATATGTCTTTCATATTCCTTGCGGAAATACTTTAAACCCGTCAAGATCGCTTTCGGTGCGGTTTCGCCTAGTCCGCAAAGAGAGGTCTGGCTGATTTCTTCACACAGGTGCTGGAGATCGTCGAGATCTTCCATTTTTCCGCGGCCTTCTGAAATGTCATCCAGCTTTTCTCGGATCAGAGTAAGGCCAATTCGACACGGTGTGCATTTGCCACAGGTTTCGCCTTCGTTGAATCCGATAGAAAATTTGGCGAGATCAATCACACATGCCGACTCGTCGTAAGCCGCAAAACTTGCTTGTCCCATCAAAACCCCTGCATCCAGCAGGCTTTCGTAGTCTGTCGGAGTGTCTGCCAATTCTGGGGGCAGGAAGCCGCCGGTCACACCGCCGACATGGACAACCTTGAGATCTTTTTTCTTCTGAATGCCGCCGCAATAATCATCGATAGCTTCGCGGAATGTGGTTTTCATATCCAGTTCCATCAAACCGTTGTATTTGATGTTTCCAGAAATGGCCCACACCTTACAGCCATTGGCGTTGTCATTGCCCATGCCTGCATACCAGTCCGCCCCTTTTTCAATAATTTTCGGAACGGTTGCCCAGGTTTCTGCGTTGTTCAATACCGTTGGTTTTCCCCACAACCCTTGCTGCGCCGAGTGAGGAGGTTGTGCTTTCGGAAAAGGGCGTTTGCCTTCCACTGATTGCATCAACGCTGTAGACTCACCCCCGATGAAAGCTTCAAGGCCTTCATGAACTCGGACGTTGAGACTGAACCCAGAGCCCAGAATATTGTCGCCGAGAAACCCTCTCTCCCGTGCTTGTTCAATGGCCATGTTCAATCGCTTAACTGCAATCGCGTAGTCGGATCGGGTATAGATAATGCCTTCTGTTGCGCCAATGGCATAAGCACCGATCAACAAACCTTCAAGAACCTGGTGCGATGCACCTTCCATTACGCTACGATCCATGTAGGAAGCAGGGTTGCCTTCATCGCCATTGACCATGATATAGCGGGTGCCTTTTTCATCGGTCGGCGCATTACGTGCTTTTTCCCATTTGTTAGCGGTTACAAATCCGCCGCCACCTTTTCCGCGTAAGCCAGATTTTTTAACTTCAGCAATCACCTCTTCTGGTTTCATGGTGGAAAGAACTTTTTTCAGAGACTCATAGCCGCCTACTTGAATATATTCGTCAATATTTTCAGGATCGATCGCGCCTCCATGCGCCAGAGCAACACGGGTTTGTTTTTCAAGCGTCGTGTAATAGTCTTCTTTAGACGCTGCTTTTTTAAACGGTTTTCCACCAACTATGTGATCGTTTAAGATATTTTTGACCATCGCCGGTTTGACCTTTTCATAGGTCACTCGGTCTTCGCCAGGAACATAAACGTCGACCAATACATCGCGGCTGCAATAACCCCGGCAACCCACCTGGCCCATTTCACATTTACGTTCGCCCAATGTAGCGTTGGCCTCCATTTCAGAAATTTGTTTCTGAAATTCTGCGTAGACCTCTTCGCCGCCTTCGGCGACACCACTCAAGCTCAAACAAACGGTTATTTTTATCTGGCCCTGTTTTGCTTCGACAGCCTGATCTTTTTGGTCTTCGACGACTTGCATGAACGATCTCCTGCTATTCGAAAATTGGAAAAATTTAAAATATTATAAAAACTCGTTTTCTCCCTAAAAACGGGAACGGACGAGTACTACAATTTCTCATAAATCAGCTGAAAATTCCAGCCATTCTAGTGGGCGGCCTATCGATTGTCAATGTTTCCCCATAGGCTGATTTTTAAAGGTTTTGGACTCCTTAATAAAGCCTCTGTTTACAACATTCTAGCTAAGGAACTGGAGGAGGCTGTTTGAACGGCTTTCAAATGGACTTTATGGCAGTAAACCTTTAAATCTCAGTTAAATAATCTTTTCTGGGAGGGTCCCTGCAGGCCTATTTTTTAGGAAAAAGGCAAACATTGCCTGCAAATAAAATCACGGCCCTGAGTGACCCTAATATTAGGGAATGAGTTGGCCTATTTTATTCTGGAATTTTCCTCGAAAATACATTCCCATTTCAGTAAACCAGACATTTCCTTTTTTGTCTAAAACCAGATTGCTGGGATGTGCACCCCGGGTCGGTAAAGGATATAACTGCACCCCTTTAGAAGTACCCGGGGCGGCCTCATTTAAATCGAGTTTGCCTATGCTGTTTTTATGGTTGGCAACAAACCACACCCAACGCTTATTGTAGTCCACTACCAGATCGTGGGTGCCGGTTCTTTTTCCTGGAACTTGATAGCTTACAACTACAGGAGGAAAGTCTTCTGAGAAGTCCAGTCTGGATATTTTGTTTGCGAAGAACTGGGTAAACCAGATAGTACCATCCGACGCCAGCGAAAGCCCGTGAGGAACAGATTTTTTGGGAGGGATAATGATCTCTCCGATTTTGCCAGACTCCAGTTCAAGGTAGCCTATCTTATTGGCGAAAACCTTCGCCCAAAACTTTCCGCCTTGGGTGTACCAGACGTATTCATCGTCAACGACCAGATCATGTGGATGTCCCTCATTCACCTCGAACTCTTTGATCTCACCCGTTTTTGGGTTCAATCGTCCAATTTTATTGGCTTCAAATTCTGTGAACCAGATCATCCCGTTTTCTGACTCAAATAATTGATGTGGCTCGCTATCCGGGGTGGGGATGTCGAATTCTTTTATTTTTCCAGATTCAGGATCCAACCGTCCAATACGGTTGCCCGAGATTTCACTGAACCAGACCATATCGTCATTAGATACCATCAGGTATTGTGGGCTGCTGTTGGGATTGGGCAAATTGTACTCAACAATACCTTTGGAGGTCCCTGCCTTGGTTTCGCTGGGGACCAACTTCCCAATTCGATTCCCATTGATCTCGGCGAACCAAAGGTTGCCTTTCGAATCAAAATCCAATCCAGCGGGGCTGCTGTCTGCCGTTGGTGTTATATACTCAATGATTGACTCTGCTTTGGCCGCACCTGCCCAATAACCAATACCGGCCAACAGCAGGCTTATTGTTAGCAAAAACCTTTTTTTATTCATACGATCTCCCATCCGTAAGTTTGAGGTTGATTGCGATTGTCCTTAAATATAAACTCTTATCTATAAGGCGCAAGCCCAAGAAAGTTTCCAGAAACAGGCATTTTCCCTATTAGCTGAGATAGACAGCGCATGAACGGGAATTTTTACCACCTGTTAAAATTTTAATGGTCTCTCCTTTTTTGAAAAAGGCAGGCCTTTTTTTATAAAGCCTTCATAAATTTGAATATGATAAAAATTAACCAAAAACTAGATCACCCCCTGGAACATAAAACCGAATGCCTGATTCTTGCCTGTGTGGAAGAAAAGAAACCCTCGGGTACGTTAAAAAAACTCAACGATGAACTCGTAGGTGCAATTGGTCATGCTTTTGAAAATAAAAGGTTTGGCGGAAAGCCTGGGCAAACGCTACTCCTCAACAGCGCTGGCAAAGCATCCAACTTATTGCTGGTTGGAGTCGGTAAAGCTAAGGAAGTAACTCCCGAGAAAATATGCCAGGCTGCAGGAACGGCGGCCAAGCTCGCAGAGCAATCCAAATTTAAATCCATTTCTGCCGATCTGAGTGCTTTTGAAGTTATTGCCAAGGGCAAGAGCGGACTCTATAGCGAACTGGCAGGCGCAATGGCTGAAGGGGCAGGACTTGCTCTCTATCATTTCGAAAACTATAAATCGAGAGATGAAAAAGACGATCCGCCAATCAGGGTGGAAAAACTAACGTTGCTGACGGCATCCAAGTCGCGACAGGCATCGACAGAAAAATCCATCGCCCGCGCAGGAAAAATCATCGAGGCTGTACATACAGCACGTGACCTGATCTCTCATCCCGGCAACACTGCGACCCCAACCTACCTTGTCGAACATGCAAAAAAAATGGCGCGTAAAAATAAAATAACATGCAAGGTGCTGGGCAAAAAGGAAATGGAAAAACTTGGAATGGGGTCGCTACTGGGCGTGTCGCAAGGCAGTGACCAACCCCCGGCACTCATCGTTCTCGAGTATAACGGTGCGGGGAAAAAGAAAGCACCTACTATTATTGTTGGCAAAGGCGTTACCTTTGACACCGGCGGCATTTCTCTTAAACCCGGTGCGGGTATGGACGAGATGAAGATGGATATGTCCGGTGCCGCGACGACTCTGGCCACCCTGCAATTGGTATCCAGCTTAAAGCTCAAGACAAATGTTGTTGGGATTGTTGCTGCGGCAGAAAATATGCCGAGTGGATCAGCCATCAAACCCGGCGATATTTTAAAAAGTATGTCCGGCAAAACCATCGAAGTTCTCAACACAGATGCCGAGGGCCGACTGGTATTGGCGGATGCCCTGACCTACGCGCAACGGTATAAACCCAAAGAAGTGATCGACCTGGCAACCTTGACAGGAGCCGTGTTGCATGCGCTGGGTCATCAGGCTGCCGCTGTGATTGGCAACAACCCGGCAATGATTCAAAAACTAAAAAACGCAGGCGATGCAACAGGTGAACGTGTATGGGAACTTCCGCTTTGGGAAGAACATGAAAAAGCCACAAAAAGCGATATCGCCGATCTTAAAAATATCGCATCCCCTGGTGTCGGAGCAGGAACTACCATGGGAGCCGCTTTTCTTAAAGCATTTGCGGGCGATCAGCCCTGGACTCATATCGATATCGCGGGTACGGCTTGGGGATTCGACAGACCCTATACCAATAAGGGTGCATCAGGATTTGGAGTGCGGTTGTTGTTGAGCTACCTTGAAAAAGGTCGTTAGAGACACCCACCATGCAAAACAATTTAATTATTTTTTTACATTTAATGGCAGCGGCGGTTGCCATCGGTAGCTCAGTTTATAGTTTGCTGATTTATCTTCCTGCTGTTGAAAAAAATCAGAAAGAGCGCGACGAAAATTCTCCCTCTTACAAAATTCTCGATCACCTGGCACCCACCGTGTTTGCCAGCTTGCTTGTTCTGGTAGGTACCGGGGTTTATTTCCTTCTTGTGAACTACACAGCGCAGACAGGACTCAAGCCGGGTTACTACAACTTATTTGGCATAAAAATGATTTTCGTAGCAGGGGCATTTTTTGTCAGTATGTATTTGGCGTTCTCATTGAGGGTGCAAATCTCCGATCTCGATCTCAACCCAAAAAATAAAGCCATAGTTCCTGCGACACTGAAAAAGATGATTGGCCTCAGTCGCATGACGTTAGCCTTGATGATCATTGCCCTCTTTTTAGGTATCTGGCTAGCCCGCTTCTAACCAGCCTGACGGCTGGTAGTAATAGGTCGATTCCGGTAAAGCCGACAAAGTTTATCTGGCCTTTTACCGTAATCCTTTTTCTTCCCACGTTGTGGGCGGCCTGACGGTTGGTGGTAAAAGTTCGATTCCGGTAAAGCCGACAAAGTTTATCTGGCCTTTTACCGTAGTCCTTTTTCTTCCCACGTTGTGGGCGGCCTGACGGTTGGTGGTAAAAGTTCGATTCCGGTAAAGCCGACAAAGTTTATCTGGCTTTTTACCGTAGTCCTTTTTCCTCCCACGTTGTGGGCGGCCTGACGGTTGGTGGTAAAAGTTCGATTCCGATAAAGCCGACAAAGTTTATCTGGCTTTTTACCGTAGTCCTTTTTCCTCCCACGTTGTGGGCGGCCTGACGGTTAGTGGTAAAAGTTCGATTACCGCAAGGCTGGCAAAATTAATGGAGACTTTTACGATATTCTTCTTGTTAGGGATAGGGTGGTTTCAAAAATCTAAAGAATAGATTATTATATGGGAAAAGCTTTCGGGGAGAGAGCCTTGCCTTAGGTAGGTGTCGAATGTTCCTCGCACTGCTTTCCTATACTTGAAAAGGCTCATGCCCATGGCTCGAAAAGACAGAGAAGAAACTCCCAAAAGGCGTAGAAAAAAAAAGCCGAAATCACCTCCTGTCAAGGCACCTGTAAAAAAGAAAAAATCGCCCCTCGTTACTATTTCAGTGGTGGTGGCAGCGGTAGCTCTCACCTGGGCTGCTTTTCCTAAAGATGATAACAAAGCGGACAGCAGCAAAACGGTACCGTCTATTGTAGGGGTGCTGGATCAGATCTATTTGGGTTGTACGGTTTACTGGTATCAAAGGGGATCCCAATATCCTTGCACGCAGGAAGTGGTCGACAGCCTTTACAACTCAAATGCCAGCGATATCAAAGTAACCGTAACCACGAAAAAGAAGGAAAAATTTTCAGCTGTTGGAAAGCATGTTGCCAACCCGATTGCTTTGAAGGTTGATTCCGATGGTGATGTGTTCGTAAAAGCCAAAGATTGCGAATTTAATATAGATACTGTCAATACTTCTGATGTGAATATCGAAGAACTCGAAGCTCAATGCGCCCCCGGCGCCACCCCGGCTAAATCTTCCTCTTGATAGAAACTACTTTATTCTTTTAAATACTATCTTTACCACCTGCGCTTGTTTACCATCTTGAAAGCTTGTCCAATTGTGCGTCATGCTATCTTCTCCCTCAAATTGGATGGCGGCGGAGTGAATATGGCTTTCATGTGCTACATCGATTTCGCTGTCCGAAGAAAGATCCATAGTCAGTTTGTCTTGGTTCCAATCTTTAAGAATTAGTTTGGGTTGATTGTGCTCTGCGCAATAATGGGTCATGGTAAGTTTTCGATTTTTATTGTCATGCCAGACAGACACCATTTCATGGGGCATGCCCACGTGAAAAGTTTCAATAACAGCGCTATCGCCCGATGTCAGTTTATAATGAGCCTTGATTTTTTGCATGCCTTGTCCAAAGTCGGCAGACCCTTCCCAATTTCCAGCTAACCGTTTCATTCGTTCAAATGCTTTTGAACCAGAATAAGGCTTGTGCCCTTCATCCGCAGAAGCAGAAAAAGTTCCTCCAACTAAAAAGAGGAGCAATGCAAAAAATACCCATAGAAACTTATTCATTTTTAAATTCTCCCTGTTTAGGAATGTATGATTATTTTAACATTTCCCAGTAAAAGGGGGTATTGCAGATAAGAGTATTTTTAAGTACTATGCCTTTAGAATTCTTTTGGAGCCTTCGAAAATGGACGAAATAACCCAACCCCCCGAATCACTAAGTAACCCTTCAGAAAATAATCCGATTGAAGAAGTTGCAGGCGAAGAAGAGGTAATCTTCAAGCCGCAGAACGATTTACCCTTCCCAACCGAAGTGGATCTCAATGAATTATTTCCAGATGAAGATAAAGACCTCAACGATCTATTTCCAGATGAAGAAACAAAATTGCTCTTAAAAAAGATGCAGAAAAATAAAAAAGACCTGCACACCATGACGGATCGTTTTCTGGATGAGGATTGGGCTAGTGATGCGATGGAGACTGTCGGTGAGGAAACTGCTCAGGAAAAGGCCGAGCCAAAAAAAGAAGAAACGGAAGAATAACGGGCTCCTGTATTAATGAATCAATCGATCGGGTCAGATCGGTCCTGCCGAATTTATCAATTCCCCGCAACGCTTTTTATATTAAATTTTTAATGAAAAAAAATTCAAAAAAAAGGGGTATGGTTCGCCCCGAGTTGAAGCGATTTTCCTGGATATATTTTCTATTTTTTTTCTCGGGTATTTCCGGTTTAATCTACCAAATTGTCTGGACCAGGATGTTGACTCTGGTTTTTGGGCATACCATTTACTCTGTGTCTGTGGTTTTGTCGGCTTTTATGGCAGGTTTGGGACTGGGCAGCTATTTATGGGGAACCACCATCGATAAGGCTGGAAAGCCATTGTTGATATACGGAAAAATAGAACTCCTGATTGGTCTATCGGCCGCATTTCTTTCCCTTTTATTCTCAAAATTTTCTCCCATTTACGCTTGGTTTTATAAAGCCTTACCTGAAATATTTTTCCAATTAGGACTTCTAAAAGTAGCTTTAGTATTTTCTCTTGTATTGATTCCTACTATTTTGATGGGAGCTACCCTTCCCATAATGGCCAAGTATTTTGTAACAGAAAATACGCATACCGGAAAACAAGTAGGTTATTTGTATTCCATTAATACTTTCGGAGCCGCAGCAGGTTGCTTGTTAGCTGGATATTTCCTTATAGAAAATTTGGGGGTTTTACAAACAGCCTGGCTAGCGGCATCTATAAATATTTTAATCGGAATTCTTTGTATCCTGAGAGTCAAAAAATCCGAACCGGCCAATCCAATAACTTGGAACCTTCCGAAATTGGAGCCGCTTTCCCTTCAATTCAAAAAAGAAAATATAATCTGGGTTACCACAAGTTTTTTTTGTGGTTTTACGGCCTTGGCTTATGAGGTGGTTTGGACAAGAATTTTGGTGTTTGGCATAGGCAGTACCGTTTATTCTTTTAGC
>CAZECX010000078.1:0-16487 GCA_964510965.1 uncultured Nitrospina sp. | reverse complement strand
CGACTCAAGGAATAGCAATTGCGCGATAATAAGATTTGCCATGTGATCTTCGATAGCAGAACCAATAAAAATAATGCGGTCTTTTAACAGCCGTGAATAGATATCGTAAGATCGTTCGCCACGACTGGTTTGTTCTACGACAATGGGTACCAATTGGTTGTGAATGGAATTCATTTTTCTCTCTTGTTGATTAGGACTCAGGTAAGATGAACCGCCCTCTGGAACCGCAAATGGATCAGAAAGGATTTTCGGCTTGTAAGTCATTTAGAAATAATTAGATAACCAAAGACAGGTTGACTATTTATTATCTGCAATTAAATCTTTTCTGTCAACCATTACTTCTTTTAACGTCACCCTCTCCAGGGCGGAATTCAGGGTTTTATCGCGTTTCATTCGACTATGCAAACGCGCAAGCACACCGTTTTTTTCCCACTCCTTTTTCATCTGCGTCAAGCTGTTTCCACCCCCTAACAATTTAGCCATATTTTGCAATTCTTGGTCCAACTCTTCCGGGGTGACCTCCAACTCGAGATCGCGGGACAATTGATCCAGAATCAGCTCTTCAGTTAAAGCTTTGACGGCAGGTTCCTTATATTGCGCAATTAATTCTGGCGTGACCTCTTCATGAGCGTGATCATGGTCGTGGTCATGTCCATGATCGTGACCCCGATCATGCTGGGTTTCTTTTCCCTGTTTCTTATTTGCCTGGTCAGACATAAACTTTACCTGTTCTTTGATCAGACCTTCTGGTAAATCCACCGGGTTTTGTTCTGTAAGCTGTTCTGCAAATTTCTTTTTAGTTGCTTTAAGAGCTTCATTCCGCTCATAGTCCTCCAGTTCTACCCGGACTTTTACCTTCATGTCTTCCAAGCTTTCATATTTTTTTTCAGCATCCAATTCGCGCGCAAACTCATCATTCAGTTCGGGTAATTCCTGCACCTGAATGCCTTTCAAAACAATATTGAAATCGACATCTTTCCCTGCGATTTCTTTATTTTGATAATCCTCAGGCACTTGCACTTTAATATCGCGGTTATCACCAATTTCCATGCCGATCATTCCTTTGTCCAACCCCTCAATAAGTTGACCACCTCCGACCTGAATGATCTGGTCCTGAGCGGCTCCGCCTTCAAAGGGCTTATCCCCTAACATGCTGGTGAAATCAATTTTTATAAGATCTTTTTCTTGCACAGAACGATCGGTGACTTCCACCGTTTTCGCCTTTCTTTGGCGAAAAGCTTCGATAGTTTGGTCGACTTCTTCATCCGTGATGCGGGGTATTTTCATTTCCATCTCGATTCCTGAATACTCCTGGATATCGACACTCGGCAACACCTCTACAGAGGCAGAAACGGATATATCCGTGCCCTCTTCTGCATTAACTTCCAATAGATGTGGCTGGCCAATGGCGCGCAAATCTTTTTCCATTATGGCCTTGTTAAGCTCATTGCTGATGAGATTACTCAACACCTCTTTTTTAACATCAGGCCCGAATTGTTTTTCCAGAAGTGAGGCAGGCACCTTCCCCTTACGAAACCCAGGGACCTTAACCTCTCTCCCCAGCTTCTGATAATATTTATCCACTTCCTTTTTGTAGTTCTGATGAGGAATTACAAATTTAATTTTCTTATTACAGGAATCAACATCTTCTATTTCTATATCCATTTATAACTTTCCAAATTATCTATAATTTTTACAAAACACTAGGCGCGAGGCCTAAATTCAACCAACTCCCCCACCCGGTAGGGTGGCTGCTAGCCGCAGGGGCAGCTAACGGAACTACTTAAGCCGAACCGATGCTTGCCGGCCAGCAAGTCACTTCCCAATTCCCCCACCTGGTAAGGTGGTGCCGGTGGAGGGACTCGAACCCCCACGCCCGAAAGCACTAGTTCCTAAAACTAGCGTGTATACCAATTTCACCACACCGGCAAATTGCTTGCAGAAATATACCACTTTATATGGAATTAGGTGGAAAGAAAAGCCCCGGAAACATCTATATAGATTAAGGAAAAAATTAGCCGATTATTGGCTTAAATTACAAAGAGATCTATTCTTCCCCCATTTCCGACTGGAGGTCAGAAATGTCCTCTTGAAGGAAGGTGTAATCAATTTCCAACTTGTCGCAATATTTTCGCAGGAAAGAGTGCATTATCAGGACACAATGCCATTCGTCAAAAATCTCATCACTCTTTTCACAAAATTTTTCGTACTCCGAAAAACCTTTCTCTATCGTTTCCAATAATTTTCCAAATCCTGCCAGCTCATCGAGCTCTGAATAGGTTGCGTCCAGATCGTGGTCCCAGAAACTTTCGTCGGATTGCTCTGGGTTTATAGACGCCAAGTACTGGTCGTTGATCTGGCTGAAATCCAAATCAATTTGTTTGCAATAACTGCGCAAATTATTAAAGGCAATGAACAAACATTCGTAACCACCCACTTCATTTGCTTCGTCTTCATTTAACTCAGAAATATCTTCATCCACCCAATCGAACATCTGAAAAAATGCATCGAGGTTGGATTGTTCTTCCGGCAATGAGTCGTCCATATTCATTCCATCATTTCTCAATAATGCGTGGTTTTCTGTCTTTCGGAGTCAGCACCGTATCTTGAGCATAATACCCTTTAGGAACCATTAAATTAGGGTAAACCCAGACACCCTTTCCTACCAATGTACCCGGACAAATAACTGCGTTGCATCCCAACTCTGCATGATCTCCCACGATAGCGCCTAATTTTTCCATGCCTGTTGCTAAATCTTCAGATTCCAACGGTATTTGAATAGGATGAATAAAATCTTTTTCCTTTTCATCTTTGCTCCGAAACTGCAAGTTAGCGAGTCTGGATCCGGCACCCAAATTGACATGGCGACCCACGATGCTATCTCCAATATAATTGAAGTGGCCTGCTTCACTGTGATCCATAAGGATACTGTTTTTAACTTCTGTAGAATGACCGATCACGCAACCTTCTCCGGCAAAAACATTTCCGCGAACATAAGCACCTTGGCGAATATCGCAATTCTCTCCGATCACCGCCGGACCTTTAATAATCGCTGATGGCTCCAACCGGGTGCCTGAACCAATAAAAATATCAAGTTCTTTTAAGTAAATCGCTTTATCCAGCTTGATCCATTTTTGTATGAACAACCCTTTCTCATTTTTGTCGAGACAAGCACCTTCGGTTAAATCAGTGCCCGTTTTATTTTGAAGCAACGATTGCAAAATTGAATCGAGATTCTTCAAAGGGTCCCAAACCCGGTCTACCCCTGCAAATATGGTTCTATAAGGTTCGCGATCCAAGTCTGAAAAAAACAGCGACAAATCTTTCATAGTCAATTTTCCACATACCATTTTCCAAGCGCGGTCAAGCGGAAACCCTTGGGACTCATCTCAATGATTCCCTGTTTCTGCATTTCCGTGATCAACCTGGTTTTGGAATGTTTTTCGATTTTTAAATCTTTTTCATTTAAGGTTTGTGAGGCAATCTGACTCAGGGCATGCAACTCCAACTTATAAAAATGATGATCGCAATTTTTCAAAGTGGTGAAAAGTATTTTTATCGCCTCATGCCCCATTTGCTTCAGGTTGGATGCATCGGCTTTACCTCCCCGAAGGTTGATACTGATTTTATTTTCGGTGCCTGAGTTTCTCACAAAAATGCCCGCTTTCCCCCCGGACAATGAGATATATAACATATCGGGATCTTCAGGGAAAATTCGAGTCGCAACCTGATAGTTTCTTTTTTTAGCAGCGTGCGTAAGAGCTCGCTTCACCTTTTGCCAAACCATTGATCCTTTGAAAAAAAATTCCTGTCGAATATAGTAAACATACAATGTGCTTTTAAAACCTGGGGTAAAGGGCCGGCTCACTTTAGTGTAATATTTTTTGGGTGAAAGAGTCAGGTGTGCAGTAGCGACCAGGGTATTCAAGGAACTTTTGAGTCCGTTTCCAGAATAAATTGACACCGGTTTCCCGCCAGGGGGAGTGAATTTTGATTCGGTAATATTATGTCCGGTTTCTTCGCTACCCACAGCGAGAACAGGCTTAGCATCTTTTTCTGCAATACCATTCCCTAAAATCTCTCTCAATCTTTGCAGTGAAGCGATACTAGTAATACCTGCTTTTTGCAGTTTTTTGGTTTCGCGCAGGAAGAACAATCGTTTTGACTTAGATAGACCAGGGTTTTTTGATTTTAGTTCCATTTGCTTTAAAAGGATTTTAAGAAGAATCCATTTGTCACCCACTGCGGTTAATTCAGCCTTCAACCCCATCTTCTCTGCGGCGGAAGCGGCATTGAGATCGCTTTCGACCGTATTGATATATAAAGAGCCTTTAAATTTTTCAGGAAAACGAGTTGCGAGGTGTTGGGCCTGTAAAATAGCGGTTTCATCGCCACTCAACACCCAAAGCAGATCTTTAAATGGATCGTATTCCAGCATAAAAAAACGATCTGCGTCTGCATCGAAGATGGTTCCCACGACCCGCATTCTCCCTTTTTCAAGAGAGGATTTATTTTTTCTACCCAACTCAAATAGTTTTAGTATGGCTTTGTGACGACGAAAAAAACCTGTGGGCTTTTTTATAGTTTCCGTTGTGATTCGATCGCGGCCCTCAAGATCCGACACACCTGAAAATAAGTTTACATCCCCATTTGATTTTGCATTTACCTCGAATACTTTTTTAAATCCGGTCTGAATAAAAACTTTTTTGGCGATTCCTGCAAGCGACCCGTTGGCAGGATCAACTACCAGCACAACATTTTTAAAATTGATTGATTCATCCACCCAGGAATTTTCGGGCTGTAGAGTTACTTTAGAAAATAGTTCCAAAGCTTTTCCTCTTAAACTTTTACGCTGACCCCTTAACGATGTGTTTTTAATTGAGGAATATTTTTGTTGTAAAACAATTTCAGTCAGCTGTATATCATCCGATGGTAGAGGCTTCATGCCATGAAAAGGCGAAAATAGTTTTATTCCATTTTGGTCATTTGGGTTGTGTGATGCGGTAATCATAATGCCGCTATCGGCTCTCTGGTGCAGCATGAAAAGGGGGACCAGCGGGGTTGGCACCACCCCTAGAACAAGTGCATTGGCTCCTGCCTTACGAATTCCTTTTATGACAGCATCCATAAAAACACCTGAAGGATCTCTGGGGTCCCACCCAACCACAACATTTTTGGTGCTTTTTGTTTTTGATAAATTTTTTATATGCGAGTAGGCATACAGCTCCATGAACTGCTCGGTGATCCAGCTTTTTTCCAGGAAAACTTGTTGCGGAGTGAGCCCTTTGCATTCCGGAGAATGCGATCGTTTCGTTTCCCGGCGAATGCCATCGGTACCTTGGAGTCTTTGTTTTCCGGGTTTTCTCATTTAACGATAAGCGCTCGGGTTAAGGAAAAAATTTCAACTGAAGAATACCATAGACGCTATTATATGTTGGAGATATAAGGAAGACAGATTCCCAAAACCCGTTAAACCCTAGCTGGACAAGGACTACATACTCCTCTCCCCTCCGAGGGAGAGGTTAGGTGAGGGGGATTAATGGAGTAAGATTATACTCCCCGCTATCGAAACTGGTAAAAGCTATAGCCGAAATCTTTTTTACAACTTAAGGTTCAAAGGGTGGGGTTTGATTTAATTTCTCAACATGAGAGTGCCAGAATTCCCCAAGACCTTCTAAATTCTTTCTGTTTATCCAAGGTTTGTCTAAATCCTCAAAAATATTATATTGAGGAGTAGGTATCCCACCAAGCTCACCTTCTCCCATAAGAGCGCCATAAATAAAGTTTGAAACTCTAAGAATTATTTTGTGATACTCGTGGATTCTATCAAGGGTAATACCGCGTTGTTCGTCCTCCAAACCTCCCAAACTAGTGGAATCAGCTTTGTGGGCTATGAATTTATTTGCAAATATTTTGATGTCTTTACAATTAGATAATTCTTCCAGAAGTTTGGAAAAAATATCTGGATTGATAAGGTCACTTCTTTTTCTTTCAACTTCGGTAGCGTTGCATAATTTATCAAATGCTTTGTGACGATAATCGACAATAACTTCGTTTAAGTCATCGTCATTTTCTTTTGGGTCAAACTTTTTACCATCATAGCAAACATAATTTTCTCGAGTTATCAATCCAACATTCTTTTCTAAATCCTTTATTATTCTTGGCAAAGAAATAACATCAGTTCTTGCATCAATGAGGCTTCTAATGGATGTTGCCTGGAGGTTAACATAGCCTCGGTCAATCAAATGAGCCAAGTCGCCATTTATCCCCGTTGCTTTATCTTGAAATTGAATTTTTATCCTTCGCATTTCATTACTCAATCGAAAAACAGCATCATCCCAAAGCATTCTGTAAATTTGATCGGACAGGGAGTGCTCTGGTTCTCCCTTAAACCAGTTGAGCCATTTGTTTCTTTCTAATTCAAATTTCGAAAAAAGGTATTTGTTTTCTATATCCAAACCTTTCAAATCAATTTGATTGCTTTCAGGTTTAATGGCCATAGTCTTTCTAACACCGCACCCTGTTTGAGGTTAAAAACGAAGACTTCAATTATAATCCCTCAAACAAAAGACTTTAAAAAATTTTTCGAATGGGTGTGGTAAATCACCCCGGCCCTCTTTAGGAAAGAGGGAGCAAAATCTCAACCAAATCTCATCAACCCCCTCACCTAACCTCTCCCCCGGAGGGGAGAGGAATTTCTTATCTGTAGCAAATATGGTTTTTGGTGATTTGACAAATTTCTACAACCCCCTTAATCCCTCTTGTCAGGGGGAGTTATTAAATCACGGTTTCCAAAATAATCCTTTGCTCAAAAACCTTTTTACACATTACATACCCTGTAAGTGGGTAGATTTTATTGATGAAAAGGGGTAAGCTGTTTACTCTCAAAAATATCTCAGATCGGTTTTTTATTTGAACTAAGTAGGGGATGGAGCTATGGCCTATAACGCTTTCGTTAAAAAAGACACCATCGATGCTATTATTCGGACTTCGGGGGAAAAAATAGAGGGGAAGATTTTCAAGCTCCCCAACAACCGACTTCTCGACATGCTGAATCAGGGAAATGAGAGCTTCATTCCTGTGATTGACGCCAAGGTCTATTGCCTGGTCACTGGGAATATTTTATTTCAATCAGAATTTCTTGCGGTAAACAAACAACATATCATTGTGATCGCGGATCATTTGCTCCCCACACAATAATTTGCTCGAAAGACGAACACTTTGTAGAAAAACAGAAGGATTTATAACCTGATTTTGGTTTTTTTCAACCACTCCTTCTCATCGAATTCCTGACAGAGATATTCTTCGAAAAGCATCTCATTTTCTGACAACAATTTTCCATCCACCCATGGAATAGTTTTTAAACTGGCCGAGCCCTCAGAGCCCATTCTCTCTCTAATTTTTTCATCCGAAGATAAGTCTATAGGGCCGTTTTCTTCCACTTCCAGAAAATCTTTTTTTAGCTGGGAAAGCTCCTCAACCGTTACATCTTTTGTCTCTTTCACAATCTTTTCGATGAGCCGATCTACTTCCAGGACTAAATTATATTCGCTCACATAATCCAAAAGCCCCAGGGCCTGCAATTGCTTGACAGAGAATTTTACTTCAGGCGAAGTCAGAATGGCTCTGTTTATTTCTGTCCACAAGTATTCCGCAAACTTCTTTTTCTTATCTTTCTCAAAGGACATGGCATTTCCTTTCTAATTTGTATGACAAGAAAAGTATAGGCTTTTCGCATTACATAATTGTTAAGCCAATGTAACAAATAGGTAAAAGGAGAGGGAGGGGGGGAGTCCTTAGGAAAAATGCTGGATAGGAGCTTTATAGATTTGGATCGTGGAACCTCTCTTTTAGAACATCTACTGGGCTTTTATATTTGTCACAAGCGATTACAGCACTTAATTGCGAGGAGCTTTGTTTTTCAAGGTTTAGCTTTTCTGCCAGCACGGGATTGGCTCCACAATCTGGCCGTTCGTGAGAACAAAAATCGCACATATTCAAAATAATCATGGAATTATCGTCTGCCACTTTTCCCCCTTTAAAAAAATGGAATTTTGGAAGCCTGAGGTGGAAAACTTAACTGCCTATTGGTTTCAATCTTAGTGGGTCACCCCCCTTTTATCAAAAAATTGACAGGTATTGGAAGAATTTTCCAATTCGACTCCAATCAGTAGAAATCTTCCTACCTTGAATACCAAAAAATTCCTTTAATTATAAGGGTTTATGCCGTTTCACCCGTGAGGGGTTCTTTGGCATAGTCCTTGCTCTTAATAATGAGGAGTCAATGCGTCTGAAATACTTGTAACTAAAGGGTTAATCTCAATTGCAACAAAACTTAAAAAAAACCTGTATTTCTTCTGAGTCTTCCCCAAATCATCGCATTGCAATTTACGACTTGAAAAGCACTGAAAACGGGGAAGTTATTTCGAGGACAACCCCATTTGGAAATCAAAGCAATTGGGACCTCAAGCCCTTTATTTACGGTTATTCAAAGGTTTCAAGAGAACCGTTTTTAGTCTCAACTTCGTCTTCTTTTTTTCCGCTATAGATGAATAAGGTGGTGGGTTTGGTTAAAGCTAATTTCAAAAATAAAATTCTTATAGCAGTGGCTTTTTGCCTCTTTTTCTGCAATTTTTTGGTCTTGCCCTCTTTTGCCCAGATTACTCCGCAGGGACGAGACCAAACCTACAAACAGGCCTCCCCACTCCGTTTCGAAGAACGCTTCAAAAAACAGGCAAAACCTAAAGCGCAGAAGGTACCCGTGCGAGAGGACAATCTCAAACCCATGTTTCCAGCAGAGTTACGGAAAGTCAATTTCGTCCTTCAAAAAATGGTCATCAAGGGCTCAACTCTTTACAGCAAGCGCAGGTTTTCCAGGTTATTTAAAAAATACATGCGAAAACGGATTTCTCTGGGTCATGTGTATGACATAGCCCAGACCATTACGAATATGTACAGGAATGACGGCTACATTTTGAGCAAAGCTGTTGTTCCTCCCCAACAAATTGACAGGGGAATTATTCGTATCGAAGTCATTGAAGGATTCGTAGATAAAGTCAATGTTCAGGGTGAGGTTGCCGGCCCCAGAAAACTCCTCAACAGGTATCGCAAGAAACTTTTAAAGTCTAAACCGCTCCTTTCCAAAGACCTCGAACGTTATTTACTGTTAGTTGATGATTTGCCTGGATTATCGGTTAAGTCAGTTTTAACACCTTCGGAGGTGCAGCCAGGCGCCACCGACCTGACTCTAATTCTTGAAAACAAAAAATATGATGTGGGGGTGGGTGTTGACAACCGGGGTTCAAAGTTCAATGGGCCGATTCAGTTTTCTGGAAATGCCAATGTTAATTCTCTGTTGGGACTGCATGAACGAATCGGCTTTCAGAGTGTTGTTACGAAGAACACCGATGAGTTGAGGTTCTTTAGTGGATTTTATGAGATGCCGGTATCTTCCGAAGGAACCAAAATTTATTTTTCTGGTTCAGGCAGCAAGTCCCAACCGGGTGCCGATCTTGAAATATTTGATGTGAAGGGCGACAGCACCACCTTCACGTTAAGAGCAACACATCCTTTCATCCGTTCAAGATCTGAAAACCTGAACGCATTTTTAGGTTTCACACGCAGAAATTCCACAACGAAATTTTTAGGAGATACAGATTCTGAAGACAAATTACGCATTGCTAATTTAGGTTTGTCTTACGATTTCGTTGACAATTTTCGCGGCGTCAACCTGGTAAGTATTAAATGGAGCCAGGGGCTTGACCTTTTTGGCGCCAGCGAATCGGGATCTCCCAAGATTTCGCGACCTGAAGGCAGAAGTGCTTTTACTAAATTTTCTGGTGAAGCACTTCGCCTTCAGCAGCTCGCTCCTTCATGGATGCTGCTGGGCGCAGTTTCCTGGCAATATTCACTGGAAAAACTATTAGCCTCTGAAGAGTTTGGTGTAGGCGGCTCACAATTCGGCAGAGGTTTTGATAATTCAGAAATTACTGGAGATCATGGACTCGCTTTCAAACTTGAATTACAAAAAGCCTTCCAAGTTAACAAGGCTTACATAAAAGATATTCAAGCTTACACTTTTTTCGATTACGGAACGGTTTGGAATCGTCTTGAAACTTCGATCGGTTCAACAAAGCAAGATCTCAGTTCTCTTGGTCTGGGTTTTAGATTTAATGTGACGGACCATCTTTCAGGATATCTAGAATGGGCTAAACCTCTCAACAAGGATGTCTCGGCTGAGGGAAATAAAGATTCACGCATGTTTTTTAGCTTGTCAGCACATTTTTAAGGATGCAAATGAACGTTTTTAAAATGAACCAGATTGCATTTGGCCGGACAACGCCCGGAGCAAATGTTGCAATGCCTTTTTCTGGCAGACCATCACCCTCTCGTCGGGGACGGGTGTTCCAGCTTTCTCGAAAGCCGAGTAACTGGGCAATCTTTCTGGTTTCATTTTTGACTTATCTGGTAGGCATCTTTCCTTCAATGGTTTTTGCGCTCCCCACAGACCCCACTGTTCAATCCGGCTCCGTGACCATTGACACGGTCTCTCCAGAAAAAATGAATATCTATCAAAGTACCCATAAAGCGATCATTGATTGGAATGGTTTTAGCATTGACACCAACGAACATGTTGACTTCCAGTTGTCCCAGGGAGGCGTGACTTTAAATCGGATAACAGGAAATGATCCCTCGCAGATTTTAGGGAAACTGACATCGAATGGTGATTTGTGGGTGGTCAATCCAAATGGAATTTTCTTTGGCAACAATGCTCAAGTGGATGTGCGTGGCCTGGTAGCAACTACCAGCAATATTACCAATTCAAATTTTTTGAACGACAATTATAATTTCGATATCCCCTCCAGCTTTTCAAATTCAATCGTTAACCAGGGAACGATAACTGCCGCAGAGGGCGGCCTGGTGGCACTGGTTGCTCCTGGAGTACAAAACCTGGGTGTGATCAATGCCCGGCTTGGCAAAGTTAGTCTGGCTTCCGGTAAAACTTTTACCTTGGATCTTTATGGCGATCAATTGATCAACCTGGGGATCGACAGCAAAGTTGTGAATCAGGTAACAGGAATGGATGGCGAGGTCTTATCTTCCCTTGTAAAAAATAGTGGCAGCATTTTCGCCGATGGCGGTGTGGTTCAACTAGGTGTCAACGCCGCCCAGGATATCGTGGACCATGTGATCAACATGGATGGCGTGATTCAAGCAAGATCTGTTGTTGAGAAAAATGGAAAAATTATTTTGATGGGTGGTGATGAAGGCGATGTGCACGTTTCAGGCACGCTGGATGCCTCGGGTTATGGCGATGGTGAAACCGGCGGTGAAATTCATGTGCTCGGTCATCTGGTTGGATTGTACGGAACAGGTTTCATAGATGTTTCCGGCGACTCAGGTGGCGGAACATTATTGTTTGGCGGTGACTATCAAGGCAACGGCACTGTTCCTAACGCATGGGAAACCTTTATTGGGCCGGACACGCAGGTATTTGGTGATGCAGTGAATTATGGAAATGGCGGAAGAATGATCTTCTGGGCAGATCGAAGGATGCATTTTCAAGGAATCGTAAAAGGGCGTGGCGGAAAATATTTTGGCGACGGCAGTTTCGTAGAAGTCTCGGGAAAAGAAGAACTCTATTTTGATGGATCAGTAGATACTACAGCCGTAAACGGAAAAAACGGCACTCTATTACTTGATCCAACAACCATTACTGTTACAGATGGTTCGAGTGGTGCAACTACCTTCGAGAATAATATTTTTTCTATAGGCCAACTCGCAGGGCTTTCAGGAACAACCAATCTTATTCTTCAAGCTGACGAAACAATCTCAATCGATTTAAATGGAAATACTCTTAATTTTCAGCATGGCAGTGGCAATTCAGTTACCTTCCGAACCACAAAAAATTCTATCAGCAGAGACACTGATGGGGATATCACTTCTTCTACCGGAGATATTAAATTCGTTGGAAGCTCTGACACCATCACCACGCAGGGAGGCAATATCATATTCGAGGCTAAAGGCGATCTCGTGATCGGAAATTTGACTTCGAATGGCGGGGATATTTCTGTAACAGGTAGAACCTTAAATCTAGTGGGCAATATAAACAGTGGCACAGGGGATGCAACCATTGGTTCTGATACAAATATATTTTTAGGTGGAAGTGCGTTGTCCGGTTGTGGAGTTGGTTTCGCAAGCCTGTGCGATATGTCCATCGTGCAAACTGAGTTGGACAAAATCAGTGCCAACAAGCTCACCATCGGTGGAACCCTGACAGGTGATATTACCGTAGATGGAGTTACTCTTACTTCTTTTTCTGATGGCGTTGTACTGGATGTAGACACCCATGTCTCTGGCTCAGACGGGGCTATTGTATTTCAATCGGACTCTTCATTTTCTTCGTTGGAAGCAAAAGCCGTAAACGGAATCAATGTCAATGCCAACGTCACCACAACCACCGGCGCTATTAGTTTGAATGGAGACTCTGATAGCGGCGTCGACTCCCTTAACCCCAACGATAAGATTACCTTCGCCAGCGGTGCCACTCTAACAAGCGCATCGTCAATCACCTTAAGTTCTATTACCGGTGGTATATCTGGCACTGCAAGTTTGACCTTGAACGCACCCACCAGCATCGAAATAACAGGTAATTTAACTGCCGCCGGTGCCGTTGCCCTGACAGCCAATTCCGGTATAACCTTGAATAGCAGCATTTCCACATCTTCAGGGAACCTAAGCATCAACGCAAATTCTTCAGTATTAACCTTGGGGAGTGGCATTACCTTAAGCTCAGCGGGTGCGTTGTCGCTTAGCGCAAGCAACACCACGTCGGCAGGGGCTCTGACTCTTACATCCACCGGATCAACGATAAATGTCGATAACGCTTTGGTTTCTCAAGGTGCAGTGACCATGACTGCCAACAGCGGTTTGACTCTAAGCAATAGTACTCTAACGGCAACAGGAGCCATTAACCTTTCAGGGGGAAGTTCTCTCTCGCTGGCAAGCGGCATGAATATCTCAGGTGGGAATATAACTCTAGCTGGTTCAACAATCACTGCCAACAATGGAGCACTCACTCTAAATTCCACCGGCAGTATCACCGCAAGTAATTCACTGTCTTCTGTATCCACAGCCAGTTTGACTGCAAGCTCGGGAATTTCTTTGACGGGTCTATCAGCAAACGGAACCGTCGACCTGAACTCGGGCACCGGCTCCACCACAATAACCGGAGCTGTAACTACAACTAACAACGCTCTTACTATTACGGCCAGTGATTTTGTTTTGACTGGATCGCTTAATCCAGGTACAAGCGCTACCACCCTCAGTGTCTCCAATAGTGGAAGTCTGGGATTGGGATTTACTTCCGGATTTTCAGGCATGAACCTTAGCAATGCTGAACTAGCTCTGATCACCGGCGATCTTAATCTGACCAATGGCAGTATAACCGTTGCATCTGGAACTTCATTGAACCTTGTTGGAAAACTGACTATTGGTGAAAGTGGAGGAAGCATAACGGGACAGGGAGCAATGACATTGTCTGGAACAACTGGGCTGGTCATCAATACCAGCAGCATTACCTCTACCGGGGACATTACATTAGCTGCGTCTACCGGCAACATCACGACGGCTGGAGCAATAACACTTGAATCTACCGGTGCTATAAACCTCAATAATAATTTCATAGCATCCGGTGCCATTGTCCTTAAATCGAATGGACTTACCATTGGAGGATCGACATTAAGCAGCGGCACCGCATCAACAACAATTCAAACAAATCTGGCTAATGCCACCATCGGTTTAGGGGCTTCAAACTGCGGCGGCACTTGTGGTTTGAGTTTGACTTCGACCGAGTTGGGAAAAATTATAGCCGGAGACCTGATCGTTGGCGATAGCACCAATGGCAATATCACCGTAGAAGGAATTGCTTCAACGGATACCGACCAGTTTACATCCGTAACTTTGAACGCAACGTCGTCAAGCTCATCAGTTATTTTTGAAAATTCCGATTCTACTTTTCAGGCTATAGCCGTGAATGCCGGAAATGGAATCACTCTTTCATCCAATCTGACTACTAACGGCACAACAAGTTTTGATTCAGATAGTGACGCGAACGGCAGTGGGGATTTTACAATCTCAGCAGGCCAGACACTGAACACCAGTAACAACTCTTTATCAATAACTGCAAATGATGTGGCGTTGGGTGCAGGCAGTTCGATTTCATCAGGGACGGCGGGCACAACCCTAATAGCAGCTCAATCGGGTAGAACCATTGGCTTGGGTTCAGGCACTGGTGATTTTTCATTGTCCAACGATGAACTTACCTTGATAACAGCTGCAAGTTTAACCGTGGGAAATAGTTCTAATGGAACCATTACGGTGGGTGCTTTGACCACGGCTACAACCCCATTGATCTTAAACGCAACTAGTACTGGTAGTGCGGTTAATTTTGCGACCACTGCTTCATCAGGACTCGGCAACTTAACCATCAACGCAGGAACTGGAGGGGTGGATTTTGGTGTCGATGTCACCACAACAGGATCTCTGACAGTTAGCTCAGATGCGGCAATTGCAGGTGCTGGCATATTAACGGTTACAGGTACGGCGAGCTTCAACACAACGGGGACCGGCAATGCAACGGTGGTTAGTAATAGTGATTTGACATTGGGAAATTCCACAATAGGCGGCGAACTTACTGTGACAGTAAATGGCACCAATTCACTGAATGTTAGTGGAAACGTTACTACCTCGGGAAATATAATTGCAAAGGCAGAAAGTAGCGGAGGTGCAATAACAATGGGAACAGGAGGATCTTTCAACGCAGGAACAGGGACAATTAACTTGTCAGCGGATCAAGACATTACTCTTGGTTTGCTCACCACCTCAAACTCTTCAAACACATCAATCACCTTGACTTCAGCAAATGGCGGCGTTCGAGATGCCGGAACAAGTGATTTGGATATTAGTACTAGTGGACGATTGGTAGCAGATCTGGCAACAGGGTTTGGAACCTCAGGTAACGCTATAGAAACAAACCTGGCCTCGGTTGATATTGACAACTCCACATCTGGAGACATTAATATTTTTGAATTAAATGAAATCAGTATTTTTAAAATTGACCATGCCGGAATCGGAAATATTGAAGTCTCATTTATAAGAGAGGCTAGCAATCAACAAAATGCAACCGCATTTTCAGGTTCCGTTTTGTTCACCAGGCGTGATACAGGAAACCTGCCGATTGGGGATAAAACATTGAGTCAACGTTCAGATGAAACAACGGGACAATTGTTTCCTAAATTCGAGATTCCCGAACCAACATATTTAGACCTTGACCCGACAAGACTGAACAGAAAAAAACTTCCTTCTCTGGAATTATTTAGCGAAGCAAAAGGTTTGGTAGAGATTGATGATCAAACAGCAGTTTACTTTGACGGCCTGGAAAATCTTGAAAATGTATGGGAAGGCACAGGAATAGAAAACACACAAATCGCCGAAAGAAAAAAATCAACGAAAAGAGTCGTTACCAAACGACCTAAGACAACTTTTGAAAAAGAACAGGTGGCTGAGATTTCTTTTAGAAAATCACCAAATAAATCTTCTAACTACTTTGAAGAAACTTCTGGAAGGGAAAAAGCTACTTACCAATCTTCACCAAAAACTTCTAAACCTCCCAAACCTTTATTCAGCTTGAGCAAAGCAGACTTTTTTAGCTTCTTACCTTGAATTTTGAATTGAGAAATATTTATGATTTTCTAAATAGTCCGAATCAATAACTGAAATTTTTCCGTGCTCAGGGATCTCTAAATTCTTTTGATAAAGACTTTCATATTGTTTTCCTGTTTCTGGGCGGCTGATTAATTCAAGTAGCCGGGTTTCCACGGGATCTCTTCTTAGAAGCCTTAAAGTAGCCTCACCTGGTTTCAGATTGGGCTCCAGATTCTCCAATGCAGCCAAAGGTTCCTCACCCTCTGCCATGCGTTGCTTGATGGCCTCCTCTATAGACTCTTTTCTTTCCATATGTCGTTTATGCGGAAAGTCGGCTTGAGAAAAAATCATGAAATCGAGATTTTCCCAATAGTTATTTATGAAATCATCAAAATCGACCTCAACCCCACTACTAAGATGAATGTCTCTCGACTGATCAGGCTTTTCCTGGATGAGGCTATTATATACTTGAACAATATTGTGCACGGAATCATACAAAACCGTCCAATGATAACTGTTGGCAGTTTCGTGGGTGCGAAAAGAATCCATAGCCTTAACAAGAGTTACCAGAGTGAAATGCAAATCTTCCAGTTTTAGAAATGCAGAAGACCAGGGAAACCTTTGGCGATACCATTGATCCACATCCGACGGATAATCCTGCCGGTTGCTGTCTGCGGGTGGTCGATAATCGTTATCGATGAAATTGAGAATATCGTCGACCTCTTTATAAGCCAGATCCAATCTTGCTCTGACAATGGTATAGGGAAAAAGTTTTCTTTGAT
>CAZECX010000077.1:0-16560 GCA_964510965.1 uncultured Nitrospina sp. | reverse complement strand
AAAAAAATGTGGATGACCACCGTGAATCAGTCACTTTTAAAATCATGGATCTCTTGAGTAAAAATGGGGCCAACGTTGATTATAATGACCCCTTTATTCCAGAAATAATGCCTGTACGTGAATACAAACAATTTGTTGGCAAAAAAAGTGTGCCGCTGGAAAACCTAAACCAATACGATTTAGCTATTATCTTAACTGACCACTCCTCCTACAATTACGAAGCTATTGTTGAGCAATCTAGAATTGTTGTAGATACTCGAAATGCTTGCAGCGAAATAAAATCTGAAAAAATTATCAAAGCTTAAACCATAATGCAATTTAGGTTTTTGATTAATTGAAATTATTTCCAGCTCAATGTATAGTAAATCTCCAGACAGAAGCTTTCCTTCCAGGGAGTAATCTCTCGCCCAAAAATTTTCTTTTTGCCAAATAAAATAATAGAACCATGTCCATGGTAAAAGCAGAACTCAATCGCAAAAGCAAAAGCGCATTAATGATAGTTACTGATATTTTTCTTGTAACCCTATCCCTATGGCTGGCTTTCACTTTGCGATTCGGCATGTGGTTTTGGCCAAATAACGATCAGATTTGGCTTTTTGTAACTGCCCCCATTCTTGCTATTCCTGTTTTTACCAAATTTGATTTTTATAATACTGTGGTTCGCTTCATGGGGCACAAGGCTATGGTGGAAATTTTTCAGGCAACAGGTCTACTTGTTCTCCTTTGGGTATTGACCATTGCCACTTTTCTACCTTTTTATTTGGACATTAAAGTAACGTTCCCTCGATTTATTAGCAATGAAATTGCGTTTCCCCGTTCTATTCCAATACTTTTTTGGATAACTTTGTTACTAAACGTCGGTGGAAGTCGGCAAATCGCAAAATTGATCTTGCTTACTCCAAAAACAAAACCGACAAATAAGCCGATCAGAAATGTCATAATTTACGGTGGGGGCATGGGTGGCATAGAGCTGGCGACCTCATTAGTCCATCAAAGCGATGTAAATATTTTGGGGATAATTGATGACGACAAATCTTTAGAAGGGCATTTCATTCAAGACCATAAAGTATTGGGAGATCGGGAGGCGATAGAAAGGATTTGTGCCAAGGTAAATCAATTAGAGATACTTCTTGCAATGCCCAGCATGATTTTGAAACAACGGAAAGAATTGTTGAAATTTTTGGAAGACAAAAATGTTTCTGTAAGATCTATGCCATCGCTAAATGATTTAGCTTCCGGTAAAGCAAAAATAAGCGACCTACAAGCGGTAGACATCACCGAACTATTAGGAAGAGAGGAAGTAGAGCCCAACAAAAAACTCCTTACGGCCTGTATTACCAACCAAAAGGTTTTAGTGACAGGTTCAGGCGGATCCATTGGCTCAGAACTTTGCCGACAGATATTACCTCTCTCTCCTTCACATCTTGTTTTGCTTGATCATTCAGAGCTTAGTTTGTATTCAATCAATCAAGAGCTATCAAACCGTTGCGCAAAAAAAAATTCCCAAGTAACCATCACACCTGTACTAGGATCAATCACAAATAAAGATCTTATTGATGAGACAATCTCTAAGTTTAAAATTGACACAATTTATCACGCTGCCGCCTATAAACATGTAACTCTTTTAGAACACAATATCAAAGAAGGCGTAATAAATAATATTTTTGGCACCTTTACTGTCATAAAAGCGGCTATCCAGTTTAAAGTTAAAAACTTCATTCTGGTATCAACAGATAAAGCTGTTCGGCCTACCAGTGTAATGGGCGCAACAAAACGTATCACAGAACTAATCGCACAGGGATTTTCAAAAAAGCAAGATGCAGAAAACAAGGAACAAGGAAAAGGAACAAGTTTTGCTATTGTTCGCTTTGGAAATGTTTTAGGCTCTTCCGGTTCTGTGATTCCACTCTTTCAAAAACAGATTGCAGATGGAGGCCCTATAACAATTACCCACCCGGAAGCCACACGTTACTTTATGACAATTTCAGAAGCCAGCCAACTGGTTATACAAGCGGGTTCCATAGGAGGAAATTGTAATGTCTTTATCCTAAATATGGGAAACCCTGTTTCAATATTAAGTCTGGCCAAACAAATGATTTTCTTGTCTGGGAACAAACTTAAGTCAACAGAAAGCCCGAAGGACGAATCTGGCATTGAAATTAAATTCATTGGTCTACAACATGCCGAAAAAATCCACGAAGAACTTTTCATAGACGAGAATAGTAGTCCCACCGAACATCCAATGATCATGAAAGCCCAAGAAGATTATTGTTCTTGGAAAGAAGTCGAAGAAATACTGGGCGCCCTTAAAACCCAAAGTAGCTCTGAAAAAGATGATTTACGTCAACTACTTTTAGAATTTTCAACAAAGAAAAACAAAAGCAATTAAATTACTTCAAGTTAAATTTAATTGTCTCAATATTTCCAATCCACCCAGCGTAAAAAAATGGTAACAGTTCGAATGGAAAATTGACACCCTGTCTCAAGGCAAACGCTTTATCAAAGATATCCCTGATGAAAAAAATCTAGGCACTGAAAGAGTTATCAAATAACCTAAAGTTATTTTATTCCGAAAAAACATAGTTTTCATAAGCTTTGTTCAAAACGGGGAATACCCCGGTGTTTTGTAGTTTGTTAAATTAACCAAAACCTCATATTGCTATTTTTGTGATTTGTTCCGGACTAAATCGTTTCCTGTCCTTTCCCGCGCACTCAAACGCTGACGCAATCCTTCATAAATTTCACACATAATGTCTTGCATATTATATCGGTAGCTCCAGTCAGGATAGTCAGCTTGAAACCGGCTGACATCACTGACCCACCAAATATGGTCTCCGAAACGGCTCTCATCTTTATAATTCCAAGAAAGAGTATTTCCTGAAATATCCTCACACATCTTGATAGCCTCCAGCATAGAACTATTACTATAACGACTACCTCCGATATTATAAATTTTTGCTACCCCCGGGTTTTTATAAAAATGGTACAAGGCATTCACAAGGTCAGCACTATGTATATTATCGCGGACCTGTTTTCCCTTATACCCGAATACGGTATAAGGCCTTTTCTGCATGGTACATATCATTAGATAAGAAAGGAATCCATGCAACTCAGTTCCTGAATGAGCAGACCCTGTTAGGCAGCCTCCACGAAAGCAAGCAGTTTTTAGCCCAAAATATCGTCCGTACTCTTGTACTAATAGGTCTCCTGCCATCTTGGAAACACCAAACAAACTATGATTACTATCATCTATACCCATAGATTCATCAATCCCTTTTTCATAGAATTTGTGGTTTCGATCCAACTCCCACCGTGTTTCCAGTTCCTCCAAGGGGAGTGAGTTTGCAACATCCCCATAAACTTTATTCGTGGACAGATGTATAAAAACTACCTTGGGACAGAACCTCCTTGCCATTTCAAGCAAGACCAAAGTTCCATTGGCATTAACGGAGAAATCTTTTATAGGATCTTTCGCGGCCCAATCGTGAGAAGGTTGAGCCGCTGCGTGAATAACAAGATTAATCTCATTTCCATATTTGCTAAACAAACCCTCCATTTCTTTCTCGGAGCGAATATCCAATGCATAAAAGTGGAAATTATCGGATTCCTCCTCTAATCGCTTCCGGTTCCATTCCGTTGAGGCTTCTTCACCGAAAAATTCTTTTCGCATATCATTGTCAACACCTATGACACGCATGCCTCTCTCAGTAAAAAAAAGAACCGCTTCAGAACCTATCAAACCTGAAGAACCTGTAATAATTACCGTTTCCATTTCATTTCCAAATTAAGTTTTAACAGATTGTTTTACAGGAGAACATCGAACAATATCCCTGCCCAACCATTTTCTAAAAATCAATCGGAATAATACAACAAAATAATTCGGGCCCGTATTCAATAAATTAAAACTTGAGAAACCCATATCTACCGACCGGTTGATCCATGAAATAGGGATCTCCTTAACATTGTAACCAAGTAAAATGGGTTGCAATCCAGTTTCCGCATTTGCAGCAAAATCATCGGCTTCGAGGACCAAATTTTTTAGAACCTCTTTTCTCATCAATTTAAGATTATTGGTGGCGTCTCGAAAGTGTTTTCCCAATAGAAGATTGGCGAGAATATGAAATCCGCGGTTTGCCAAGATCTTGGTAAAGGCATAATTTAAAAGCACGCTTTCCCGGGAAAACCGGCTGCCTATTGCCACATCTGCACCTTTAGCAACAGCATCAAATAAACCTGTAAGATCAGGAATAATATGTTGGAAGTCGCAATCCATAGTGAGAACAAAATCTCCTTCCGCCGCCGCAAAGCCATCTCTTAAGGCATGTCCCACCCCATTCGGCATACTTCGTTGAACCAATCGAATTCTAGGATCTTTTTCTGCTAAAATTTTTGTTACTTCGGCAGTTCCATCCCGACTATTATCATCGACAATAATTATTTCCTTAATATATTCTTCATAACAAGCATGTAGGTTTTCAATTAATGGAGGAATATTCAGTTCTTCATTTCGACTGGGAACCACCACCGTAAGTCGACCCTTAAAACAATCGTGCCGAACCAGACTGAACATGGGCCGCTTCCAATTTTCTTCAGCAGGCTTCTGTGCCCAAGTAAACAATGATCCGGCAAAGTTTCTTACATAAGGAAAGTTTTCCAGAATCAAACTGAGATTCTGGACTGGCCAAAGAAGAATTTTTGGGAGCGGGGGAAATAAAAAATCATACGGGAAAATTTTAATTTTTATGTAGCCGGCCTCTGAAAGCAGGGTAAACAAATCTACCCGGTTGAGGTAATCATTTCTTTCCTCCCGTTTAAAAAAAGAAAATAGTTTCGAAACCAATCTTCTGATCCTGTAATACGGGTTCCAGGGGTTTGCATCAAAAAACAGGATTTGCCCTCCCGGTTTCAATAATTTCTTTATTTCGGATAACAATATCCCGGCGTTTTCATCCGTAAACAAATGGTATCCAACAATAAAATCAAAACGGCGCTCACTGAGTTTTCCAGGGAATTCATCTAAATGGATTCGTTCAATATTTCCAGGGAAAGAACCCTGATTTTTTTCTTCATATAATTCTTTATTAAGTACGGCCGCACAAATGGGATTGCGGTTTCCATTAGCTTCTGAAATTTCGCGTGTCCATTGGCAAGACCCTGCACCCACCTCGAGGATGCTGTTCTCTGGAAATAGATGAAAAAAATGGCGGACCATTTGAGCTCGCCATTTCAAACGAATCGGGAGAAAATAGTCAACATTTTTCCAATAATCCGCCCTTAACCGTTCTTGTTTTTTTAGTAACTCAATCAGATCCATTTCAAACAATTTCTCGTAAAAAATCTAATTTGGTTGTTTTTGCGAGATACCAAGTCGCTAAACTTAATAGAAAATATTTCAAGAGAGTTAATGCTCGCAGAGAAATTCAGCTTTTTATCAGCTTGCCTTTTATTATCGTGAAAGCATCTTTGAATAATGATTTAGCCATTTTGGTTGACTTATTACTTGAAGACTCACTTACCAGATCTGAAAATAACTGAATAATTCTATAGGGCTTGCGCAAAAAATAAATCACATAAAATAGTAGCGCACCAAAATTAACCATCAGAGAAAGTTCCAAATCTCCAAATCGGGAATTGTATGAAACCTTCTTGGCGCCAAAATCCTGAAAAGTAAACAAACTCATCAAGTATTTATCATCAAAATCAGTAATAACCCCCATTCTTTGAAGCATTTGGAAGGATTCGGTATTGGGTTGAGGGGAATATGCATTAAGATTCACATTTGTGAAACCGATCAATGCACATTGAATGATTGCTCCATAAGTCCTTAAAACACTCCGGTAATCATCCTCAGGAAATCCAATTATAAAAAAACACCCCACGTTAATTCCTGCTTTTAACGCACTACGTGCAGAATCAAACATTTTCGGCAAACTGACTTTTTTCTTTATCGCCTTTAATATTCGAGGATCACCAGATTCTGGAGCGAATGAAAACTCGTGGCAGCCCGCTGCCTTTAATTTTAAGGCAACCTCAAAATTAATCCCTTCACTACGAGTTCCTGCGGGCAACTGGAAAGTGATCCTCATGTTTCGCTTGAGTATTTCATCACAAAAGCCGATTATCCAATCGCTTCGCACAATGGCAGTGAGATCTTCAAACTGAAAGTCAGTGACACCATATTTGTCTTGATACTCCTGCATCTCATCTACAACCAAATTATAATCTCTGGGAATCCATTCTGTGGTCCACATATTGGGACTTGTACAGAAAGTGCAAGAGAACGGGCAACCACGCGTCGCCAGCATGGGCATAAATTTCCCCTGGGAAGATCCGTGAGGCTGATTGACTTCATTGTATTGTTGAATATCAAACAAATCCCATGCGGGATGAGCTATTGAATCAATATTTTTCATTCTCTTTCGACGGGAATTAACTCGAATTAGCCCTTTCGAGTCTTTATAAGCAACTCCTGCAACATCATCCAACGGCAAGCCCTTCTCAATGTGCTCCAACAATTGAGCAATCGTTTCCTCCCCTTCCCCCATGACTACGCTATCCAAAGGAGCTTGCTCTAAAGAAAATTCAGGGAAACCAGTAGCGTGCTCACCTCCCAATAGGATATGTTTACTGGGAAACAACGTTCGAATTTTCCCAACCAATTCACGCACATAAACCCAGTGAGAAGTGAACATACATCCCAATCCAATAATCTGGACATCTGAGGGAATACGTTCAATAATTTGTTCTTGGGTCAAGCCTCTTACACGGACCTCACCATTAAACGTATGGTAATTTCTTGGTGCAGAACCAGGCGCGTCCACGATTGAAACATCATGACCTTCTTCACGTATTGCAGCTGCTATATATGCCAAACCGATCGGTGGCATACTGATCGTAGAAACGAAGTTCGTCAGAGAAACGAATTTAGGAGGTTCGATTAGGCAGACTTTCATGAATCACTCTGGGGAAGGCAATGCATTATAAAATAAAGGCTTAGATAAGCCATTTGTAGTATACCAAACTATCGCTACCTTTAATATCGGCTATTTTGGACCAAGACTGAAATAAATTTAGCTCTTGGAAATAACGATGCGATCCAAAAATCAATAAACAAGGCGCCTTAAATTTTTCATTATTGAGGGGTTTTTCCTGCCAAAAAAATCATGCAACAAAGCATAATCTTTAAACATTTCATCATAGATTCCTTGGTTTTTGGGATTGGGCTTATACACTTTCCGGACCGGCTTGGTCATTTTATTTATTGCCTCATTATGCGAATCGTAGCCCCCCCCTTTTGAACCTGCTGCCATAGCTCCAAGAATGGCTGCTCCCAAAGCAGTTGTTTGAGATGAAGCAGCCACTTTTATTTCTAACCCGGTAATATCTGAATAAATTTGCAACAGAAATTCATTCGATACCAGACCCCCACAGGCATAGAGTTCATTAATTTCTATTCTGCTACTTTTATAGACCTCGATAATCAACCGTGTACCAAAAGCAGTGGCCTCAATCATTGCCCGGTAAATATCTTCAGGTTTAGTATTTAAAGTCAATCCAATCAAAAGACCCTTGAGATCGGAGTTCATGAGTACAGATCTATTGCCATTGAGCCAATCTAAAGCCAGTAAACCATGTTCACCGGGCATTTGATTCATGCATTTTCCAATTAATAGATCATGTAGCGTTACTCCAAGCTGAGTCGCTTCATTATAATATCCTTCTGGGAGCCCATAATTCATCACCCATGCAAAAATATCTCCGACCGCCGACTGTCCCGACTCATACCCATAATAACCAGGAATGATTCCATCTTTAACTACTCCTGCAACACCTTCTAAAAGGACCTCTTCCTTTGAAACCAAAATATGACAAGTGGAAGTTCCCAAGACCATAACCATTTTCTCCGCAGATGCGACACCAGCACCTGCCATTGCAGCATGGGCATCAATAATAGATGTTCCTACTGGTGTCCCAGGGAGGAGGTTTAATGTTGAAGCAATTTCTGTAGTCAATTTACCAGCGCAAGTGCCCACTGGGTAAACCTTCTCCCCAAGTTTGTCAATTACTTGGCTGAACCCTTTGCCCAGTTTTTCCAGAAACAAATTTGCAGGATAACCTTCTTTTTCACTCCATAGAGCTTTATACCCTGCTTGACACGCACTTCGCATTTCTTTGCCGGTAAGTTTCCAAACTACCCAATCCCCGCCCTCAATAATACGTTGAGCCGCAGCAAAACAATCTGGAGACTCCCTAAGAATTTGTAAGGCTTTAGGAAATAGCCATTCGGATGAGATGAGCCCGCCATAACGTTTCAACCAAGGCTCCTGTTCTAGGTTTGAAAAGCTATTGATCAAATCAGCTTCAGGCTGCGCGGCATGATGCTTCCATAATTTTGGCCATGCATGCGGGACGTTTTTCCAAACATCCAAAAAACACAATGGGGTGCCATCCTCATTAGTAGGTAAAACAGTACATGAGGTAAAAGATATTCCCAATCCCACAATCTCTTCAGGGGCCAGATTTCCTTCCTTTAGTACTTGGTGAATAACCTCTCTTAAACTACTTAACCAGTCGGCCGGGTTTTGCAGAGCCCAATTATTTTCTAAAACAATTGAAGTTCCAGGAATTTTTTTGGAAATAACCCCATCTGCATACTGCGAAACAGCAATAGCCTTTTCTTCTCCTGACACAATATCTACCGTCAAGCACCGCGCAGATTCTGTTCCAAAATCTACACCCAGGGAATACTTTCTTTTATCTACCAAGTTGACCTCACATTCAACCTTGCAAAACATATTGCAACAAACATATATACGGGAAAACCAACTCTGAATATGAAATGAAAGATGTTACTTTCGGGAAGGGGGATTATCGAGAGCCTTTTGTATTCTCGTTTTGAAGGGCAATAAAATTACGATTAAATTTGACCTGTTATTAGGTTTTCTTTTTATGAAGGGGGTGACCTCCAAATCCGTTTCGCATTAAGGCTACTGACTTAGCAGACACATTTTCAGAATCACGGCTTCGGTATAGCGCAAGTTCAGCTTGAGCTATGACTGGAATCCATACCTCTTTTTTGAGCCCAAACTCTACTGCCCATCGTACTTCGCGCGTATCTTCAACATAATCACTCAATTCATCAAATTTATTCTCACGCAATCCCTTTTCCATCAATTCAATCAACCAACCCCGAATCACTGATCCATGAGACCAGTTAGACATGATCTCAGGCAAATCTAATTTATAATCAGAAGCTTTAAGGAGAGCAACACCCTCGCCTATAGCTTGAAGCATTCCAAACTCAATTGCATTATGTATCAATTTAGTAAAATGCCCGGAACCCGCAGGACCTACATACATACATCCTTCCGGCACAGAGAGATCTTTAAAAATTGGTTTTGCGATTTCGTAAGCCTCTATATCTCCACCAACCATAAAACAGGCACCGTTAATAGCTCCCTCGACACCCCCACTTGTTCCGCAATCCAGAAAGTAAATCCCCTGATCCTTAAATTTTTTGTAACGGGAAACAGAATCCTGCCAGTGAGAATTTCCTCCATCAATCAATACATCTCCAGATTTTAAATATGGGATAATTTTTTCACACACATCATCAATCGGTTCCCCATGAGGGATGTATAGGAATATTATACGAGGAGGATCCAGCATTTCGACAAGGCTATGGATCGAATCAGCGGATTCCAATCCTTTAGATTTGAAGAAATTTAATTCTTCCAATGACAGGCTATACCCCGTAACTTGATGTCCCTTCCTTATGGCTTGAAGCGAAAGGTTCCCGCCAATTTTCCCCAATCCAATAATTCCAAATTTCATTTCCCGCTCCCCTCTTTTTCAATCTTTAAAATCTTGTTACCATAATATTCCTTTGAATCACTTTACCAATGCTGGCCATTAATGATTCTATTGCCCTATTTCGGCTTTGCTAAATAAGACTCCTTTCTCAGAACTACACGTGCAGGTGCGCCATCCGCACCCTTGAGACGGAGAGGTAATGCTATCAATTCGTAATCTCCACTAGAAACTTTACTGAGGTTCAGGCCTTCAACAATAATCACTTCATTTCGAAGCAATAAATGATGCACCGCATTTTCAGAACTTGCAAAACTCTCTATTGATAAATAGTCAATGCCAACCAGTTTGACACCTTGGTCAATTAAGAACTTGGCCCCATCTTCGCCAAGATAAACAAACTCCTCCTGGAATTCTTTCTCCCCTAATTCCCACCATTTTGAATTCCTTGTCTTAAATAAAATTCGAGAAGCACCTTCAAAATCAATATTTTTTAGTTCAAAGGCACCAATTGCTCCCTTAACTTCAAGCATTTCAATTACTTTGCAGGGGCCCATCAAGGTTTCCATATGCAGTTCATCAATAGACCGCCCTTCTGGTTCAAAATGAAAGGGGGCATCAATATGAGTTCCAGTATGAACCCCCATTTGTATTTGAGTAACATTAGCCTGGTCACCTTTACTCAGGCTGTTCCTTAGGCTCATAGAAACACCCGGGTCTCCAGGCCATACAAGCATGTCATCTGAGATCAATAAGCTCACATCATAAAATTTCATAAAGCTCTCTCTTGCATGACAAGGGTTTTGGTTTGTCATGTTAGCAAATACGAAAAATACAGTTACTATTCACGCAAATTCAATTCTTTGTAAGGGTATTGACCTCAAAATGCCTAAAAAATATTAGGCATAAATTTGTCCTAACCCTTAAGGAAAACCTTCTTACTACCGGCATGAATTCACAATCCAATTTAGTAGATAAATGCTAAACAAAGCAAATAAGTTTTCAGAAGCTAATTAAAAGGAGAGAAAACTACTATTAATTTTTAATTGTCAGGAGACCCATTCAAAACCAATAAAAACTCAGCTTTCCGGGTAGTGAGCAGTGTTTGTAGAAACAATATCGGGAGTAGCCTTTATTTTATTTAAAAAAGATTCGTCTTTTCTTAAAAAACTGTAAAAACCTCTCAAAGATCCCAAGATTATTGGCAGGGTGGTCGCTTTAAAAAACAGAAAGGCTTTCAACACCGAGATCGGGCGCCGGGTTTCTCGCAATATAAAACGCAGAAAATCAGAAAGCAGTGCAATATCCACAACCACCAAAAGACTTAATGTAATTACCTTTGAGGACATAGATATGGGTCCATTTGGGAAAGCCATCATTGCAAATAAAGCTATGTAGAAGAACACAAGGTAATAGCTCAACCTAAGTCTGGAAGGAAGAAACGTATCACACCAATGCAAGTCATTTAATCTTTGCAGTCGATAATAAATCATATTTCTACTCTTATAATAATAATCTAGGAATATCGACTTTAGATTAAAACTTTTCAAATGATAAGCTTTGCTCTCCAGACAAACATAGGCCTTTAAAAAATTTTTCTGAAATTTAAAGCTAATGTCAACATCTTCATAAGATTGCAGGTTTTCTGAAAAACCTCCAACTTTCTGAAAGTTTTCCTTACTCACCGCAAATTGGGCAGAAGAAAAAAAGTTTCTAGCGGGAGGAATATTTTCGTACCTATAAAGGAGAAATAAATCCTGAAAGGTTGAAATCGGTGAAGTGCTGGGGTTGTTGGCTTCATAAACACCTCCCACAACTGTATTATTATCTTTAAGACCATCAACCAATTTAGAAAGAGCCCCCGGCAAAAGTTCCACATCAGAATCTATAAATACAAGAATAGGGTACTTGGCCATGCGCGCCCCTAAATTTCTTGCTTCAGATGGGAAAAGCTGAACATTCGAGTGGAGTAATTTTAAATTATTAAAATTAGGAAGCTCAGGACTGATTGGAGAGGAATCAACAACCAAGATTTCATATTGACTTTTTCGATCTTTCAACTCTAGCTCAACAGATTCCAAACATCGAACTAAAAGGCTCCCCGAATTAAAAGAAGGGAATATAATAGACAAATCTTTTTCCATAATCACTTAAACCTAACCCAACATACCTGAAATCACACTTTGAACTAATTTAGGTGGGTTGAATAGAATACTGGATGACATGGCACACTCATGCGTGCAATAACATTTGCTTTCAGTGATTGAATTCGAAAGCTTAACACCTTCATTTCCAAACCAAATTTCCTTAAAACTCTGGTTTGCCAAGTTACCTATAGGGTCCTTCAACAATTCACAAGCATACACATTTCCCAATTCATCAACGACCACGGAAATTTTTCCTGCCAGACAAGGAAGTTGATAAGTATTCTCTTTGGCTATTTTTACAATGGTTTTTTTCTGCAACTTGTTTTTTCCATCGAGGAGACGATCCAACAATTTACTTTTCTTTAAGTTCTTTTTAGCTCGCAGGTTTTCGTAAAAAGCCACCGCCTCCTGGTAATGCTTTAATGTTAGGGGGTCCACCAATACATTTGAAGGCTGGGTATGATCTCTTTGTAAATTGATATAAATGCCATCTGGCATTAATTTACTCTCAATATATTCAATGAGTGGTATCAGTTCTTCCCGATTATTTTCTTGTGCAGTAATAACAACCCCGGTTTCTAAATTCGGGTATTCGCTCTGATGTTTTTGAGTAGCCTGGATGGATTCCTTCACTTTCCCAAAGCTCCCCGGTGAATGACGAATTTGCTCATGGGTTTCTTCCAATCCATCCAAAGAAAATATGACCAAGTTTTTACTTTTTGGGCAAGAATCGGCCATTTTCCTCGTCATAACAGAAATTCGATCCGGGTAATAGCCGTTGGTCACATGGGACATTATATTCGGACGGGAATGTTTATAAAAAGCCTGGATAATCTCAACAAGATCTTTGCGCAAATAAGGCTCTCCACCTGAGAGAGCTATCCAATGGAGACCTCCAATTTCTTTTGCTAAAGTCTCAATTTGTTCTAGAGAAAGTTCCGTCCTGGAAGAATCGTTAATTTCATCCAAATAAAAACAATGGTCACAACGCATATTACATCGCGATGTCACAAAAAGAACCAACTGGAGGGGCATCGATCTTCTTCCTAAAAGAATCGTGCTTTTCTCCAACTTTTGCAGCTCTAATTTAATACCACTCGCTCCATTCATAAGTTTACTGGGAATAATCGGATGATTAGAACAATTATCATCCGAGGTTTTTTAGAGAAAATAATGCGAACCCTATAAATTTAGTCAAACAACTTACATTCTTTCTTTAACAGTTTATTTTAATCAAAGATTGCTTGCAAGGTGCAATATGAAACACAAAGTCTTCAATCATAACCATCAATAATATCTACCAAGGGAAATCAGACATGAAAACTAAAGAAGAAATCTTATAATTATCATAAATGTTATTTCTTATCGATATGATCCTTCAAAAATGGAATCTTAATTGAGTAATAGTTAAAAATAATCATTGTCGAAAGGAGTGCCATCGGTAGCAAATGGATACTCTTTCGAGGCGCATAACCAGGGTTACCAAAAAAAACATAAGGCAGGAAAATTCCTATAAATGCCCAACCGAATGCCAAGGGATAAGCCTTTAAAAATTTTGGGCGCCAGATAAGAGCTAAGAGTCCAAAAAGCACCCCTGGCAACAAAATAAGCGTGGCGAGGGATGGAGTATCATGGCTCGCGGTAAGCATAAGCCTCATTCTTAGGTAAAATGCATGAATATCAAACCCTTCTAAGATCACATGATTCTTAACGGAGGGACCAAATACATCACCGACCCACCAGTTACGGAAACACATTAAAAGGAATCCAAAAGAAATAATTCCAAAATATGTGAATCCCCGTTTCCAGTAAGTCTGGACTTGTTGCCAATAGGATCGCCAAACTTCTCTCACCGATCCATAGGTTGGCTCGATAATTAAAAATACAAGCAATGAAATTACTATCAAGTGATCCTGACGGAGCCAGTAACCAATTACACCACAGATACCTGCCCCTATGGTTCTTAAAAAGTTTTCTTCACGTGAACCGTACAGAAGCCATACTGCGAGAATCATGAAAATCATAGAATGTTGCTCTATTAATCCTCTTCCAATATGATAACGAAATCCCCCCATCAAATTGGTCGTCAAGTAAACAATACTGCCGACAAATACTACGAGAGTTGATATTCGAAGCTTCATAGCCAAACTGGCGATAAGGGTGGTCGCGCCCAGCACACACCATACATCCGCCATATACTGAACAAAGGGGCTTTGCCCAAACAACAAATGGTAAATTCCAACAAAATATCGGTAAAGAGGTTGCATAATGAAAACCCCCTCTCCCGCATTGAGCCATTCCCCCTCTACTACAATCTTTCGGGCAAAACCCTGGTATGACGCCCAATCATCCCCGGGGCTCCATAATGTCATTTTACCCAGTGTGTGGCGCCAAATATGGGAGAAAAATGGAAACATCGCGACCCCATAAAACAAAAAAACAGATTTTGTAATTCGCTCTGGCTGAAAATTTCTGGAATCTCGTTTCCAGACAACCCAGAAAATTAAACCCATACTTACAATAATTATTGAAACACCAAGATGAGAAATGTTGGTGGGATCACTTAAATTTACACCTCTTAAAATACTTTTGACTATTGGCCCTACGACTGAGGAAATAAATACAGCTAAAAGACTGAAGAAAGCTAGAGGCAAAGTGAGCACCTGCTCTTTCACCAACCCACGTGCAGTCCAAATAGCCCAAACCAATAAGAAAAAACTAATCCCAAAATCAATGAAATGGCTGAGCATTTTATAAAACCAAATCATATTTTTTTTCTCTGTCAATTCGGGACCATCTTGCCAAAGAATATCTCGGCCTAAATCAGAGGTCGTTTCTCCCTCATCCGAAATAAGCGTTGGAATAAGCGACCAATTAACCCCTTTGTAAGTAAGCTTCCCCGCTATCTGCCACAATCCGTCTTTCGGAAGCTGGTACTGCTTCAGGCCAGCCTCATTTGAGTTTTTTGCCGGCAAAAGAACGAAACTTTCGCCACTATCATTGGTTGCGTATAAACTGCCCTCTTGAACCCCCTCTGCAACAATAGAAAACCTATTCCCCTTTGGAAGAAAAACAGCACCATTTATCTCAAGAATAGGTTTCAAATCATCGAAGCAATATTTCGGGTTTGCCTCTGTAGCCATTGTGATTAGTTTGTTCTCGGTATCTTTGCAAGAAAGGCTCGGTAGAAACCAGTCTAATGGAAAGTCTAATTTTTCAGTCCAGGGTTTTTTTAGAACACCCGAAGCTTGTGGATTCCAAGACGTGGCATAAGTCCTTATCCAACTATCACCATCTGGCTTTTTAAAAAATATCTGACGAGACACCTGCTCTGGCGTTACATTGGGGTATAGTTTAACCAACCAACCGCCGACGGGGCTGCCTACAAACAATATAATTTTAAGGGAAAATAATGCCACTAATGACAAAATAGTTATTCGTAAGAATAGAAACCTCCAGCCCAAAGCGAGCAAAAAAGGAACGATAACCGATAAAGTCAATGTCTCTGAACCATTGACCCAGGGTAAACCGTCAAACCAAGCAGTTACTCCCGATGGGGTTGCAAGCACCAACACTAGAAAAATAATGCCCAGTAGTAGCATCAAAGTTTTTCCCATAAACCAATATCCTTAATTAATCCACTCAATGAGATTCACACCAGATAAACCGTAATTATTCTTAACGAATAATTTTAGAGAATCCGTTAGTACTTTTTTGCCAAATGGAAGATTTTGAAGGATAAATACAACAATTGAGTCTTGCCATTTTTCCAGGATGATGGGGGCAATTGCTTTAATAAAAGCTTCATTTTTTCAGGCAGGTTTGGAAAAATTCGATCAGCTTTTCAGTTAATTCTTTTCGAGTAAATCCTTTTCCCACTTCATCAGACAAAAAAGGTATTTCTCTATTATCATTCTTTTGCTTGATCCATTGTTGCAGCTGTAAAGCTATTTGTTCTGGTTCGTTGAGGGTTACCCCTGCTCTTCGCTCACGAATAAGATTAGCTGCAACCCCATCTGTATTACCAATACATAAAATGGGTCGCCTTACCCCAAAATACTCAAAAAGCTTCCCGGTATAAACGCCTTTCCAAGCGGGAGATTTACCAGGAAAAAGAAGCAAAATATCTGCCCCAGCCTGAAGCGACAACGATTCATTGTGACTAACAGATTCATGAAATTCAATCAAATGGCTAAAATCGAGCTGGAAAGCGGGTTGGAAGGCCGGTCGGGTGAAACCCAAATGTCTACCATAAAAATGAATTCGAATTTTTTCCCTCTCCTTTCCCATTTGTTGAAGTGCCATAAATAAAGGGGAAATATCTTGCTCATGACTATAGATTTGCCCGGTATAAACAATACGAACTATGCCATCTGAGAAAGGAATAACAGGATAATGGGGTGTATTCCCTGGATCAAAACCATTAGTAATAACTTTGCAGGGAATAGAATACTTGGAGTCAAGAACTTCCTTAAGAGGTTCTGATACAGTTACCAGCCCACATGCAGATTTGAGGATTCGGGATTCTATCTTTCTCTCTAAATATTGACGCCATTTAGGCCCTAAATAGTTGTGATTATCGCACCATAAATCTCTTAATTCA
>CAZECX010000076.1:9335-16822 GCA_964510965.1 uncultured Nitrospina sp. | reverse complement strand
ATTTATATCATGAAGGATCGCCGGTCGGAAATTCTTTATATAGGTAAGGCCAAGGTTTTAAGAAACCGCGTGCGTTCTTATTTTCAAAACTCTCGAAACCTTCATCCTCGAACGCGGATGTTTTTAGGTAAGGTCGATGATATCAAGTTTTTGACCACAAAAACAGAGGCCGAAGCACTAATACTTGAAAGTAATTTCATAAAAAAGCATCAACCGAAATACAATGTACTGCTTAAAGATGATAAGCATTACCCCTATTTACGTTTGACCACGCAGGAGAAATTTCCCCGTTTGGAAGTGGTGCGTCGCGTTAAAAAAGACAAAGCGACTTATTTTGGGCCTTACACTATGGTGAAGGAGGTCCGCGAAACCATTCGTCTGATTTATAAAATTTTTCCACTTCGGCAGAGCAAAGACAAATTGGATGGTAGCCCATTGCGTCGCCCCTGCCTCAACCATCAGATGGGACGATGCCTTGCCCCTTGTGCGGGTTTGGTTTCTTCGCAGGACTATTCAGAAGTGGTGCAGGATGTTTCGCTTTTTCTAAAGGGGAAAAACACCACGTTGCTAAAAAACCTTAAATCAAAAATGGAAACAGCATCCCTTGAAACACGATATGAAGAAGCTGCAGTTCTTCGCGATAAAATAGCAGCAGTGCAAACGGTTCTCGATAAGCAGAAAATAATTTCCACTTCACTGGAAGATCAGGATGTTATTGCCTATTGTTCAGAAAAAGATCAGGCCATGGCGCAGGTATTGATCATTCGCTCAGGAAAAATGCTGGGAGAAAAAATTTTTAAATTGAAGTCGCTAAACGAAATGGAGGAAGACGAGACACTTTCTTCATTTCTCAAACAATACTATGCTGAAGAGAGCATGCTGCCAGCAGAAATTTTATTGCCACATCCCGTAGAAGATGCCGACTTAATCGCCGGTTGGCTGTCGGAGAAAAAAGGGACGCGCGTGCGTCTGGAAGTGCCTGCCATAGGTAAAAAGCGCGACCTGATAAGAATGGCAGAAGAAAATGCCAGCTTCGCAATGAGAATGGAACGGGATAAAGGGGAAGTGGGAACTCGTTCCCTGGAAGAATTGCAAACCGCTTTGAGTTTAAAACATTTTCCCGAGGTCATTGAAGGATTTGATTTGTCCAATATCTCAGGGTCGCATGCGGTTGGATCGATGGTGGTCTTCGAGAACGCCTTTGCAGAAAAGTCCAAATATCGTCGCTATAAAATTGCTACCGTGAAGGGAATCGATGATTATGCGATGTTAAGAGAAGTGATGACTCGACGCTACAGCCGCTTGCTTGAAGAAAACGCTCCCTTGCCAAACCTCATACTCATTGATGGGGGTAAAGGTCATTTGAATGCGGGTCACGATGTTTTGCAAGCCCTTGACCTTATGGATCGGGTAGACCTGGCTTGTATTGCAAAAGGAAAATTTCGCAACAATCTGGCGACCGATGAAGTTTATTTGCCGCAACAGAAAAAACCTGTACTTTTTCATGAAAATTCTCCTTCACGATTTTTAATGCAACGTATTCGCGATGAAGCGCATCGGTTTGCAATTTCTTACCACCGTAAGTTGCGCGCCAAGAAAACTTTGGAGTCGCCTTTGGAATCAATTCCGGGAATTGGAAAAAAACGTCGCTTGATGCTTTTAAAGCAATTCGGCAGCCTGGAAAAAATTCAAAAAGCATCGCTGGAAGATTTAATGGCTCTGCCGGGAATAACACAACCGTTGGCAGAAAAAATCCTCAATACAGCGTCTTGAGGAAGTGTTGAGGAGCATATAGTGAAAACCTGTCGGGAATGGTTTGCTTTAGGAATAGAGGCCTCTTGCCTCCCGCGCTAGAGGGCTAAACTAAAAGTTGGAATTTACCGTTAAGACAACGATGTCATACGAAGATTTATTCCATTTATGTGATTTTCGACCAATTTGGGGCCGGTTTGGGGCCAATTGACTAGATATTTGAACAGGAGAATTAGAATGAAAAGGTTTGTGAAGACAACGGTTTATTTAGTATTTGGATTGGTGTTTCTCGGTGGGTTCTCAACTGCGAATGCAAGCTGGGCAGAAATGGGAGACGCCGTTTTAAAAGAGGCCAAAGAACTCGAGAACCTGGAAAAAGAATATTTTAACAAGCGATTGAAAAACGATTTGAAAGGTGCTTATCAGTTTCAGCATCCTACATTTAAAAAAGAAGTGTCTATTGAAGAATTTTTGTATTTTGAAGGACGGCTTGTCGCAGGATATCGAAATGGAGTAATGGGCCATATTTCTGGAGGAATGCTTCCACCTTTAGATTATATTAAAAAGAATTTTAATAAAAAAGATGCCTTGGGCTTCCCTAGACAAAGTTATTACAAATGGTTTTATAATCCTTTTATTAAAGTAAAAAATTATGAGCTTGAAAAAATTTCAATCAGCAAAGATGGCAAGTACGCCATGGTAAAAATTATGTTAAAAGGTCGGGAGCGAATCAACCCGGCTTTGGTTCGCGAAGACATATCATTTGACATGAACCGCCCACATGTTGATTATTGGGAAAAAGTTGACGGTAAATGGGCGATTACGGTTCTAGCCGATAACTCTTCTATTAGCGGTGGAATGAGAACCATGTACTTTATTCCAAATAATAATGATGCATGGGAGAAAAAAGAGTATGTGCATTTCGATTCTGAAAGTTTATTGGCAATGCCAGATGCTGACCGGCATGCCCTTAAATAAGTGGATGAGATCAAAGTATGAAGATTGACTTAGCGTTTCACCAGTCCTGGATGGGGGAAGAGGAGCATCTTGAAGTTGCAGATACTTTAAGCTCAGGATGGTTGACCACAGGGCCAAAAACCAAAAAGTTTGAGGAAGCCTTCAGCAATTATATTGGTTGTAAACATGCCGTAGGTTTAAACTCATGCACGGCAGGTTTGAACCTGGCACTCGAAATGCAGGGCTTTCCTGAGGGAGACGAAGTCATTACCACTCCGATGACTTTTCCTGCAACCGCCAACGTCATTCTCCTGCAAAAAATGAAACCGGTGCTGGTGGATATTGAGCCGGGCACATTACTGATTGATCCCAAAAAGATTGAAGAAAAAATCACTCCACGAACACGGGCCATAATACCCGTTCATTTTGCTGGGCATCCCTGCGATATGGATGCAATCAATTCCATTGCCGAAAAGCATAAATTGTTAGTGATTGAAGATGGGGCTCATGCCCTTGAAACAAAATACAAGGGAAAAAAGGTAGGCAACATGGGAAACACCACCTCATTCAGTTTTTACGCCAATAAAAATATAACTACAGGTGAAGGTGGAATGGTCGTCACCGATGACGATGAGTTGGCAGAGCAGTTCCAAGTCATGCGTTTGCAGGGAATCAGTCGTGACGCTTGGAAGCGGTATGGGAAAGCGGGTTATACCCATTGGGAGCAAAAAATGGCGGGGCATAAATGCAATATGTCCGACATCAATGCCTCGATTGGAATTCATCAAATAAAAAAAGTTAACTCGTTTTTGGAACTCCGTCGTAAATACGTTGCTATGTATGATCGGGGTTTCGCCGATGTTCCTGAATTAGAACCACTGGGCCGACATGAGGAAATCGAGCATGCCCATCATATTTATATTCTTGCATTGCGCCTTGAACAGTTGACGGTTGACCGTGATGGGTTCCTTGATGCCATGCAGGAATCGGGAATTGGGGTGGCTGTCCATTATATTGCCTTGCACCTGCAACCCTTTTATGTGAAAAATTTCAACACCAAGCCACAAGACTATCCCGTCGCCTCGAACTATTCCGAGCGCATCCTTTCTATTCCGTTGTACCCCAAAATGTCTGAATCTGATGTTAATAGAGTAATAGACACGGTACGCAGTCTGGTCACCAAATTCCGCCGCTAGCGGCCAAACGGCCGGTTGCCCTCCCCTGTAAATGACTGCTATTAGGCCTTATTTTAAAGTTCATCACGATATCCTCAAATTGGTTTCCTAGCTTCCCATGCTAGTGGGAGGTTGAAACCTTTCTTACCTTTTACTATAGTTTCTTTAACATTTCCCAAAAACACGAAAAAAATTGAATAATCATGAATAAGTTGCGGAACTGGCTTAAAGGGATTGTTGAAAAACTTTTGAGCTGGGGTAAAGACAGCCCTGCAGAAGAAGAAGCTGAAGTACGCAGTCCTGAAGAACTCAAGGCATTAGCAGACAGACTCAAAGAGGCATTACAGAAAAATCCGGAAGATATTCAAATTCTATACGACCTAGGCGAAATTTATATGGAAATGCATCGCTACGGTGAAGCCATCCCACCCTTACGTGAAGTAGTGAATAAAGAACCCGAATATAAAAGTGCCCGTTTGCATTTGGGTCGAGCGCAAATGGAAATGGGTCGCGATGACGATGCTTTGGAGCACCTGAAGGAAGCCATGCGGCTTAATCCAGAAAGCGAAATCATAAAGAAAGCCCTCAGCCAGGTCCATTCCAATTTATCCACTGCCTATGGGCGCATGAAAAATCAACGGGAATCAGAAAATCATTTTAAGGAAGCGGTGAAGATCATCCCGAATTTTGGTCCGGCACATTTATCTATGGGAATTTGCTATACCGAGTTGGGACGTTACAAAGAAGCCTTGGGTAAAATTCAAGACGCTTTAAACTTTGATAAGAACCTGACGGTGCAAGCCCATTACAACTTCGGCGAAGTTTACAGCAAATTGAAAAATACAAAAAAAGCCATCAAACATTATAAAGAGGCGGTATCGGTTGACCCGACGGCTGCCATGCCCAACCTCAGGCTGGGTATGCTTTATTTTAAGTTGAAAAAATATAAGGATTGTATTGTACCTCTGCGTCAGGCCATCAAGAACAGCCCAAAGCACGGTGCCGAAGGTTACTACAAGCTAGGAGCTGCATTGATGAAACTTAAAAGATATCGACCGGCGGAAAACCCCCTTCGAAAAGCGGTGGAGTTGAGCCCCGATAACGAAACGGCTAACGACGCATTGGCAGAAAACCTTTTCCAGATCAGTATGGATTTAAGATTCAACGGTAAACCAGGAGAAGAGATTGATTTGCTTCGCGAAGTGGTTTACTTTAACCCCGAACATATCAAAGCCCACGAGCGCTTAAGCGAAGCCTACGATGAAAGAATGTCGGGGGTCAAGGCAATTACCCATTGCATCATTGCCCAAAAGTTTTTGACGGAACAGAAAGTGCTTAAAGAGCTGGCCCAGTCACGAAAAAATCTGGAAGCGCTCTACAAAAAATATAAAGTGGGACCCGACGAATTTAAAAAAGTCATCACTCCCCGAAAACGCTACTTCTAACCGGGCCGCGCCCGGTGGAGATCGGTCGATTCCTTTACTGAGATACAGTACCCCTCAAGCTTCTAGCTCTGGGATTTAAGAAACCTTCCATCGCTTCCGTCGCTAGACGGCCTTTATTACTTTAATAAGTTTTTCGACCGAGCCGGATTGCAGGGCTTGAAATATTTTTTCGACTTGTTGAGACAGTTCTCTTTCGTCACGAAACTTTAATTCCAGCTTCATCTCATCGCTTTCAAAAGCTTCCTGATATTTGAATCGGGTTTTGTCATCCAGCTTCATTTCATCAAGCGCACGTGCCACCTGTTTTTTCAGGTCGGATAAAACGGGATACCTTTTTTGCTGCAATGCTTGAAAAACCCGATCGTATTTTTGGGGCGGCGTGAGATCTTTTTCTTCGAGAGTTTCGATTGTGGCAGGGGAGGAAAAAATTTCTTTTGGAGATAGGTTATCCCGTCTTGATATTTCTTCCACTAACTCAAGCAGGTCACGCCATTTATTCACACCGGGCCGCGTAACGGAAAAAAATTTTTCTGCAGCTTCCTGGTTTTCTTTCTCCCATGCGAAGAAAATTTGAAAAACTTTGACGGGTACGTTTGCCCGGTGCAATAATTTTTGTAATTCAGGACTTATTTTTTCGACAGAATTAAGATCTTGAAAAATCTTTTTACTGCGTTCCAATTCCAGTAGGGGCATGTATAAATCCAGAATGGTTTCTTCTTGAATTCCTTCTGCAATGAGTTTGTTGAGAATGCATCCTTTTTCAATATCGCTATAATGTCTTTGAGCAAAGTTTTCTTTCAGGTTCAGTGCCAGGGCGCCATCCATGGTTGGGACAAAAAATGCAGGAATGTGGGTGAGACCCGCTTTGATAGCTGCCTGTACACGTTTATGGCCGCTGATAATTTTATAAGGTTTATTCGCAGAGCAAATGCTTATAGGATGGCGTATGCCGACCTCTTTTACGGAGTCCAATAATTTTTCGGGACATCCGGTTGGATTAAGAGAAAAATCGGTCAACCTGTTTTCCCGGTCTAAATCACTTATAGGGACAGATGTTAGAGTTTCAGAATTCATGTTTAAAAAAGCTAAAAACCTGGTTTTTTTATTTTTAATTCTTTTCCCGTTTTTTCTAACGGGGTGTTTTGAAAATGTGCCTGAGGGAATGGTCTATATTCCATCAGGTGAGTTTACCATTGGTACGAATGAAGAGGACTCGGAAAAACACGCACTTTCATTAGGACTCGACAAACCCTGGTATGCCGATGAGTCTCCCGAAAGACGGACGGATATTCCCGGCTTTTACATCGATCAATACGAGGTGACGAATTTACAATACTATATTTTTTGCCAGGCGACAGACCATAAACCCCCTCGGATCTGGCGGGGGCAGAAGTTTCCTGAAGGGGAAGATAATTTTCCAGTGACTCATGTCAGTTTTTTCGATGCTGCAGCTTATGCGGAATGGGCGGGCAAGCGGTTGCCCAATGAAATGGAATGGGAAAAAGCGGCACGAGGACGCGCCGGGTTCATTTATCCCTGGGGAGATGATTTTATAACAGGAATTGCCAACCTGGCGACTTCGCCAAGAAATAAAACCGGGAGGGGGTTAATGCCTGTGGGCAGTTTTCCCAAGGCCGCCAGTCCTTATGGAGTGCATGACATGGTCGGCAATGTTTGGGAATGGGTTTGGGATTATTATCTGCCCTACCCGAACAGCAAATACAAATCGGCAGCTTTTGATAAGAAACATTATATCGTGCGCGGCATGTCCTATATGGGTGTGGGGCACTTTAATAAAAAAGATTTTCAAAAGGTGGTGGCTATGAAATCCCGCGCCTCTTTTCGCGAACATCTCAATCCTCTCGCCAATAAAAAAGATATTGGTTTCCGTTGCGCCAAAGACCGACCGGGTTTTATGGAACGAGTTTTTGGTGTCAAACCGGAAAAACCGAAAAAAGCTGAGGTGTAAATTTATAGCTCTCTTAACTTCTGTTCTGTTAGCAAGGAAATTTATAATAATGTCATTGAAAACCTAACGATTTCCTAGTAATTTGAGCCCATAGGATGGGCCTCTTCTTTTAAGTTTTTATAGCTTTTTTTTGATTTCGACTTCTAGTGATAACCAGCCTGTGCCAATTTTATAATAACAAAATGAGTT
>CAZECX010000076.1:0-9325 GCA_964510965.1 uncultured Nitrospina sp. | reverse complement strand
CGTTTTTAAATTCGTTTAATGAGTTTTATATGAAATTTGAGGGTGTGTTAGGAAAGCAGGTTCTCGTTCTTGATGGTGCCATGGGCACCATGGTGCAGAACCTGGAATTGGATGATGCAGCATTCGGCGGTGCGGCTTTCAAGATGCTGACCGATTTATTGATTTTTTCGCGTCCCGATGATCTTGAGGGGATCCATTTAAAATATTTGCGGGCGGGTGCCAACCTGATCGAGACAGACACTTTTGGCGCATCGCCTTTGCGATTGAAGGAATTTGATTTCACTCAAATCGATCTGACAGATATCAAAGCCATTCCTCAGGGTTTGGATTTAAAAAAGTCGGATTATGCAGCCATAACGCACCACTTGAATGTGGAAGGTTGCCGAATCGCAAAAAAAGCAATTGAAAAATATAAAAGTGACCCTGAATACGATGGTCGGCCGTTGTTCGTGGCCGGTTCCATTGGTCCCTCCAATTATGTTCTTTCTAAAACCGAAGCCGATCTCAATAAAGCCAATTGGGATCAGATTGTTGACAACAATTTCCTGCAAGTAAAAGGGATGATAGAAGGTGGTGCCGATGTCCTGCTATTCGAAACGCAACAAGACATTTTGGAATTGAAGGCCTCGATTATTGGTGCCAATAAAGCGTTTGAAGAGGCAGGTAAAAAACTTCCCATCATTGCCCAGGTGACGGTGGATGGATTTTCAAAAATGCAAATCTTCAATACCGATATTCATGCGGCGCTTGTGGCTGTCGAAGGCATGGGTATTTCTGCTTTTGGCATCAACTGCAATACGGGTCCGGAGCTGATGGAAAAAACAGTGGAAAAATTGAGCCGGATTTGCAGTTTACCCATTTCCATTGTGCCCAATGCAGGTCAGCCCGTTTCAGAAGACGGCAAGACTTGTTACAAGCTCGTACCGGAGGATATGGCGGATTATGTAGAACGCTTCGTTAAAGATTTTGGAGTTTCAATTATTGGCGGATGTTGTGGCACAACGCCGGAACATATTCGTTCAATATCGAAACGTTTGCAGGGATTGGTTCCCGGCAAGAATGAAATAGCGAATAAAGTTTTTGTTTCTGGTCCGCAAGAGGCCATGCCTCTAGACAGTTCTGAAGCTTTGATTCGAATAGGTGAAAGATTAAATGTGCGCGGAAGTAAAAAAGTCCGTGAAGCGGTGGAACGTGACGATGAAATTCAGATGGCAGTTTTGGAAGAGGTTGTTGAAGAACAGGTAAAAGATCTGGGTATCGACATCATTGATGTTTGCATGGACAGCAACATTGTCGAAACAGAAAAGGTTTTGCCGCAGGTGATCTATGAGACCACCAGTGACTTCAAGGGAGCCATGTGTATCGATTCTTTTTCTGTTGAAGCGTTGCAGGTGGCTATCGAGTTTTATCCCGGAAGGCCAATTATCAATTCCATCAGTCTTGAAGAATATGAAAAGGGAGTGAGCAAGCTGGATGCGGTTTTGTCGATTACCCGTCAGCATCATCCGGTTTATGTGGCCTTGGTGAATGGGCCCGAAGGGCCCGGTCAGACTGCGGATGAAAAATATGAATTGGCTGCAGAAATTGTTAAGCAGGCAAAAGAAAAACACAATGTAACTCCCGATCAGATTCTTATGGATGTCAACGCTTACCCCATCGGCTCGGAGTCGGTAGAAGGGCTCAATTTCTGCGCTGAAACCTTAAAGTGTCTTCCGCGAATTAAAGCGATTCATCCCTATTTAAAAACGAGCATTGGCGTTGGTAATCTGACCAATGGTTTGGCTTCGAAACCTTATATGCGAAAAGTTTTGACCAGCGTTTTTCTGGATGAGGCTAGAAAGGTGGGATTGGATTGCGCCATATTGAATCCCAATCACTATGTGCCGCTCGAAAGCCTTACCGAAAGCGATGTGGTATTGGCTCGAAAAGTGATTCTTGATCGTGACATGACTGCGTTTGAAGAGCTGGAACAAATAGCGCAGACAAAAAAAACCGGGACCCAGGTTAAAAAAATCGATTACGACGATCTTTCTTTAGAAGAAAGTATTTGTCAGAAAATTAAAGATGGGTTCAAACAAAAGCAGGAAGGAGTCATAGAAAAAGAAGGCGGAGAATTTCCCTATAAAGACAAAATTGTTACCGAGGTTGCAGAGGCTATTGACAAGCATGAACCGTTGAGTTTCATCAGTGGATATCTAATGAAGTCCATGCGTGAGCTGGGGGATGCGTTTGGTCGTGGCGAAGTGAGCCTGCCACATTTATTGAAAAGTGCAGATGTGATGCGCAATGTCATGCAGTTTCTTGAAGCATTCATGCGTTTTCAAAGTGGTGTAGAGCCGGGCGCTGCGATTGATTATAAGGGTGTCGTTGTGATCGGCACGGTATATCAAGATGTGCATAGCATTGGTAAAGATCTGGCTAAGACACTTCTAGAAAATTACGGTTACCGGGTGGTTGATCTGGGTGTGCAGGTGCCTTTGGAAAAGTTTATTGAAACGGCACGCGTTGAGAAAGCAGATGCCATTGGCATGAGCGCTCTTTTGGTACAAACCTCTAATCATATGATTACCGTTGCGCGCATGTTGACTGAGGGAAAATTTTCAATTCCCGTACTCATTGGTGGAGCCCCTGTCAACCTGAGGCATGCGGGTTATGTTGCCATGCAAGGAGGGGGTGATACTGACGCTATTCTTGACAATGTTTTTTATTGCGACAGTGGTATGGATGGTGTCAACACGATGGGACTCTTGATGGATAAAGAAAAGCGGCCGGTTTTGTTAAAGGAAAATCAACAGGCATTGCTCATCCAATACCAGAAAGCGAAAGGCATTCAAGAAGAGAAGGACAAACTATTGGGAACTCTGCCCAGAAGAAAAATAAGTTTTCGCCATCATGAAGTTCCTGCAGAAGGTTATGGAATCCAAAAGGTTGAGTTTAAATTGCATAAACTGTCTTTGGATAGGAAAAGTCTTTACTCCTTAAATTGGAAGTTCGGAAAAAAATCGAGTTGGATTCAAAAAGGGATCACCGTCGACCAGTTACAAAGGTTGGAAAAAGAATGGATTGAAAAAGCCGAACAGAATCATTGGATCATTCCCAAGGCTCGCTTTGGACTTTTTCCAGCCCAGGCAGATGGAGATGAGGTGATCTTTTACGAATCCGAAAAAAGAGATAAAGAACTGGGACGACTTGATTTTGACTTGTGCATTGGGAAGGGCAGAAAAGATATATTTTCTGTGGGCCAGTATTTTCATTCCGTGGAATCGGGTCAATTAGATGCGATTGGTCTGCAAATCACCACTGCCGGTGTCGGAGTGGAGGAGGGGGTCAAATCATTCAAAGAGCAGAACGAAAGCGAATCGGCCTTATATTTACAAGGGTTGAGCGATAGGGTTGCTGAAGATATGGCGGAATATATTCACCAGTTGCTACGAACCAGAGCGGGATATAAAAAGGAGAATCGTGGGCAAAGGTACAGTCCGGGTTACCCGGCCTTGACAAACTTGAAGGGCAATCACATTATCTGGAATGCCCTTGGAGCAGAAGATTTGGGAGTGACTTTAACGGATGCCAATGAGTTTTTTCCACCCAGTACCACGGCCGCCGTTATCTGCTTTCATAAAGATGCTGGTTATAGTTGATAAATAAAGCATTCTGCCTTCCTGGAGCTAATTCTGGTTTGCCTTTAGTAATGAGAAAAATATACCGATAAAAAGGGTGAAAGTGTCCAGATTTTGAGGTTTTGGTAAGACCATTTGGGCCGGAACAACCCCTTTGTTAATGGTGGTTTATGTGTTTTGACCGGGTTCCAAATAAAACCTTTATATAATTGAAATCATTTGTTAAGATATTATTGGCGTAAACCAGAATATAAAACAGGGATGTTGCACTGCATTGAAATTGAATGCAGGCCTCTTTCACATTATAAATCCGCTTTTTTTAAGGAATGTTGAATCATGTTTAAACGATTCACTGAGAGAGCGCGTAGAGTTATCATCCTCGCTCGCGAGGAAGCAGAACTCTACCGCCATGAATATTTAGGAACAGAACACATTTTACAAGGTGTAATCAAAGATGGTGGTGGCATCGCTGTAGCCATTGTTCAAAAAAGCGGAGTAGATTTGACCCAGTTGAAAAAAGAACTGGAAAAAAGCTTACCTCGAAGCTCCAATTCACTGATCATCGGCGATATTCCATTTACCTCGCGTGCTAAAAAAGTATTGGAGTTCGCGGTGGAGGAAGCACGATCACTCAATCATAATTATATTGGCACCGAGCACCTTCTTTTAGGCCTCTTGAAAGAAAAAGAGGGTGTGGCTTGCCGAGTGCTCAACAGCTTTGGAATGTTCTTTGACGATGTCCGTGAAAAAATTGTTGAAATGTTTAAAGAGCCCACCGAAGCCAATCGGGAAGTCGGCAAAACCCCGACTCTGGATGAATTCAGTCGCGACCTGACCAAGATGGCGTTGGATGGCAAGCTCGACCCAATAATCGGACGCGCAAAAGAAATTGAACGTGTTATCCAAATACTGAGCCGTCGCACCAAGAACAATCCTGTTCTGATTGGTGAGCCGGGCGTCGGAAAAACTGCGATCGTTGAAGGTTTGGCGCAATTGATAGTTGAGCGTGAAGTTCCCGATACCCTTTTTGAAAAACGAGTGGTGTCTCTTGATTTGGGTTCGTTGATTGCCGGGACAAAGTATCGTGGTCAGTTTGAAGCTCGCTTAAAAGGCATCATGAAAGAAATCATGCAAAATGAAAGCGTCATTCTTTTTGTAGATGAGCTGCATACTCTGGTAGGTGCGGGCGCCGCAGAAGGTTCTGTAGATGCATCCAATATGTTGAAGCCGGCTCTTTCCCGCGGTGAAATTCAGTGCATCGGTGCAACAACGCTGGAAGAATATCGAAAATACATTGAAAAAAATGGCGCACTGGAAAGACGCTTTCAGCCCATCATTGTAAATCCGCCGACGGTGGATGAGACCATTGAAATTATAAAAGGACTCAAGGTTCCCTATGAGCTTCATCATAAAGCCAAAATTTCAGAGGAAGCTATTGTCACCGCGGTTCGTTTCGCAGAGCGTTATATCACCGACCGTTTTCTGCCCGATAAGGCCATTGATGTTATCGATGAGGCGGGGTCCAGGGTTCGTTTGCGAGAAATAACTCAATCTCCAGATATGAAGAAAATCCAAAAAGAGATTGATCTGGTTGTTCGCGATAAGAAAGTATGTATTGAAAACCAGGAGTTTGAAAAAGCAGTCGAATTGCGCGACAAAGAAGAGGCACTGATTGAAAAACTGGAGAGTGTTAAAGAAGAATGGGACAAGCAACGCGACACCAGTGAGCCTAGTATCACAGAAGATGATATTGCCGATGTTGTTTCAAGCATGACCGGAATTCCTCTTTCTCGTATTGAAGAAAAAGAAAGTATTCGCCTGATGAATATGGAAGAAGAGCTGGCGGGCAAAGTTGTTGGTCAGGGAGAGGCTATTAAAGTTCTCACCAAAGCCATTCGCCGTTCTCGATCTGGATTGAAAGATATGAAGCGACCGATTGGTACCTTCCTGTTTTTAGGGCCCACAGGTGTAGGAAAAACCGAGTTGGCAAATGTGTTGGCTGAATTTATGTTTGGGGATAGAGACTCTCTGATTCGTTTGGATATGTCTGAGTACATGGAAAAATTCAATGTATCTCGTTTGACGGGGGCGCCTCCAGGTTATGTTGGTTACGAGGAAGGCGGTCAGTTGACAGAAAAAGTTCGCCGCAAGCCTTACTCGGTGGTTCTTTTTGATGAAATTGAAAAAGCGAATCCAGACATCTATCATCTCTTGTTACAGATCATGGATGATGGTCGCTTGACCGACAGCTACGGTCGTGTTGTAGATTTCAAGAATACCGTTATCATTCTAACTTCCAACATCAGCTCAAGGATGCTGGAAAAGGGCACCAGCCTTGGATTTCATAAAGATGATGATGAGTTGAACTACGATAAGATGCAGAAGGAATTGAAACAGGATCTGAAGAAGACCTTCAATCCAGAATTCCTGAACCGGTTGAGTGAGACGGTTGTTTTCCGTCCGTTGGAATTAAATAATATCGTTGAAATCCTGGATGTTCAATTGCAAGTGTTGAATGAACAACTGATTCAGCAGGGTCTTACCTTGGATGTGACTCCAAGCGCAAAACAGTGGATTGCTGAAAAAGGCTTTGATGCTAACTTTGGAGCTCGACCTTTAAAGCGGGCTATTCAAAAGCATCTTGAAGATGTGTTGTCAGATGAAATGCTCAAAGGCCGTTTTAAGAACGGTGGCCTTATCGAGGTTAGTCTGCAAGATGATAGCCTTGTGTTTGTAGAAAAGGCAGATGCTGTGAATGTTGGATAAAAAATAATTTTTTCGCTTAAAAAAAGCGCCAATGAAAAAAAGCAAATAAAGTATTAAGTTTCAAAGGGTTGTCCCGATGAAGCTTGATACTTTTTTTTGGCAAAAACTCGGAAATCAATTTATCTCTATAACTCATAAAATTTCAGATAGTTCTGGCGAAATGGCAAAATTTTTTCACCCGATTTTTGTCGCCATTGTGGCGATAGTTTTCTTGTTTTGCGCTCCGCCCTTGTCGGCCCAGGAAGGTGAAATTATCGAGTCCTTAAAAATTGTGGGTAATAAAAGGATTGATGAATCGACAATCCTGTACTACATCCAATCCAAGCCGGGTACGGTCCTTTCTAAAGCAACAATTCGCAAAGATATTGAGCAGATTTTCAGCCTCGGGCAATTTAAGGACATCCAGGTGGATACCCAGAATCGCGTAGAAGGCCTTGAGTTGCAGTTTATTGTTGAGGAGATCCCATCCATTGGGGATGTAGAAATTCTGGGGAACTCCAAATTGGAATCCAATGATATACGCGAAAAAATTGGATTGAGACGCGGCGCTACTTTTAATGATCACCTTATTCAAGAAAGCAAAAAAGAAATACTGAAAGCCTATAAAGAAAAGGGTTACTTTTTCGCCGAAACGCGCATCGATACCAACAAGGGGGCAAACAACCTGATTGATGTGGTGATAAGAGTTCGTGAAGGTGAAAAGGTAAAAATTGAAAAGGTTCGATTTTCAGGGAACAAGGCTTTTGAAGATAAGAAGCTAGCGGAACAAATGGAAACTCAGGCAGAGACCTGGTATTCCTTCCTTGATGATTCGGGGGTATATCAAAAAGATATTCTGAAATTGGACTTGTTTAGAGTAGAAGGATTTTATCAGGACAACGGTTATTTAAGAGTCAAGGTTTTGGAGCCCAGGATTGATATTAATAAAAAAGCCAGGCAAATACATATCATCGTCCCAGTAGAGGAAGGCCCACAATTCCGCATTAAATCTCTCGAGATTAAGGGAGATGATACGATTCCACATGATGAAGTAAAAAAGAGCCTTCTCACCAAAAAAGGCGACATCTATAACGTGTCGCAGCTTCGTCAGGATATTGTGACAGTTACAGATTTGTATTCGACAAAAGGTTTTGCCTATGCAGACGTCAACCCCGTAACGCAAATTGATGATCAAACTCGCACAGTTACCCTTTCTGTAGATATTGATAAAGGTAAAAAGGTTTATGTGGGAAAAATTAATATGCTGGGTAATATTAAAACCAGGGATAATGTTATCCGGCGTGAATTCAGGTTAAAAGAGGGCGAGGTATTTGATGGCTCTAAATTAAAGCGAAGTAAGCAAAGAATAAATAATCTGAATTATTTTGAAGATGTGAAAATCGATACCCATCGAGGAGATAACCCGGAACTCATAGACATTCTCACCACTGTAACCGAAAAACCCACAGGGTCATTCACCATTGGAGCTGGTTTCAGTTCCGTCGAGAATTTAATTTTTACAACTTCCATAGCACAGGACAATTTGTTCGGAAATGGTCATCGAGTTAATGTTACCGCTTCTTTATCTTCCATTAGGACAAATTTTAATATCGGTCTGACAGAGCCACGTTTATTTGATTCAGAAATATCGGCAGGAATCGATGCCTTCAATACGGATCAGGATTTTTTGAGTTTCGATGCACTGACTACGGGTGGGGGAATTAGGCTTGGGAAAAACATTACAGAATATGAATCTTTAACTCTTGGGTATAGATTCGAAAACGTTGAAGTCACAGGGGTTTCCGCAGCTGATACGACAGACTTTCTGAAAAATGAAACGCGAACCACCAGTCGTATTACTCCATCTTATATATATGATAGCAGAGACAATTTTTTAAACCCTTCACAGGGATGGAGGCATGTGATAACATCCGATCTTGCGGGTTTAGGGGGCGCGAAGTTTACTCGTTCCATGTACGAGATTACCTATTATCACCCTTTAGTAGAAAAATTGGTGGGTGCAGCGCATGCGAGGGTTAATTTTGCGGAAGGCTATGGCGGAGAAACACTGCCTTCTTTTGAAAGATATTTCATGGGTGGCCCTACTTCTCTAAGAGGTTTTACAATTCAAGATATAGGACCTAAAGACTCCGATGGAGATCCATTGGGAGGGAATCAAGCTCTGCTCCTTAATTTGGAATTGCAATACCCTTTTACAAAATCGGTACGAGGTTATGTTTTCTATGACAGGGGCAATGTATATGGATCGGGCACTGATTTGAGTTCCACTGCAAGAAATTTTGATCTGGGCGAAATGAGGAATAGTATTGGAGCTGGGTTTCGATTTATCAGTCCCTTCGGTCCACTTGGCTTTGCATACGGTATCAAGCTTGATAAAAAATCTGGAGAAGAAAGCGGGCAATTTCATTTTTCCGCTGGCAGCGCATTCTAATTTAACCATAATTTAAGGATTTGGATCATGCAGTTATTTTCTTGTAAAGCGTATAAAGTATTTTGCTCATTGTTTTTAATGGGGCTGTTTTTTTTCGGACCTTCGACCCTATCTTCCTTTGCGGCTGAGGGCCGGGTTGGTTTCGTGGATATTCAAAAAGCAGTCATCAGTACAAAAGAATGGAAAAAGCAATTTGAAATTTTTAAGAAGAATTTTTCAAAAGAGAAAAAGAAAATAAAAGCCAGGGAAAAAAGAATTAAAAAAATGCTGGAAGATTTGACCAAGCAAAGCTTCGTTCTTGATCCTGAGTTAAAGAAAAAGAAGGAAGATAGATACCGTAAAGAAAAAATAGCATTTGAAAGATATCTTCAGGATCAAAATACGGAGTTTAGTAAAAATGAAAAGGAAATAACGCAAAAAATTCTAATAAAAATGATGAAAGTAATTAAAAAACTTGGAAAAGAAAAAAAATATACAATGATTCTTGAGGAGAAAGTCGTTCTTTACC
>CAZECX010000075.1:0-17075 GCA_964510965.1 uncultured Nitrospina sp. | reverse complement strand
TGTTGCACAAGGGACCATAATGGCATCTACCATGCCATGAATTTTCTTTTTATCGTGCGGGCAAAGAGTCGCCAAAACTCCGCCCAATTGAGTCGATTCACCCGATAAAAAATAATAGGGTGTCAATCTCACACGGCTTATCATTGTTTCGATTTTTCCTGTGCCCGGATTCAAATACCGGGCTTCAACCTTTTTCCCTTTATAAAACTTTTGTAAAATCGAAGGTTGGTCGGGAAATTGCTGCAAACCTTTCGTCAATGTTTGTTGCCAGATATCGCTGGAAACATCATGCCCGACCACAACTCCTCGGCTCCCCCACGATTCGGGAGAAAAACCTGAGGGCTTGATCACCATTTCCCTTTCTTTTTGAGTCAAGGGGAATAGCTCCTCCCAATCTCTCACTGGTTTGCCCTTTACTTCAAGGTCTGGGATAACTCCATGAGGCGGAAGGGGTCTGGAATCCAGAATCCAGGTTTCTGGGATTAGATGAGTTAGAGCGGTAAAAGTTTCAGAGCCCAGTGCTTTTTCCCAATCTGATCTCAGTGCGGGATGAGAAAACAGGGCAAAGCTGAGCTTTTCTTCCAACCAGGGCTTATAGGGAGGCGTGGTGGCCACCTGCCCTTTTTTGGCAGCATAGAGGAGCAATTCTGATTTGGGGATGTTTTTGAGATCGAATAATTCGAAAAATCGGTATAAAACGTCGACTCGCACCCATTTTTCCTCATGCATCACAAATAAGCCTTCTTCCCTGAAACTCATATCCTTGGGGTGAACCACATACACCCCTTTTCCACCTAAAAGAGACCCCAGATATTGCATCTCGCTAAGGTAATCTTTGGCCTCATCGGAGACAACAATAGCAACATTGGGAGAAGGTTCTTTGGCAACCGATTCCGCCATTTGGTAAAACAGCGGGGGTATGCCCGCGCCAGTCATTTCCCAGGAAGGGTCTTCATAAAGTGACATGAGGCAGGAAGTCATTCCGAACCCTCCAGGCACGGAATCAAGCTCTGTTACTGCAAATCCTTTTTCAGTAGCAATAACATCAGGTCTTATGATTCCTGGCAATGCCTGACGCATTCTTTTCATACGCCCGAACTCAATCAACTCAGGAGGTTTTCCCGCATCAAGGTATTCAGAAACCCAAGGGTGGAAATTTCCTTTAACACTATCTAAGTAAAATCGGTTCAGCGCGGAGTAAAATTTGAGAAGCTTGGGGCCAAGCTCATGGAAAAAAGTGGTTTCTTCCTGAGAAAGAAAATAAGGTTCTGGAGAGATTCTCCAGGTGTTCCCCGAATCGGAAAACAGTCCAGCCTGCACCAGAGAGGCCTTTATATCCACACATGTTTTTTCAGGTTGAGCAATCATGAATTTTCAGACTAAAAAATAAAATAGCAATTGTCAAATTTTCAAGTTTAAAATTAAACTGGACGATGCCAAATGTTACAATACTATCTTTCATTCGAACGGATCGATTAATAAATATGACCGAACACCTTCAAACTGGAATAACTATACCTATTTTTCCGCTGCCAACAACGGTATTCTATCCGGGAACACCTTTACCTCTGCATATCTTCGAGCCGCGTTACAGGCAGATGACCGCCGATGCCCTGGAGGGAAAGCGCATGATAGGAATGGTGCTTCTGAAACCAAATTGGGAAGAAGATTATTATGGCAAGCCGCAAGTATTTTCTGTGGGTTGCGTAGGAAACATTGAAAAAGAGATCAAGCATCCCGATGGTAAATACAATTTTACACTAGTAGGTCTTCGTCGGTTCCGCATCATCAGCGAAGAAGAGGGTAAACTTTATCGCCAGGCTAAAATAGAATTGCTGGAAGAAAAAAACGAGCAGGACATTGATGAAGGCCAACCAAACGGGTGCCGCGAAAAACTCATTGAAAATTTTCGTGAGTTTATAGGCCAAATTCCCGAGGGCAAATCACAAAAAGAAGAGCCCGATTGGAACCTGGGCGCAAAACTAAGTGAGTTTGTAGACCGATTCGCCTACCAGCTCGATCTTTCTCTCGAACAGAAACAAAATTTTCTTGAAGAACAAGATGTCCTCAAGCGCGCAGAATTTCTCCACTCGTTCCTGAAAATGAAAATCGACCTGATCCATCTTTCAAAAATGCGTGCCACTCACGACCCCCGCTGGAACTAGCCCTCTAGCGAGGGAGGCGACTGGTCAATTCCCGTAATGTCGACAAAGTTGATGGAGCCTCTTACCTTTGGCCACCCACCCTTAAGTAAGGATAATACTCAAGCAAGTAACACCGCCATCGGCTTTTTCAAATTCGCTCATTTCCAACTCAACCGTCTCAAAACCATGTTGGCGTATTTTTGCGCTCACCGTTTGGAAACCAGCAGGCATGATAACTCGGTTACCCACAGTTAAACAATTTGCTGCATAAGAATCTTTGTATTCCACTTCAATCCATTTAAAATTTTTAAATGCGCTGCTCTCAACTCTTTCAGGATCAATGATCAATGTATTATTCCCCAAATAGCTGACCGCGCTTTTAAGGTGCAATCCCTTTATAACGGGTACGGAAATCATCTTTTTATTGATCTGTTCGGATAAAAACTGTGCGGCCTTCACCTCGGTTCGATTCGACAAACCTACATATACTGCTTCGGGAGTGTCCAGAATATCTCCTCCATCCAGATAAGGAATCAGGGGTATGATATCCCGAAATTCTTTTAGTGCCTGGGCAACCGACTCCACTTCTTTTCTGCGGCTCTCTTCTTTCGCGGAACACAAGAACGCAGTCTCGCCAAAAACAAAAGCAGTATCTTCAACAAAAGTTGAATCCGGAAGAGAGTTTTCGGGAGGCAGGGAAAGGATGTTACCTCCCATTTGTTTCAGCGCATTTACATAATTCTGGTGTTGGTTTAGCGCTATGGAGTAGTCGATTCCCTTTTTCTGCGGGTGATTGGAAATGGCCTGCGGAAAGCTTGTTCCTGGCGGCCTCACCAATGCAGTGAAGGGTTGCATGATTATTCCCAAGTCAGGCTCAGTCGATGGTAGGTGTGTTCATCAATCGTGAAAAATAAAGCATTGGAAATAATTTTTTAGTTTTTCTAAATACCTTCATCATGGCTTTGCTGGGTTTGAGTCCCTTGTCAATTTTTTCGGGTTTAGCCACGTACACAATCCCATTGATCATTAGAAAATCGTGGCGATTGAACCGCATTACCTTTCGCTGATATTCATTCGGGTGGTCAAAAATTTCATCCAACTTCGGAACAAATTTTTCATCCATCTCATAAAGCTCACCGTGCATCATTCCTGCCGTGTCAATGGTGGGCTCTATATTCGCGTGACCCAGTCCTTCTTGTCCTTCATTGTCTTTGGGGATTTTATTGAACACCCGTTTCCAACCTGACAAGCTAACGGAAGACTTGGAAATATATTCCAGCCCACGTTCCTTAAAAACTTCTTCATTGATCAATTCGTCGTAAGCAAAAAAATGGACTGCATCTACCATGGATTTTAGACTCCAAACCTTTGTTATTTAGTTTAATTCAGACACACCCACTCACAAAAAGGTTAAAGCCTTGCTGGTGTTTGGGGATTATGATAATATCAGAAAACATCCCCTATTTGCATTTTGTTAATAGAATTTTTTCAGGGATGGCAATTCTTGCACCGCAATTGATTCAATTAATCAGATAAAAGTCCCTGCGGATAAATTAAGAGTTTTTATTTCATTCATTTAAGGAGTTATCTATGTCAGCCGGTAAAGTGGTTATTGTTTCTGATGGCGAATTTGAGCAAACGGTTCTTAAATCAGAAATACCTGTCATGCTCGATTTCTGGGCCGAATGGTGTCAGCCCTGTAAAATGCTCGCTCCCACTGTTGAAGAACTCGCGGGTGAGTTTGATGGTCAGCTATTGGTCGGCAAACTGAATGTGGACGATAACCCAAACACGGCCACCAATTACGGAATCCGTGGAATCCCAACCCTCTTGTTCATCAAAGGCGGACAGGTGGTACAGCAATTGGTTGGCGTTAAGTCTAAAGCCGAAATTAAAAAAGTAATCGAAGAAAATCTGGGATAGAAAATAATCCCTCAATAAAATCACAGCCCTTTCTCCGATGGAGGAAAGGCTGCTCGCCGCAGGGGCAAAAACTCTTCTAGAAGCTTAAAGATTTATATTGCTGAAAACCGAAGTGACCTATCCCATCCCACGGTAGTGGGCTAGTCTTTGAGGACTTTGTAGATGTAATATTGCTGCGAAATGGTCAGCATATTGTTCACCGTCCAATAAATGACCAGTCCCGCCGGGAAAGATATAAACAAAAAGGTAAACACGATTGGGAGAAACATCATAATTTTTTGCTGCATGGGATCGCCCACAGAAGGCGTCATTCTTTGTTGCAGGAACATGGTGATACCCATGAGCACCGGCGTTACATAATAGGGATCTTGTACCGAAAGATCGGTGATCCACCCTATGAAGGGCGCTCCACGAAGCTCAATTGAGAAAAACAGGGCGTGGTAAAGGGCAATGAAAACCGGTATCTGCAAAAGCATGGGCAGACAACCGCCAACAGGATTCACCTTATGCTTTTTGTAAAGTTCCAGTAACTCTTCATTCATCTTCTGGCGGTCATCCTTGTTCCTCTCCTGAATCACTTTCACGTAAGGCTGGATTTTTTGCATGCCTTTCATGGATTTAAAACTTTTATGCGTCAGCGGAAAGAACAACAGCTTGATGATAATGGTCAGAAAAATAATGGACCAACCATAGTTTTGAGTTAATCCATAAAAATAAGCCAGCACTTTCAAAAGCGGCTTAACAAGGAAAGCGAACTTGTTGCCAAACCATCCGTAATCGATCATTCGAACAAGATGGTTGCCTTTCTCTTCCAGAGTTTCGAGTTCTTTGGTGCCTGCATAAAAAAGGTGCGAGGCAGTTGCAGCCGATTGAACAGACTCGTATTCCAACCCGACATAAACCTGGTCTTTTTCTTTAAATACGATTCCCGCCTTAGTCCCCTGCACTGGAACCAGAGCAGAACCAAAATATTTATTCTGGAAAGCAACCCACTTCAAATCACCCCGGTGGTAAGCAGTAGCATTCAAAAACAATGTAATCGGTTTGAGAGGAAATTTTTCCACCCATTCCCGGTCCCAATAAAATACTGTATTGCAGGTTTTTGGTTGCTAGCGGGGAAGCGGTAATACGCGTCTTAATTTCAACCTCATAATCATTATGACGAAATTTAAATTCCCGGAAAACTTCCAGTCCCGACTCATGTTTTAAAGTGAGCGTCAATACACCTTCAGGATTGGATTCGCCCAGAACGATCGAAGATATTGAAGGTTCATAATAAGCGTTTTGTAAAATAGAAGTGATTTCCGCATCGTTTGACTTTAAAGATAAAGCGGCAGTTAAATGATCAGGGTTATTGATCAGGTCGATGACATCTCCATCATCGTTTTTAAAACGCGGCAGAAAAATATGTTTCAGCACCCCGCCCTTATTACTTAAAACGTAATGAATTTCTCCGGCTTCAACCTGAATTTCTTTTTCATTTCCAGGAAACGGACTGACAACAGGGGGCGTCGCTGCCGGTTGCGTAGCGGTTTGTGGACGGGAAGTCAAAGGCGCGGGTGCTACCGGACTCTGGCCGGGCGGTGCAACAGGGCTTTGCTCCAAACTTTTTGCGGTATCCGTTTTTCTAGCTACCTGGGGTTGAAATTGCGCCATGAAGGCGCCCCAGCCAATGAAAACTGCCAATGATAAAACAAAGGCAAGTAGTAATCTTTTTTCCAAATCGAATCTCCGCTTAGCTAAAAAAATAACTTACTGGTCTACAAGTATTGCTACTAATGTTTCTTTATAAAATGCATTCGTAAAAAGCCAACGGCTTTACTTTAACGGGTCTGCGCCTCCCTCGTGATAGGGATGGCATTTACATAAACGGGTTACGATCAGACCACCGGCTTTTAACAATGAGTGGCGCTTAAGAGCCTGGGCTGCATATTCCGAACAGCTGGGATAAAAACGGCAGGCTGGCATCAAAAAAGGCGATATCCAACGCTGATATCCACGAACAAATTTAAGGAAAATCCAATTCAACATTGAGGGCCGGGAAAATTTAGAATCGAGGGATCACTTGATAGCCAGAAGGGCATTCGAGAGCTTTTCATCTATAACCTTGTAAGACTCGGCAACCATTTCCTTTCCGGAAATAACGACAATGTCTGTTGCCGGAACCATCTGATGTTTTATCTGCCGAAATATTTCTCGAATGGCTCTTTTGACCCGGTTCCGTGCTACCGCATTGCCAACTTTTTTAGATGCGATGATCCCAAGCCTTTTCCTGTCCAAGCCATTTGGAAGTGAAAAAACAGTGCATAGCCTTCCAACACGATTCCTTTTCCCTTCGGCAAGAACTTTTTCGAACTCGGGTCTTTTGGTAAGCCTTTCCAGTTTACTAAACGAGAAATCACCCATTTTCAGGCAGACAGGCTTTTTCTTCCTTTTCGCCTGCGATTAGCCAAAATACGTCTGCCACTAGCGGTTGCACTACGTTTTCTGAATCCGTGTACGCGTTTTCTCTTGATATTGCTGGGTTGAAACGTTCTTTTCATGAAACTTTCCTTCTTAAAATACGAAAAACCCGCGTCACTCCACTAAATCAATCAATCATCCGTCTGGTGGAGGAAAATGCGGGATAGTAGGCTGAATTATTTCACCGGGAACCCTTATTGTCAAGGACTAAGCCACCAACCGCTACTCGGCCCAATGCCCAGGGGCCTATTCCAATAAAGCAGAAATCGTTTTAAAGCCTTTAACTACAGGTTCGGTTATTTTGCCTCCCCTGCTAAGGGGCTAACTTTGCTTTCCCCGCCAGCGTGCCGCTGGATTCTAATGAGAATATCTTTTTCTGCTTTGGAGTGGATTGCGAGGAAATAAGGGCATTGTAAATTCCCTCCCACGGGAGTGGGGGAAAATGGTATCATTCTAACATCATGAAAACATTATTGATTTTTCCGGCACAGTGGTATCCGACTCAGCCTTATCTGAGCACTCCCTACCTGACCGCATTTTTGCAGGATAAGGGATGGGAGGTGTCCCAAAGGGATTTTAATATCGAGTCTTACGACCATTTTTTGTCTGCTCCCCTGCTGCGTCAGGCTGAAGAATTGATGCGGGAACGGCAGCAGGCTTTGAAAACCCAAAGCTCTCTTTCAATTAAGGAAAAGTCGCATCTGGATGTGCTATCGATGGGCCTGAAATTCTCCGACCAGATCATAGGTGGGGTGGAAGAAGCCAAATCGGTGATGCGAACGCCAGAACGGTTTTTCGATTTCGGCGCATACCAGCAGGCCGATATGGTCATCAAATCTGCCCTGAAACTGGTGTCTGATGCTTATGCACCGGCTATATTCAGTTTGTCCACTTTTGAAAGTGGCACCCGTGCCGAAGAGTCCACCAGAAAAGCTCACGAAACCACACGCGACACCGCCACCAACCCTTTCATCAATTTATACGAGAATGTCCTGCTATCCACAGAAAACTGGCAGGAATACGATGTGGTGGGAATATCCATAATAGGTATTTCGCAAATCATTCCCGGTCTCACACTAGCGAGAATGATTAAAGAAAAATATCCCCATTTGCATATAACGCTGGGCGGTCCAATTTTCAGTGTCAACGCAGGACAGTTGATCGGTCACCCGGAATTTTTTGACGATTTCTGCCACAGCGTTGTCACCTTTGAGGGGGAAGAACCCATGCACCGTTTGCTAGGTGCATTGAAAGCTGGCGACTCGCTCTACACCGTTCCCAATCTGCTACATCTCGATGGCAGAGAAGTGGTGCAAAACAAAGAAAGGGTGGAACTGCGGTTCGAGGAACTGCCGAATCCGGTTTTTGATGGGTTGCCGATGGATAAATATCTATCGCCCTATCCCATCATCCCGGTATTGCAAAGCCGCGGTTGCTATTGGGGCAAATGTACTTTTTGCACACATAGTTTTGTTTATGGTCACCGTTACGGAAAACAGAAAACCCAGGCGATGGTGGATGAGCTGGAACACTTGATGAAAAAGTACAACACGAAATATTTTACGTTTTCCGATGAAGCCGTATCCCCACATTCGCTAAATGATGTGTCGGAAGAAATGATTGAGCGCGGAGTTGAAATCCGTTCCCTGGCCCTACTGAAATTTGAAAAGGTGATGGACGAAGAACTGTTCGGAAAAATGAAACAAGCAGGATTCATCTTCCTCATGTTTGGATTGGAAAGTGCGAACGATCGAGTCCTTGCTCTCATCGACAAGGGAACCACCCAGGAAGTCGAACGCGATGTATTGATGAAAAGTCACCAGGCGGGAATCTGGAACCATTCGTTTTTGTTTTTCGGGTTCCCAACAGAAACCCGACCCGAAGCCCAGGAAACCATCGACTTTTTAAGAAACAATCTGCAATCGATTCATTCTTTCGGTCCCGGCGTGTTCCTCCTCAATCGCGATTCGAGTTGTTACCAGTTTCCTGAAAAGTTTTCCATTGAAAAAATAATTGAAGATCCCGACCGCAACATCGCGATGAACCTGGACTTTGTTGCCAAAGAAGGAATGTCGCGGGAAGAAGCGGTAGAAATGAACGACACTTGCATTAAAATGGCGGAGGAGTATTTCCAATCGTTAAAAGTTTGGGGCACGCTGCCGCGCGAACATTTTCTTCTCTACATAGATAAATTTGGCAAAGAAGCATTGAACGGCAAACAACCTCCCGCTGAAGAAGAGGAAAAAGTTCTTTGCCGCGCCTAACCCCTGGCGGGGTAGGCAGTAAGAAAAGCAAGAAAGACCAAAAAAAATGAAAAACTTACTTTTATTTCCACCTGACTGGTTGCCTTCCGAGCCTTACTTGAGCTTGCCGTCTCTCGCATCCGTGTTACGCCCTGCCGGTCACGAAGTCGTGCAGATGGACGTCAATGTAGAAATGTACGATTTGTTTTTCAGTCGGCGGTTTCTGGAACATGTTGCCCAACGCATCGCAAACGAAAGGCAATTCCTCGACGAAGAACAAACCAAACGTAAGCTGGACGAAGAAGAACAGGAACTTTTAGATAAGTTGCAAACCTGCACGCCGGAACTGTTCGAACAATTTTCAAATGACGTTGAACGCGCCAAAAAAATTCTGCGTAGCCAGGCTTTCTATGACATCGACCAGTTGGAATGGGCCACCCACTGCCTGCATCAGACAATGACTTTGATCTCTCTGGGTTATTACCCGGCGCAAATTTGTTTTCCTCCCATTGAAACCGATATCGTTTACAAACCGTTCATGTCGAGTGAGATCATTGAATCTCTCGATGACGATCAGATCAATATTTATCGCGATGTTTACGCCATGCTGATTCGCCCGGTGATGGAGCGCGACCGACCGGCAATGGTGGGCATCTCGGTGGTGCAACAGAAGCAACTGATCCCGACATTCACTTTCTGCAAAATGATCAAGGAGGAATTCCCCGGCACCCATATCACATTGGGAGGAAACATCATCACCCGAATTCGCGATATGCTTCCGGGAATGGAAAATTTATGGGAACTGTTCGACAGTGCCATCGTTTATGAAGGGGAATCCGCTTATCTTAAATTGACCGAAGCGGTTAAAAACGGGGATGAATTTTCAACTCTACCCAACCTGATTTATAAAGACGAAAAAGGGGTCCACGTAAACAAAGAAGTCTTTGCAGAATCCCTTGCCGAGTTGCCGCCGCCGGATTTCGATGGTCTGCCGCTCGAAAAATATTTTGTGCCGCAACTGATTCTGCCTTATCTCGCAACTCGTGGATGCTATTGGGGGCGTTGCACCTTCTGCGACCATTTCCAAGGCTATGTTGAAGGCTTCCGCACCAAACAGGTCGATCATATCGTTGAAGAAATCAGTTTCCTCAAAGAAAAATATGGCACGCGGTTTTTTCATTTCACCGATGAGTCTTACCCACCCGCCCTGTTCCAAAAGCTTTCACGTCGACTGATTGACGACAAGCTCGATATTGCATGGACCACCCATATGCGGTTTGAAGAATCTTTACTGGAAGAACAGGTGTGGAAAGATGTTGCCGAGTCGGGTTGCAAATACCTTCACTTCGGTTACGAATCAGGCAATCAGCGGGTATTAAAACTTATGGATAAGGCAACCAAGCTCGATGCCATTGAAACCAACTTGCAAATGTCTTCTGATGCGGGGATTTGGAACCACTTGATGGGCTTCTTTGGTTTTCCTGGTGAAACCAGTGAAGAAGCAGATGACAGCAAAGCTTTTGTCGAAAAGAACAGCGCCCATATTCATTCCCTCGGCTTCATGACTTTTGTATTGGGAAAATACAGTCCCATTGCCTTCGAACCGGAAAAATATGGACTGACCTATTATAAAAATCCGGAATGGGATCTAGCGTTGGACTATTACTTCACCACCAAGGATGGACTCACCATTCAGGAAGCGCTGGATGTCTTCGATGAGTTTGAACAAAACCACAATTCGAAATGGGACTTAAGAACCTGTGTCCGCGAATACATTTTCCTCTACATCGATAAGTACGGATCGAACAATCTGCCACAATTGGAAATGACCGAAGAACAACGCCGCCAAATGCAACAACCCGCCATCGGCATGGTCTAACGGCGAGCCGCCGTGGGCTATAGGTCAGAACTGTTATAGCGATACAAACCATTTGGGCATATTTAAAAGAAGAAAATTTTGCTCCCCTAAACCCTACCGCACGTCATCGCGAGCCGCAAAGCGGCGCGGCGATCCAGACTAATAAATATTCCACTTAATTTGTAAGTTATTTTGTTAAGGATAGTTTTTTACTTTAGCAAGTATTTTTTTGTCTCTGATTGCATCAAAGAGAGTGCTATTTGCATAACGCTTATCTTGGGTGGGCTGACATTCATTTCTTCAAAGGTAATCATTTCAGGCCAACGAGGTCTCTTTAATATGGATTGACGAATTTCACCAACAAGAAGCTTTGTTTTTTTATCTGGCCGGAGAAAGCGAAAAAGGAGTTCAAAATATGAACAAAACATAAATGCTCCATAGATCCGCACAAATGTCACATAGTACATGTTTAAATTAGTCGTAGAAAATTTGCTATGAGGTAAGTTCCCCCAACCCATTCTTAACAATCCTCTAACACTAAAGTGCACAGTATCAGAAGTAAGGCGATACAAGTAATCGTATAGTACTGCCAAGACTTCTCCTCCATGTTTTTCTGCAATTTGTCTAGTTGGCGGGCGAACATTTTTTGTCATGTTTGACCAGCCGTGTGCGCGCCACACCTGCCTTACTCTATTTTCAAGGTCAGCCAATTGCTCAGCCGATGCGTTAGGTGCTAGACAAGGTTGTTGAGGACGTGTTTTTTTAAAAAACGTTTCCTGGATCTTTGTGCGATCCTGCACCTCATGCATCATGAGATCTAATATAAGAGGTTCTCTATCAATCTTAGGAATAAGTTGAATATAGTTGAGAACAATTAAGTCTTCACAAATACCTCGAAGCGTGGGAAGCCAAAAAAAAGCGGTGGCCGAATTTTTTTCATCCCATGCATGAAAATTGAACTCATAACATTTTACGAAAGCAGCACGAACACAGAGCGAAAAATAATTTCCCTTTCTAATTTTACCTTCGCTAACACTTTTTGCGTACCCGTCTAACTTCTTAAATAGTCTATATTCATCTAATTGTTTAGATTTAGATTTCGTACGCCTCATTAATTCACCCCCAAAAATTCATTTTAAAGAATCATAAAAAAGACAATTAGCCCCTTGACTACAAGCACTACCAAACATTCTTGATCTTCAACATTTTCATTCTTGGTTAAATTAGTTTTTATTTTCCCTCATAAGGCATCACATTTTCATGTTCGTTGGGGTCGTTGCGGGAAACGATGGCAAGTGCCGGTTCGGTTTCGCTCAGGTTGACCGGCTTGTGCGGCACTCCGGGCGGGATGAAAACGAAGTCTCCTTCCTCATTAATGATCGACTCTTTGAGGTTTTCACCAAAGCGGGTTTCCACTCTTCCTTTCAATATGTAAATTGCTGTTTCAAAATCTTTATGATAATGCGCTTTGGGCGAGCCGCCGGGTGGGATCACCACCATATTCATCGACAACCCTTTGGCACCTGCGGTCTCTTCTGAAATGCCAACGTAATAGGGGAGATTCTGTTTGGTGGTAATGGTTTCTTCGGGACGGACGGTCACCACTTTTCTTTTTAGATCCAGACTCATAACTCACCTCCTGTTGAGATGAAATTATACACCTGAAAAAAAACGGGGGTCTTTAAATCTCTATATAGAAACCGTCGTCTTGGGTGGCGACTTTGTAGATGGGAGTGGTATCGGAGTGGTTCCACTTACAGTAGCCTTTTTTAATGTTCCAGGCGCATTCTTCTCGACTGCAAAAGGCAAACATACCCTTTAAAACCCCTTTTGCCAGGCTTCCCTCACAGCTCTTACATTTATCTCCAATACAATAAAACTTTCCTTCAACATTAAAAAATGCGAGAAGATACTTCCATTCTGTATAGGGGTGTTCGAGATCGATTTGTACTCCGGTTCCTTCTTCAGGAGCTTCGTCCAGTTCTAAAATTTTGACATTGGACATAGAGGTTAATCCTCGGGAAGGTAGGGACCGTATCGGTCGCGATAATATTTTTCAAGATCCCAGCGAAATTTGCCTTTCAAGTGAGACAGTTCCTCGCCCACCTGATGGTCAAAGGCAACATATTCTTCTGACAACTTTTGAATCTCTTCCTCTCTTTTTACATTGGGATCGAGATAAGAGTCTCCCAGGCACGAGGTGCCCACAATGAGTTTTTGTCCTCTTTTAATCCATCGGCCCAGCATGAGCCGTTCTTCATCTGTTCCGGGTTCTATTGCCATGATTTCTTTCTAGTTATTGGAGAAACCCCCTGAATAAAGATCCTTGCCTGCAAGCCAAGACACGACCTCTAGAGCCCCCGGCGGCTCGCCGGTTGCAATGGTGGGGGGCAATAAGGTAGCATAGATGCTTATCCAATTTCAATTTTGTCGTGAAACCATTTTTCATTAGAAAATTAGAGGAAAATTATGTCATCGGAACAACAAACAGAAAAAACTGCGGAAGAGCACTTTAAGGATGGTCTGGCTTTTAGCAAGCTGGGGGATGACCGCAGAACTTTTGAATCTTATAAAAAAGCTATTGAGCTTGATGCCGATCATTTTCTTGCGCATTTTAACATTGGCATTCGCTACGGCAAGCTTCGCATGAATCTTGAAGCTTCTAAATCTTTTCGCGAAGCGCTTCGCATCAAACCTGAAGCTCCGATGGTTCATTATAGTTTGGCGGTTGTGAGCAACCTCATTGGTGAGATGGAAGAAGCCTTCAAGCATTACAAGGAAGCCATTCGTATCAACCCTGAATTCGGTAGAGCGCACAGCAACATTGCTATGCTGTATTACGGATTAAAATATGGCAAGGAAACCATTCATCACCTTGCCAAGGCAGCAGATATCTTTAAAGAAACGGGCGAAGATTTCATGGAGAAAAATGCCCGCGACTTGATGCAGGAATGTGGTAGAGAGTTTGATCTGACCCCTGAAGATTGCCAAACTCTTGAGGGGTAGGCCCCTCGGGCCAATAGGTCAAAACGGTTTGCGCAATACACCAGTTTTTATGCTTCTAGAAATAGTTATTTGATAATCTTTAAAAAGACTTCTTTTGGAATTTGATGTCGCAATTATAGGCGGTGGTTCGGCGGGCTATGCCGCCGCATCTACCGCACAATCCCATGGCGTAAAAGTGGCTATTGTCGATCCCGGCCCTCTCGGCGGACTATGCATCCTGCGTGGATGCATGCCTACGAAAACCATCCTCCGATCATCAGATATTATCGCTTTAATGCGTCGTGCCCAGGAGTTCGGGTTGCTTCCCGTTGAAGCCGGGGCAGATCTTGCTGCCATCAACGATCGAAAAAACCAGTTGATTGGCGAATTTACCGATTACCGTGTCGAACAGTTGAAAGACTCTCGATTCGCGCTCATCGAAGAAAAAGCCGAATTTATTTCCCCCAATGAAGTGCAAGTGGGCACATCTACCCTTAAAGCCAAATCATTTATTGTCGCCACAGGTTCAGTGATTGCCGATTACCCCATCCCTGGATTAAAAGAAACCGGGTATGTCACCAGCGATGACGTTTTGACCATGCGAGAAATCCCCGAGTCGATCATTGTCTTAGGTGCTGGTGCTGTTGCAGTAGAGCTCGCGCAGTTTTTTTTACGGATTGGCACAAAAGTGACTTTGATACAGAGAAGTGACCATATCTTATCGCAAGGCGATGAAGACTTGGCGCGCCCCGTAGAAGACCGTTTCCGAGAAGAGGGAATGGAACTTTATACAGGAACAAAAATAATAAAAGCCGCCAAAGAAAATAATCGCTCCACGATCTATTTCGAACACGAAGGAAAAGAAAACCGTGTCGAAGCGGAAACCATTCTTCAGGCTTTGGGTCGAAGGCCAAATATTGATGGGCTCAATCTGCAAGCCGCAGGGGTAGCAACAGATAAAGGCCGTGTAACGGTTGATTCTGAAATGCGCACAAATCAAAAAAATATTTTTGCCGTGGGCGATGTGAATGGAATTCACGAGGTAGTTCATATCGCCATTCAGCAAGGAGAAGTAGCCGGATTTAACGCATGCCATCCTGAAAACTTTAAAAAGGTCGATGACCGTTTAAAAGCATCGGTTGTTTTCACAGACCCGGCAGTGGCCAGTGTCGGCTTAAGCGAAAGAGAATGTAAGGCGGCAAACATTGACTACCTGGTGGCATCGCATCCATTCAGTGACCACGGAAAATCCATGTGCCTAGGGGAAACCCATGGGCATGTGAAAATTTTATGTAATCCTGTTTCCGGTGAGGTGCTGGGAGGACATATTGTCGGACCGGAGGCGGGAGAGTTGATTCACGAGATTATTACTCTCATGCATTTTCGTGGAACCGTAAAGGACTTGATGAACATTCCGCATTATCATCCTACCCTTGCCGAGATCCTGACCTATCCCGCTGAAGAACTGGCAGAGCAAATATCCCAAAAATAAAAAGGTATTTGCATAACCCACGTCATCGCGAGCGACCGGCGGGAGCGTGGCGATCCAGCCTTAATAATTTCCCAATTTACTTGTGGAATATTCTTCTGAAAAGGAAGGTTTGTTTTTCAACCTGGATTGCTTCGCTATGCTCGCAATGACAAACGCGAGGTTTATCTAGCAAAAATAATGAATTGTGCGTCTTATAGAAAATTTACATTTCTTCCAGTTTGTCCGCAAGCCGATCCATATCTTCCTGACTGTTCAGCTCTGTAGCACAGAGGAGGAGGCAGTTATTTAATTCAGGATAATGCTGTTCTAGAGGATAGCCTCCAATGATATGATCCTGTTTCAAAGTTTGCAAAATCTCTTCGACCGGTCGTGGACATTCGAGCACAAACTCGTTGAAAGAATGGGTGCCGAATTTAATTTCAAATCCCGGAATATGTGCCAATCGGTTTTTCAGGTAATGTGCTTTTCTAACATTGAGTGTCGCCATTTCATTCAAACCCTGTTTGCCGAGAGTAGACAGAAAAATAGTAGCTGCCAGCGCACAAAGTCCCTGATTAGTGCATATGTTAGAGGTCGCCCGTTCGCGTCGAATATGTTGCTCACGGGTAGACAAGGTGAGCACATAGGAGCGCTTGCCATTTTGGTCTTGAGTTTCTCCGGCGAGTCTTCCCGGCATTTGGCGGAGATATTTTTCGCGCGTGGCAAAGAATCCCACATAAGGACCCCCAAATGAAACCGGTAATCCAAAAGATTGTCCTTCTCCTACCACAATATCCGCTCCCCGTTGTCCCGGTGGTTTTATGATGCCCAAAGACAAAGCTTCTGCAACAGCTACAATCAACAAGGTTCCATTTTTCGAAAGCGTTTCGGCCAGCGAGGCGTATTCTTCCACAGTTCCAAAAAAGTTAGGGGATTGAATAACAACCGCTGCTGTATTTTCGGTCAGGTTTTTTAAAATAAATTCCAGGTCAGTGCCCCCTTCCGCGGTGTAAGGAACTTCCTTCAAATCAAATTTACTGCCTCGGGTATAAGTGTCAATGACACTGCGGTATTCTGGGTGTACGGTACGCGATACTAGAAATTCACTTCTTCGATTGATCCGGTTTGCCATTATCACCGCTTCGGCAAGTGCTGATGCCCCGTCATACATGGAAGCATTGGCAATTTCCATTCCGGTCAAAAGGCAGATCATGGTTTGAAATTCATAAATGGCCTGCAAGGTCCCCTGGCTGACTTCAGGCTGGTATGGGGTGTAACTGGTGGCAAACTCTCCACGCGAAATTAAATGATCGATCAATATAGGCGAGAAATGGTGATAAGCTCCAGCGCCCAGGAAAACAGATCCGTTTTCAGAAGTGGTGTTTCTTTTTTGCATCCGCTTCAGGTATTCCGTTAATTCACTTTCAGGAAGACTGGGAGGTAAATCCAGCAACTTATTGTTTAGCCGCAAAGATTCCGGGATGCTATCAAACAAGTTATCAATATTTTCAACGCCGATCTCGGCGAGCATTTGTTTGATGTCTTGTTCTGTGTGGGGGATATACCGCATTTTTGGAGAGACCTGAAAATTTGTTAAGGGAAACTAGCCTTGTTCCTTACTACACTGCTCAATATAATCCTCAGGACTCATTAATTTTTCAAGTTCCTTTTCATCTGTAAGCTCTATTTCAATGATCCACCCATTTCCGTAAGGCGCTTCGTTTACCTGCTCGGGGTGGGCCTCCAGATCTTTGTTTACGGCGGTAACAGTACCACTGACCGGGGCATAAAGATCAGAAACAGTCTTGACAGATTCCACAACCCCAAAGGGGCTTTCCTGTTCTATCAAAGTACCGACTTCTGGCAATTCGACAAAAACAATGTCTCCCAGTTGATCTTGTGCGAATTGGGTGATACCAACGGCTGCTTTTTTGCCATCCACACGTATCCATTCATGTTCTTGCGTGTAGAGAAGATTTTCAGGGACC
>CAZECX010000074.1:0-17081 GCA_964510965.1 uncultured Nitrospina sp. | reverse complement strand
TAGAATTTCGTGTCTCCTATAGCCTGCCTTTGAACCTTATACGTTATTTGAGGAAGTTCGCCGAGAGTCTGATCGCTGGCAATATCGGTGCTGTCGCGATAACGTGTTAGGATTTCAAGACTACCACTGCCCCAGCTTTTTCTAACGGTTGCATAGGAATTGGAAATGCGACGATTTCTTAGATTGATGTTGTCATTAAATGTTTTGTTGAATTCTTCTCCTTCCAGATCCAGTTTTCCATTGAATTTAAAACCATTGGGCAAGTCCTGAGTATGTTGGGCATCCACTTTCCAAAATGTTTCACCGGTAATATCGTCATCGACAACTGTTCCACTAACAAATCCCTTAGTTCCCTGGCTAGGCGTGTAACGGTATTCAATGCCCGGTGAATAACCACGTTTGCTTCTATATCCGAGTTTAAAGGTTGCATCAGAATGGTCATCAATTGCCCAGAAATATTCATTATTTAAAGTAGTGCCATCGATATCGCTTCTGCCAAATGAAGGAAATAAAAACCCACTTTTCCTTTCCTGGTCTATCGGCAAGTAACCAGCTGGAATATAAAGTATAGGAATATCGCGTATTTTTAAAACACCGCCTGTAAAAACCGCTCTATCACCGGTAATGATATCCATCGACTCGGCTTCAAATAACCAGTCGGGCAATTTTCCCGTGCAGGTAGTGAGTGACACCGACTTAGCTTTATAGTGTTTGTCTGAAAGTCGAGATAACTCACGGCTTTTTATGTAATGCCTTTTCCCAAGCCGACCTCGAGTTTGGAATATTTTTCCCTTTTGGTTTTTGATATTGAATCGGGAACTGTTGGCTTTCAATTTGGTGCCATCGTTGTTTTTGATAATAACGTGACCTCTGGCTTCTCCTTCTCCCGTTTTATTGTTTATCTTAATTTTGTCTGCATGAATGGTTTTGTTTTCCATGCGAATTTTTACTTTCCCCCAAACCCATATAATTTCTTTTTTTACATTCTGTTTCATATGGTCAGAAATGATGAGCACCTCATCCTTCTTTGGATTTTTTCTGCGACTGATTTTTTTGGATGCGTTTGTCAGAGGATTCTTTGTTTTAATCCACTCTGAATAATTTAGGGTTTTTGGCATCTTGACGTTTTCTGAGCGAGATAAAGGCTTGCCATCGGCCCAATACCAGTCAGGGGATTGGTCTGATGTGGTCGGCCCAAACTTTCCATCCAAAGTTTCAGACTCGTTTGGTGAAAGGGGTGTTCCGTCGGCCCAAAACCAATCTGGGATATAGCCGGGCCGTATTTTATATCCCGATTCAGTTAAAAATACTTCGTCGTCCGAATAGATTCGATCGGAATCTTTTTGCAACTCTTCCTTTTCGTGGGGCGAGGAAATTACATTGTCGGGCTCTGAGGGTATGGGTTGGGTTTCGTCGCTGGAAGACGCATCAGTTGCGAGGGTGAGGAGGATTCCCAGAATTAGAAAAGTTTTTTTCATGTTGAAAACATTTTTTAGCTTCGGCCACGGTAAAAATGGATCCTGTAATGCAGACCAAATCATTGGGCTTTGAAAATTCTTTGGCTGCTTGTATTGCATTGGAAACACTTTCTGAAACCTGAACCGGTTTGTTATATTTTTTTAGCTTTTCCTTCAAATTCTCAGTTGTCTCCCCCCTTTTGGGATTCACCTGAACTAAGTAAAAACGGTCGCCAAATTGGCTTAAAATATCGATAATTTTGTCAATTTCTTTATCCTTCATGAGCCCAAGAATCACCAAACACCGAGAAAAATTGATGTTTTTACGTAGCTCCGCCGTCATATTACTGACGCTAGCTACGTTGTGAGCGCAATCCAGAACCACTAAGGGATGGTCCGAAACGACCTCAAGGCGACCTTCCCATCCAACAGTTTCTAATCCCTTTCTGATTTCACTTTCACTGTTTCTCGCAAGAAACTTCAGGCAGGCCGCTATGGCTAAACCTGCATTTTGGGCCTGAAAATGACCAATTAGGGGTAATTTCAAGCCTTTAAATTCTATTTGTTTGTCACTAAAATCGAATGTCTGGGTACCCTTATTTCCGGTAATTTGAGCTACCTCGAACTGGCTATTTAAGCGATAGATCGAGGCCCCTCGATTTCGGGCCAAACTATTGACAACATTGAATATTTCCTCATCAGGTATATGAGCAAAAACGGTGCCGCTTTCCTTAATAATGGAGGCTTTTTCGAAGGCAATTTGCTTGAGGTCTTCCCCCAAATATTCGGTGTGGTCACGGGAAATGGAGGTGATTAAGGAAATTTCTGCCTGACAAAGGTTGGTGGCATCCAGTCTTCCTCCCAACCCGACTTCGAGGATATTCACATCGGTCTGTTGTTGTTTAAAATACAAAAAGGCCATTACCGTTCCAAATTCAAAAAAAGTTATGGGTATCTTGAGTTTATCCACGGCCTCTCTGATTTTAATAATCAGCTCGGTTGCATTATTCTTTTCAATTAAACTGCGGTTGATTTGGATACGCTCACGAAAGTCGAGAAGATGAGGAGAGGTGTATAGCCCTGTTTTTAGTCCCGCTGTCCTTAAAATAGATTCTGTAATTGCTGCAGTAGAACCTTTGCCATTGGTTCCACATATGTGAATGGTGCGGATACCCAGTTGTGGGTCGCCAAAATATTTCAAAAGCTGAGAAGTATTTTGTAGTCCAAGTTTTATTCCGCTATTCGTGAGGCTGTACAAATAGTCCAAGGCCTCTTGGTAATTTGAATTATTCATGGAGTAATTGTGTAAAATGAATTCGCTTGGATTTGCATAAGGCCTCAATACTGAGGTTGTGGTAGAACGGTTTAAAATATTATTAAAATGGCCCCCAGCTCAATTCAAAAAATACAGAGGCAGAATTTTTCATCCGTGTTAAAAAGTGTCAAACAATGAAGAACCCGCAGTTGATAACCATTCCCCTTATCTCGCTATCCTATGACCAGGAAAGGTGGGAGCCCGGTCACGAGTGGGAAGAAAAGATTTTCAATAATAAAAATTATATCAAAATCTTAGCGCCGATGGAAATGCCTGATTTCAGTTATGGAATTGAAATAAAAGACTCTTCCATGTCCACATATTTTGGTCCAAGCACCATTGCTGTTTTTTCAAAATCCGACCATCAGGCTCAAGACAACATTTACCTGGTCTGTTTAAAAAGGAAACCTCCTTTTGTTGGCAAACTGCTGAAAAATGAATCTGACGCAGAAGGGCAGGGGAGAAAAACTTTTATGACCCCTACACCTTTACATATTCCTGAAAGCAAAACCTCCCCCATTGCCGATTCGTTGCACCATACTCTTATCTTTAAAGCGTTGTCTAAACCACAAGGAACACGATTTGTTCAGCAATCAAATATAAGTTGGAAACACCCTCTTATTTTCGTCCAAAAAGAAGAAAACTAAAATTAATAATTTTTAATAAGGGAAAATGAAATGAAAGAAATCCTTCCTGAGATATATACATGGCATGAGTTTTCTGAAGAAAAGCAGCTAAATTTTAACGGATACTTGCTTGTCTCCGAGAGAGAGTCGGTCTTGATCGACCCGCCGGGCATGAACGAAAAGGATTTTTCTGAACTGGAAAGTTTGGCCGGAAAAAATTCTGCACATCCTTTAAAAGCAATTTTACTCACTAATGTTCATCATGAAAGAGCATGTGATAGCTTTCGAAAAAAATTGGGCGCCTCTGTATGGATAAATGAAAAAGATAGTGCGGGGTTGGAAGGAACAGCTGATGAAACATTTGCAGATGGTGATACCTTGCCATGCGATCTTTCGACATTTAAATTTGAAAATCAAAAATCACCGGGTGAGTCCGCGTTCTTTCTTAAGGAAAGGGGTGTCATGATTGTTGGGGATGCTTTAATTGGCAAGATTCCGGGAAAGCTCAATATGCTGCCTCCAGATAAGTACCGTGATGCCGCACTGGCTAGTAAAGGTTTGAGCAAACTTCTCGATTATGAATTTGAATGTCTGTTGGTGGGAGATGGTGAATCTATACTCAAAAATGCAAAAGAAGCAGTGAAATTCTTTCTTGAAAGTTGAGCTATTAACCCAGTGTTACGGATGTTAAATCCTTCCAGAATTGTAGACCGGCTTGAGTCCAGTCTAGAGTCCTGAATTTTTTATCTGTGATTGGAAATACCCGGATAATTTTCAGGTAATCCAACGCGAGAATTATTTTTTGTAAATCCTTGGGCTTGGAATGGCAAAGCGAGGTAAAATTATTTTCATTTATTTCCCATTCAAAGGGATTGGGAGCTAAAGAAACATAAAGGTCTTTAATCTGTTCTTCATTGCGGATCTCAATTAGTCTGGACAAATAGTTTTTCAGGTTCTCACCCTTTAGAATCAACGAAAATCCTAAATAATGGCCCCACCAGAAAAGAATTCTCAACGTGAACATTGTAGTTTTGGAAAAGTTTTGCGGGTAGTCCAAAGAAAGGAAGGGGAAGCCGTTATGGTTTTCTCCTCTTGCTATTTGGTGTTTAACCAAGTCCAGGTTTTCAGGAAGGTCTTCAGAGAATGGGATAATTTCTTTTTCTAGTGCTTTTTGTAGAGTAATGAATCGGTTTTCGACTTTTTTAAGAATTGCGGGTTTATTCTGAAATACTTCAACGTGATTGACGAGTTTGAATTCTTTTTCTGACCAAGCTGAGGGTTCTATGTTTTCACCGCTTTTAGAACTCATCAATTTTAAGGGTAGAGAGGATGATACAAAAATGGCGTAAAAGAACCTTTCTAAGATTCTTTTACGCCAATGGGTTATATATCTTTATATTTTTTTGATGCGATTTCTTCTTTTTGTCGGGCCAGAATATAGGAGTGGATACCATCTTCCTGATCCGGGTTGAGACCTACTATTTTACATCGGCAAACATTTTTTTCATCAATCTTCAGGATTTCGGTTGATACACTGTAAGTGCCTTTTCCTTTGGGCAAGGTCATTTCCATGGGGTATTTTGCTCCCAGCTTGAAAGACTTATTGTCAAATGAAATCCCGCCTGCACTTATATCAACTGCTTTTAGAGCGGTGCTTCCCACTTTTAACAAGATAGGATTCTCTTTTGATGGGTAAACCCTGAAGGATCCCCGAGTTTCAGTGGGATTTTTAAATAGTTTCTTGCCTGTATCTTTACTTTTCTTTTTCCAGAACAAATTCTACCCTCCTATTTTTAGCTCTCCCCGGAACTGTATCGTTTCTTGCCAAGGGGAAGGTGTCTGCGTAACCTGTGGCTGTCATTCTTTCAGGTTCTGCCCCCTTGTCTATAAAATATCTTAGAACAGCTGTGGCTCGTGCGGCTGAGAGTTCCCAGTTGGTTGGAAACCTCTCTGTGGATATCTGCTCGTCATCCGTATGGCCTTGAATATGGATTTTGTAATTAGGATATTTATTTACTACCCGAATCACTTCATCAAGGACGGGTCTTGCCACCAACTCTAAATCAGCTTGTCCTGGTTTGAACAAACTTGCTCCAGGAACCCGGACGACCACTTTTGCATCGCTTGTCTCGACATCCAATTCGGAATCTTCAGCGACTTCGCTCATCTCAGACAATATATCGTTTGATTTTTGCTGTGTCAATTCTTGTATGCTTTCCTTGATTTCTGCGCTATCCAAGAGTTCCAAAAGGCCAATGCTGGCTTGTTCTTCGCCAATAATGGCTTCCTTGAATTTCTGCATGTTCATGGATGCAATGGAATAATAGAGAATGAAAAATGTCATGATCAGGGTAACCATATCTGAGTAGGTAACCATCCAGAGAGGAGCCCCTTCTTCTTCGACAACACCCGTTTGTTCTTGGCCTTTGTTTTTGGCCTGTGCGAATTTTTTGAGTCTGTCTGCCCACTCTTCTTCAATCTTTTCAATTTCTTTGGCGAGCTTGTTCTCAAATTCTTTTTTCTCTTCAAGCAGTCTTTGCTCCAACTCATTCTTCTCTTTTTCAAGCCCTTCTACATCGCCCTTTAAATCTTTGATGATTTCAGAGGGAAGCTTGGTTTTCCCATCTTCATCTTTGTTGTCATACATGACCTTTTCGTAAGAATTGATGAGATCTGTTTTTTCTTTGATAATTTTTTCGTAGGCGTCAATTCCATCCTTATGCTTTTTTTCCTGAGCTTTTACCTTTTTCTTCATTTCCTTGGTTGCATCTGGCTGTGAGCGCAACCGTTTTACTTCCTGAGCGAGGAGTTCTTTCTCCTTGTCGTTCTGGTTTGTTTTACTGGAGACCTCATCCATTTGCTCTTCAAGAGCCTGATTTTTAAGTTTTAATTTTTTTAAGGCTTTTATGAGCTTGGGGTCTTTGACTTCTTTGATGACTTCTTTGGTTTCTACAACTTTTTCGGGGGTAGGGGCTTCGGGTTTAGCTTTGGCGGCTTTTTTTAAATCATCAGCTAATTTATCATTTTCTTTTTTTTCTTTGTCCAGACTTTCTTTTAGTTCTTTAATCAGTTGCTGGTCTTTTTCATTCGACCCGCCTGAACCACCCTCTTCAGAGTCGGATTTTGTATCAAAGCCTACTTTAGAATCTCCTGATACCTGTACGTTCTGGATTTCTTCTTCTTTTTCAGCAACGGTGGTTTTTAGGACTTCAATTTTTTCGTGACTGAGTTTGAGGACGTGTTTGATCTTGGCGTCATGTTTTGCTTTTTCAGCATCACGCTTTTTCAACTCCTTCGCCTGAATTCGGAGTTGCTCTTTGATCATTTCCACGCTTTCGCGGGGGCTCATGGCAGTGTGAGTTCTGTTTGTCCGGAAAATACCGGAACTTTGTTAATATTTTTCCTTATCGTTTCATCATTTTTTGCTGCATGGGACGTCTCAATTTGGTCGGGATATAGGACGAAAGCTTTTCATATACTAGCATAGGGTTATTATCCTGAATGATGGAGGCCGCCCCTTCAAATATGATTTCCAGATTGATTACTTCCATAATTGTCCTGGATTGCAACTTTCCTGCAATGGGATTAAATAGTAAGGATGCCAATAAACTTCCATAAAAAGTTGTAAGCAGAGCGACCGCCATAGAAGGGCCAACCGTCTCCGGGTTGGATAATTTCTGCAGCATTTGGACCAGACCTATCAGGGTTCCAATCATCCCAAAAGAGGGTGCGTAGAGGCCCATTTTTTTAAATATATCCTGAATGATATAATGCCTCTGCTTCATTGATTCAATTTCAATATTCAGTGTTTCTCGCATCATATCTTCCTTGGATCCATCGGCAATGAGGTTGCAGGCTTTCTTTAGGAAGTCAGATTCAATTTCCAGTTTGCTCAGGGCAACAATTCCCTGTCTTCGGCTCAGGGTGCAAAGCTCGACCATGGTGGAAACCATATCGTTTGCTTCTTCCTTGCTCGATGAAAATACAAAAATGGCCGCTCTGAAAGCCGATTTTACGTCTTCAAACTGGAAGGTAATAAGGGTTGCTGCCAAGGTGCCGCCGATAACGATCATCATGCCAGGTAGATTAAAGAAAGATCCTACATCGCCACCAATAAAGATAGCGGTGATGATGAGAGCGACGCCCGAAATGATGCCTGATAATGAAGCTATGTCCAAGGTTCAGCCCTTTTTTAATTCAAATTTTCGAATAAATTGGAAGTCTTAAATTTACCACTTTGTCCAAATTTCCGCAATTTTTTCCGTAAGTTAGCTGATTTTTGAGAATTCCCAATAAAATGCATTTTTCTGCGCTAACTTGCCTAAATCGCATGTTTCCAATTGTTTATCCTGTAGTTTTGTTCATAACGGTTTTTATGAGCCCTATAATTAGCGTAAAATCAAAAATTTATTGGATTTTTGCCGTATTTTTCGTGTTTATTACGGGTGCTGGGAATTTAAGAGCCATTCGGAAAAATCGCCAGAGATATATAATAAATTAGTATGTGAATTTTTAATTTTCAGGGGTGAAATAATGAGTTGGGTATATCTGGTATTGGCAGGGGTTTTTGAAATTGGTTTTACGACCTCATTAAAACTTTCGGACAATTTTTCAAAACTTTGGCCCTCGGTCTCATTTTTAATTTTAAGTATTTTGAGCTTTTATTTTCTTACAAAAGCGATTCAAACGATTCCACTAGGAACCAGCTATGCGGTGTGGACCGGGATTGGCGCGTTTGGTACAGCAGTGGTAGGCATCGTATTTTTTATGGAGCCGGTTACGGCGTCACGCATCTTTTTTTTGCTGATGCTTATTGCTTCGATAATAGGTCTGAAGCTGGTATCGAATTGAGTCTGGCAACTCTATGATCCGGATTTATTCATCGTAAAGATGGCAGTACACGGTATGTCCATCTTCAAGTTCTATTTGGTGGGGAATTTCTGTTTTGCAACGATTTTCTACTTTTGGGCAACGGGGGTGGAAATGGCATCCAGAGGGAGGGTTGAGGGGAGAGGGGACATCTCCCTGAAGAGGCTTGGGCCGTTTCCTATTTGTAGGGTCTAAAGAGGGCTTAGAAGCCAATAAGGCCTGGGTGTATGGGTGTGCAGCATTTCTGTTGAGCAATTCTGTTGGGGCCATTTCTACAATTTTACCGAGATACATAACCGCCGTTCTTTGCGACAAATGTTTTACAACGTTTAAATCATGGGAGATAAACATTAGAGAAAGATTGTCTTCCTTTTGAAGAGACTGAAGTAAGTTTATTATTTGGGCCTGAATAGAAACATCTAATGCTGAAACAGGTTCATCGCAAACAATATACTTGGGGTTAAGGGCCAAGGCACGGGCAATACCAATCCGCTGTCTTTGTCCTCCTGAAAATTCGTGGGGAAAGCGTTTTAAATACATTTTAGAAAGTCCCACTTTTTCCATGAGAGTTTCTATTTTTTTTCTAAGGTCGTTCCCCTGAGCCAGACCGTGAACAGAGATAGCTTCGCCAATGATTCTTTCCACGGTGAAGCGCGGATTGAGGGAGCTGAAAGGGTCCTGAAATATGATCTGCATCTTAGGGCGAATCATTGCCAGGTCTTTCCCTTTCAAACTTAAAATATTTGTGTCTTCAAAGAAGACTTTCCCGGAAGTGGGCTCAAGCAGGCGAAGGGTCATGCGTCCGACCGTGGTTTTTCCGCAACCGGATTCCCCAACCAGTCCAAGTATTTCTCCCTCTTTTATGTCGAAAGAAACATCGTCAACTGCTTTTACCTGACCGATGACCCGCGATAATAAACCGCCGTACACTGGGAAATATTTTTTTAAAGATTCGGCTTTCAATATTTTTTTCATGAAACTTCGTTAAATAGCCAACAAGCAGTTTTATGTTCCTCTGAGTCATTTTCGAGAGGTTTTAGCTCAGGAATTTCTTGTGCACATATATCCATTTTTTCGGGGCACCGCGGATGAAAGGCACAGCCCTCAGGTAGAAAGGCAGGATGGGGAACGGCTCCGGGTATGGTTTCGAGTTTTTCGCTTATCGTATCTTTGGGCAAGGAGTTGAGTAGGCCTTTTGTGTAGGGATGGGAGGGAGATGAGAAAATTTTTTCCGCGGAGGCTTGCTCCACGATTTTTCCAGAATACATAACTGCGACACGATCTGCATATTGTGCAACAATGCCGAGATTATGCGTGATGAGCAGGATAGACATTTGAGTTTCTTTTCTCAACTCATCAAGCAAGTCCAGGATTTGCGCTTGAATCGTTGCATCGAGTGCGGTGGTAGGTTCATCTGCAATTAAAAGAGATGGGCCGCAGACGATAGACATTGCGATCATCACCCGTTGTTTCATGCCCCCCGAAAGTTCATGAGGATATTGATCAATACGTTCTTCTGGCGAGGGCATGGCTACTTTTTGCAATACTTCTAGTGCAAGACCCCTTGCGTCTTCCTTACTTTTGTCTTGATGCAGACAAATAGCTTCGGTTATTTGATCGCCTATAGTGAAAATTGGATTTAAGGAGGTCATTGGCTCCTGAAATATCATGGCAATCTCATTGCCGCGAATTTTTTGCATCTCGGGTTCTGGTAACTGAAGCAGGTCTTTGCCTTTGAACAGAATCCTACCATTTTCAAATTTACCTGGAGGGATGGGCACCAGACGCATTGTGCTTAAAGCGGTGACGGATTTCCCGCAACCGGATTCACCAACCAGGGCGACGGTTTCACCGGGATAAATTTCCAGGTCTACGTTGCGGACGGACCGCACAATATTTTCTTCGGTATGGAAAAAGGTGCTGAGATTTTGAATATCTAACAGCGGATCTTTGGGACTCATAGAATCAGAGTATGTCTATCCCTCCGGATGGTCGTGGTCGTGTCCTTCATGATCGTCGGGTTCATCCAGAATGTCTTCATAGCGATAGCCATCATCTTCATCAATATCATAGCGGTTGTTTTGGGTGTCGATTTTTTCTGACCACAGATCAATCCCACCTTCCAGGCATTTGATATTGGTGTATCCTCGCTGTGTCAGCCACTTCTGAAAACTGGGACTGCGGTCCTGTTTCCAATCGATCAGTACCATTTCGCGATCTTTTTCAAAAGAACTCAGAACGTGTTCGTTATTTTCAGCATTAATTATATGAGATCCTTCTATTTTCGAAATATCGCGTTCCCAGCTTTCGCGGATATCCAGCAAAACAGGTTTATTGCCTGCGTCTATTTGTGATTTCAGTTCTTCACAGGTGATGATGGAAATATTTTTTTCAGAGAACTCCTTGTTTAAAGCATCAAGGGCCGCCTGCACCGGGACATTATGCGTTTTGCAAACAGAGCTGATAGATTCTTCCGGCTTATAGGGGGTGACGGGCATCCCAATATGAAATTGTTTGAAAAGCAAAGAGTGAATTTCTGGGAAAATTCTGTTTGCTTCTTCCATGGCCAGATCAGAAGTAAAGGGTCCCTCAATTTTCTCAATTTCTATCTCAGATATTCTCAAAATATGGTAGCCGTATTGAGAATGTACAGGGCCTATTATTTCTCCTAATTTATCTTCCGATATATCCTGTCCCATAATGGATTGGAGATTGTCTTCAGGCATCCACCCCAAATCACCGCCATTTTTTTTGGAAGGACAGGTGCTGTATTTTTCCACGGTCTCTTCAAATGAAGTACCGGCATCCAGTAATTTTTTTGCTGCAACCACATCTTCCATAGAGTGGGTGAATATCTGGCTCGCTCGAACCCTGATCATATTTGTAATCTCCCGATTCCTGTTTTAGAAGGTTTATATGATAGTACTCCCCATATCGTATGTCAAAGTTCAGTTCTTTGATACGACCTCTCTTCTATATGAAGTGGAGTTGAAAAAGATGGAGGCAGATGCCAAAATGCAGGCCATACTTAATCAAAATTTAAAATAATGAAGCACAGAACACCCCTATATTTAGTCTTTATCCTGCTGCTATCCGGGTGTGCGGGTGATTCCTTCGAGCGTTTCTTTTATGGTATGAACCAGGAATATCAACAAAACGAATGTCGAAAAGATCCCACCATTACCTGTCCAGAAAAGGAAAGTTTTGACCGATACCAGAAAAAAAGGGAAGAGTTATCAAAGAAAGACGATTAAGACTCTTGTCTTAAATTAAATGCCACTGTTGTTGTCCATTTTGAAGGGTAGAAAATGAAACTTTTGGTTGAGCGTTTTACCAGTGATGAGGATACCACGATCAGCGCTATCTATCTTGATGGGATATTTCAATGCTTCGGTCTTGAAGATGAATATCGGGAAGATAAGATAGCATTTGAAACCCGCATTCCCTCAGGAACGTATAAGGTAGGGGTACGCACTACCGGAGGATTTCATGCAAAGTACACTCAAAAATTCTCAGAGATTCATCAGGGTATGCTTCATGTACAGGATGTCCCCGAATTTGAATATATCCTGATCCACGTGGGAAATACGGATGAAAATACCGCTGGGTGTCTGCTGGTGGGAACAGGAGCAAGAGCTGGAGAGGGCGATATGTCGATTCAGTCCAGCCGAGTTGCTTATAAAAAGCTATATTCCAAAGTGATTGAGGCTGCGAAGCAAGGAGATTTAGAAATCGAATATTTCGATAGGGACAGGTAGGGATGATTTCAAAAAATAATATTACAAGATGTGTAAAGACGCTTAAACAACTAATCAGCAGATGTGAATCTTACGGAGAGTTTGATAAACAGGGGAATATAAATTTCCCTGTTGAAAAAACGGAGACAAGTTTTATTTCAATATCAAAAGAAAAATTGATGGAATACGAATCCAGTGGAATGAATATTCTGGAGTTGCATGATAAGTTGGAGGAGCAAGCAGATGTTTGTGAATGGTCAGATGCTTCTTTAGATATTCAATTGCCTAAACCTAAATTAAGAACGAAAATATTTTGAAAAAAATATTTCTCTTCCTGTAGCGATGGCTTCGCCAGATCTTTCTCAATTGTAAACTTTCTTTAAACTCATGCTTATACTGCCTGAGTTTCCCAAGAATTGTTTTCCCACTGTTGCTGTTTCCATTGATGTAAAGGCTCCGCACGGTCGTGATCACCCACTCTATCGTACAACAATGCCAGATTACTGATGGCGGTGGCTGTATTGGGGTGTTTGAGGCCTAATTTTTGTTTTCCGAAATTTACGGCTTGAACTCCAATCTTAATTGCTTCTGAATAATTCTCATTTTGAAAATGTTCAACCACGTCTTTATTGAGTTGTTGTAGTTCCTCGGCAGTCAAAGTCATGTCAAATTCCCTTCAGTTATGGTGTTCTGGTGTCTAATCAGTAGCCTTATTAAAAGAATTTGCAACTTATATGCCAAATTCAATTATCCTCTAACCAAGGTTTTATCAAGGAATTGGCGGGATTGGGAGAAGCAGGAATTCGTTATGAAACGGAAAAATTTGCTAATTTTAATAATCAGGGGAAAATATTTCCCGCAATTAAAAGTGTTCGAGGTGTCAATACTGCGTGGGCTAAAAAAGAAGCAGGAACTATAGTTGATCTCAAAATTGCGGAATAACTTGCAACACAATAAAGGCCCCAACAATAATCATCAGGGTGATGATGACTATGAGCTCGGTTTTATATCTTTTGTTGTTTGAGTTTTCTTGATCGTCTTGCACAATGAAAAACGTTAAATTAATGACTAACGTATACCATTTAAAAGTGACTCAATAAAGATGCAAAGCCTCGTTTACTTTGATATATGGCGTGAGGATTTGAGAGGGATACTCGAAAAATTTCAAGCTTGGCGTTACAACACAAAGTTCTATTTTCTAAAAGTCTTTATTTTTTTTGTGATTTTAAATGATCTCGCCTATTGGTTTGCTATGGCCACAGCTTTTCCTGAAATGCTATCGGGCGATGATCTGGTTCACTATTCTAAAATTCAGGTGCCAGTGGCAATTTTGGGGGCCGTGTTTGATAGCTTGTCATTATACGTCACGCTATTCGTTGTACGAAAAGCACTGCGCTCTCGTTCAAACTTCAGCTATATTTCGCATCTAAGTATCGATATGTTGATTGCCGTTGCAGCAACTTTTTGGGTTTTATTTGTTTTCTCTATTTCTTCATGGATTGTAAGCTTTGTGCCTGTAGATGCCAAACCTGTAAATACCAAAGCAGTAGTTAAAAATGAAGTGAGGGTTCAGGTAAAAAAGCAAACCCTTTCTGATCGTAGCAAACTTTATGAAGGGCGGGTTAATGCTGCAATAAAGAATCCCACGGGCGAGAATGAAATGAAGAACATCTATTTTGGAATTGTGATGGGGTTTTCGGCAATAATCCCCACGGCAATACATATTTCCTGTGCTCTCTATTCCCTGCGCTTGTTTTTACATGGCGAGAAGACTTAAGCGCAATAAATTCTGTGCCAAAATTATGACGTTGAGGATGAGGTAAATCTTTCCTTTCCTCAGGGCCTTTCAAATGCCCTAAACTACCATAAAATAAATGGCTGTGGAGATGGATGAACCTACGATACCTGCTGTCAAAAATCGAAAAATCATTTCTAAAATCATGGCAAAACTCCTCAAATGGCTAAATTTGTAATATGTAACTCTATAAAGCAAGAAGAATGCCATTTAACCTATTGTTTTAATTATTTTTATTCCATTTATAGTTGGGGCCAGGGGTTGTCGGGTCATTAAATCATTGCCGACTAAATTCTCGTTTTTTTGTATATTAGAAATGAAATAGATGCTCGGGATCAGGCTTTCAATTTGGGGGAGATATGATTGGAAAAGACATCGATACTCTTATCGAACTTTCCAGAAAACTGGGGCAGGGTATCTGCGATAGGGGAACTTTTGAAGAGCAAAAATCAAAATATCTTGTGATGAAATGGAATTATAAAGGAAATACCTTTACTCATAAATTTCCTGGTTCTTCAAAGTCAACAACTCTGAATTATCAATATTCGCAATTGCGAAAAAATTTGCGAGCAAGTGGATTAGAACCCCCCGGTGAGTTTTCTACGAAGTCTTGGGAATCCATTGAGCAACGAGAATTATTGCAAGAGCTTTGGGCTCATCTTGGGACAGATGATGAAGGGGGAACGCCCTATGGTGGGGATTTAGATAAGCGATAATTTATTATGGAAAATGAAGAAATAGTAATCTCGGAAAACGATTTGCAACGCGAAGGAGAAATCACTCTTCATGACGGTGAACCATTCAGTGGTGCATGTGTTGACTTCTATGAGAATGGGCAAAGAGAGTCTGAGATTCATTACAAGGATGGAAGAGGAGAAGGGCTCTGTGAATACTGGTATGAAAATGGACAAAAAGAATCTGAGGGCTATTTTAAAGATGGGAAACCAAACGGAGTTTGGACTTATTGGCATGAGAACGGAAAAAAAAGCGAGGTAAATTTAAAAGATGGAAAGCCTGATGGACTTTGCACTCATTGGTATGAAGGCGGGCAGAAGTCAGGCGAGGGTTATTACAAAGATGGTAAAGAAGATGGAGTTTGGACAGAATGGTCGGAAGAGGGGGAGGTCATTTACGAGGGGCCTTTTAAAAGTGGGAATGAGGGATAAAAAATGAACGACTGGAAACCGAAACAATTCAAGCAGGCCAGGATCAAATGGTGGTTCTGGCTATTGTTGGCTATTTTTTGTTTTGGTATGTGGTTCGCACACCAAAGCATTCACCAAATGCGTTAGCCAGTCATTCAACCAGATATGTCCGTGAATGGGTGTCATAGCTTAAATCTCTTTCCACTTTTTTTCCGTTATACATTAAATCAAACACCTTTTTGATGTTTGGGTTTTTCAACGGAGAATCTTCAAAATAAGAGTGACTATTCTCCACTTGCTCTGCATTGGTGAAATCTAAATATACCGCATTTTTTGAATTCAAATTTTCGGTGTAGTGACCGAGCCTGGCTTTCTGTTGTTCTCCAAATTTCATGCGTGAAAGATTGAGAGCACTATCGTTTTCGTTTATTGTTATATAAACTCGCCGCCTGTGTGCCAAACGATCGACCCAATCTTCATGCCCTTCATTATTCACATCGGCGCAAGCCATAATTATATTGTCAAAAATCAGAGTTTCATTTTGATACACAGAAGAGAGCATCAGAGATTTTGTCAGATAGTTGCCCATACTGTGAAGCATTAGGTTGAAACTCTGAGCGCAAGCGGTGTTTTGGTGCTTTTGAAGATACAAATGGAGTTTCTCAAAGCATCGATCCAGTGCGTTGACAGACATTTTGGCATCCCTTTTATCGCTTTTGTAAGAAGCAGCGCCGCGAATGCCTCCTCCATTAGCTGGCCAGGAAAACGTAACCACTTCCACGTTGAAATTTTTTTCAAATTTATAACTGCGCTCCAAAATATCTTCTAAATCGTTATTGAATCCGTGGACGAAAAACAGGCAATTCCTCTTTTCTTCAGACATTCTTTTTTGAAGCCCAAGAAACAACTTCTCACTAGGGAGCATTTGATCTCCCTCAGTGGCAATCTCCATCTGCCATTTGCCCCTTACCTTAGTGACTTCTGCCATGCGCAGCTCATCGGGTCCTTTTTCATTGAAAGTGCTACCAAAACGTTTCTCAACGTTTTCATCGTGAAGAATGTTTCGATTCGTTATCAATATCATTTTTGCACCTCTAATGATTTATCTGAAAATATTTCCAATTTATTTTTGTTGTATAGTGTAACTCATAAATGGTGTGAAAATTTCACTCGGAGGAGGTATGGGCAATATCGAGGAAAACAGACAGGAAGGTAGAAGAACAAATGACCGGAGATCGCAGGATAGAAGAGGGACAGATAGAAGGGGGGATGCAACAGCAATTGTAGCTAAACTCCTGATGGGAGTTCTTGTTCTGCTGGTACTTGTTTTGTTTTACTTTTTTACGATTGGTTGACGGAATAGCCTTTTACATTCACGGGCAGGGGGCAGTTGAAGAGTTGATTGTGCTAGAGGGTGGTTCTAGGTGGGTCCGTTTCAGCTTTTATTCTGTCGTTCATGATTTTTCTAAGAGCTTTCACTCCAGCATTGGAATCTGGAAGATATTTAAAACTATCATAGGTCAAAACACTGACTTCGCAATCATCCAGAGCTGTAATAGTTGCGCAACGTTTTCCTCCGTTTAAAAGGGTCATTTCTCCGACAACTTCATTTTTCCCGCATATGGCAACGACCTTTTTGTTGCCTTTTTCATCTTGCTTTGAAACTTCTACTAGTCCCTTCTCGATGATATAGGCATCTCTTTGGTAAGATCCTTCACGGATTAATAACATCCCTTTACTATATGCGTGTGTTTTACTCATAATTTTCCACAGCGGTTTGGAGATTGTTTTATAATTGATGATTGGTTTCATTATAACAATAACTTCAATATTGTCAATAGGTTATGAAAAAAAATTGGAAAATTTTAATGTGAACTTTTCCCAAGTTAGGCCATGACCCAAGCGGCGGTTATGGTTCAGAAAAAAGAATAGACGTGAAAAAGCAAACTATAAATCTAAGCTACCGGGGTAACTTTTAATGATTTGCGTAAAATTTCCCCCATCCATTTTTTCTGTATAAGTGGATAGGAAAACATAAAAGATATTGGGAAAGAATATTTAATCGGAGAAGGTGTGAATAATAACGGGGAAAAGGCAACAGATGAGCAAATGACCAGAGAACGCAGGATAGAAGAGG
>CAZECX010000073.1:0-17082 GCA_964510965.1 uncultured Nitrospina sp. | reverse complement strand
TGAGCGGTGACATTGCAAACCTTCCTGTCATTGTTAAGCTGGCTAAGGATTATGGCGCAACCGTAATGATTGATGAAGCTCATGGGTTGGGAGTGATGGGAGAACAGGGAAAAGGCGTCGCCAACTATTTTAACTTGGAAAATGAAATCGATTTGTATATGGGAACTTTTTCAAAAAGTTTAGGCTCCATTGGTGGTTTCATTTCTTCAAAATATAAAATTACCGAATATATACGCCACAAGGCTTCAGCATTTATTTTCACGGCTGCTCTACCTCCAGCTTCGGTTGCTGGCGTCACAGAAGGTTTGGATATTATGATTAATGAGCCCGAGAGAATCAACCGCTTGCGTGACAATACAGCATTTATCAAACGGGGATTTTTTGATATGGGATTTCAGGTTAACAATAATTCCATTCCAATTGTGCCTATTAAAATTGGTGAAGAAGCTTTAACCCTTTATTTGAACCGGCTCCTTTTTGATGAAGGTGTTTTTGCCGGTGTTGCAGTTTCACCTGTAGTGCCGCCGCTAAACGCTATGATTAGGACCAGCTATACCTCCACGCATACACAACAAGACCTTGAGAAAGTTTTAGAGTCTTTTAAGAAGTTGGGTACAAAGCTGGGTATCATTTCTAAGGAATAATGAACCTCAAAATAACTGAGGTAAAAGGCTCTGCCGAGCTGGACCGGTTCATCCGCTTGCCATGGAAGATATATAAAGATCACCCCTGCTGGGTTCCACCTCTAATTTCCGAACGGAAGAAATTCCTCAATCCACAAATCAATCCTTTCTTTGACCGTGCCGAGGTCAAGCTTTTACTGGCAGAGGATGAAAAAAGTAATCTACTGGGAAGAATAGCCTTGGTCAAGGACCACGTCTATCAGGAAAACTATTCCAAAAATACGGGCATTTTTGGAATGTTTGAAGCTGTTGATGATGAAAATGTATCTCGGTTGCTATTGGATAAAGCAAAATCATGGAGCGATGAGAATGGATTTGATAAGCTAATTGGCCCTATGAATTTATCCATCAATCATGAATGCGGCTTGATGGTAGATGGTTTTGATCTCCCTCCTATGCTGGGTATTCCATATAATCCAAGGTACTACGAAAAACATTTATTGGGATGGGGATTTGTTAAATCAAAAGATTTGGTTTCTTTCAGACTGGATTTGACAAAAATCCCTGAATATCTTCAAAATGCCGCCCATAAGTTGGAAAAAAGAGGGAGATTTAATTTGCGGCCTCTCAATCTTTCCAGGTTTGAAGAGGAGTTGAAAATTATCTGGGATATTTATAATTCCGCTTGGGATAGGAATTGGGGTTTTGTTCCCATGACATATAAAGAGTTTGCATTTGCAGCAAGTGAAATGAAGTCTTTTGTGAATCCAGATTTTTGCTTGATCGCAGAAGTGAAAGGTCAGCCAATAGGTTTTGCGCTAGCTCTCCCTGATGTCAATCAGGTGTTGAAGGAGCTGGACGGTACACTTTTTCCTTTTGGTTGGGCAAAGTTTCTCTGGAAAAAAAATAAAATTGATTCTTATCGTGTGCTCACACTTGGAGTAAAGAAAAAATTTCGTAGGCTCGGTATCGATGCTTATATGTATTACGAAACTTATAAAAAATTCCTGGAACAAAATATTAAATGGTGTGAGATGTCCTGGATGCTGGAAGATAATGCAGATATCATAGAGCCTATGTTTAAAATAGGTGGAACTATTTACAAAAGACACCGCATCTATGAACGAACTTTCTCACCTTAAAGGAAAAACGGTACTGGTTACCGGGGCTAATGGATTTATTGGAAGCCATTTGGTGGACAGTCTGTTGTCTTTGGATTGCATTGTACACTGTCTGGTTCGGAAATCCTCCAATTTAAGATGGCTCCCTTCCCAAAAAATTCACCTGCATTTTGTTGATCTTGCAGAGCTCAACTTTAAAATTCCCGAATTGAAAACCTTGGATTATATTTTTCATTGCGCAGGTCTGACCAAAGCAAAAAGTCGCAGAGAATATTTTGATATCAACTCCAGAGTTTGTTCAACTTTATATGAACAATGTTTAACTTATAAAGACAGCATCAGGGGGATTGTCCATTTAAGCAGTCTTGCTGCAGCTGGACCGTGTAAAGATGGAATGCAGGTGGATGAAGCCACGCCATTAAATCCGGTTACTTTTTATGGAAAATCCAAAAAATCCGGAGAGGATATTGCTTTAAAATATTCCGCATCTTTGCCTATCAAAATCATACGTCCCCCGGTTGTTTACGGTCCTCGTGAGGAAAATCTCTATACCTTTTTTAAGTTGGTTAAAAAGGGATGGGGATTGCAAATTGGCAATACTCCCAAGATGCTTTCGCTTATTTATGTTTCTGATTTGGTTCAGGCGATGATAGAGGTTTGTGGTCCTTACACCTCACAAGAGAAAGTATATTTTGTGACGGATGGGAATTCCTATTCATGGGAAGAGGTAGCAAAAAGTGCTGCAGAAAAAATGAATATTTCGGTGAAAGTTTTAAAGGTACCCGAAAGCGTTTTGATTCCCATTGCAATATTTTTTGAAGTTATAGCGGTGTTCAGCTCTAAACCAGCCTTGTTCGATCGTCAGAGGATGATTGATATCAGGCAAAGCTGCTGGACAGCATCCCCAAAAACTTTTCTCCGGGATTTTGATTTCACGCCTAAATTCAATCTGGCAGAGGGACTGGCAATTACTCTCGACTGGTACATTCAGAAGAAATGGTTGTAAGCAATGACAGAGAAAATGGAGCATGCATTAAAAGACCTCGCTGAACCGGTCAATATTTATATTCATGATCCGATTGCGAAAAGGTTTGTGGCGGTCTTAAAAAATACCCCTATTACTCCTAATCAGGTAACTTATCTTTCTGTTTTAGTCGGATTTGCATCGGGTTACTCGTTCAGTCAGGGAAGTTGGATTTCCAGTATGACTGGTGGTCTGCTTCTGGAGTTAACCCTGATTTTGGATTGCGTAGATGGGCAACTTGCCAGAGCTAAAAATATGGCAAGTGATTGGGGTCGACTCATCGATGGCATTGCCGGATACTTTGCCTATCTTGCAGTGGTCTATGGAATAATTTTGGGTTACCCGGATTTCCACACGGCGTTAATTGTCATCGCGACCTTTACCATACTACGGGCCATATCTTACGATTACTGTAAGCAAACCTTCGGGACGATGGTTTTGAAAGGGTTTGATGGAATGGAGAGGGAAATTCAAAGCACGTTTGAAAAAATTCGTCAAAAGCCCTCGATTGTACTTTGGATCTATTTTTATTATATGCAAACCCAGCAATTAATTTTTCGTGGAAAGTGGGAGACTCTTTCCCAATTGCGAAACCGGGATACGTCGGAAACAGCTATTCTCAACTCTAACCAGCGACAGGATTACTTTAATAAGGTAAGAACCCTTCTCAAGATTTGGCGATGGAATGGAATCGATTTTCCCTTGTTTCTTATTGCGGGTTTGGGATTGTTGTCTATGCCAGGGCAAAGCCTAAACTTTCTTGCTTTCGCAATTACCGCACAATTTTTTTTCACCTACCTCCTGCATATTTTCCTGAACCGAAAGCTATAAAGAAATTCGGGAGAACTCTCTGATCTCCACAAAAATTTAATCTCCCTCCTGTTTTACATTGCCATGGGTTGAAGCTAAAAACTGAAGGCGAAGCATTTGTCGAAAAATTTGGAACGATAGGAAACATTTGTTGCCAAAACAGGGACGACCTTAAAATTCCCTTTGCCCAATAACTCATTTTTTTTTACGGATATTTTGCAAGGGGTAGTTTAAATAATTGAATTTTATTGCTTTGTTCTGAGAGGTTTTGTTACCACCCTGCCATCCCAAATAGGATGTGAAAATATTCCCTTGACCCTTTGGGACTTCAAGGAGATACTTAGCATAGATCTTTGATTTTTTGTATATTAGGTTAGGTTTTCCAATAATTATATTCAATATTTAATAAATAGGGGATTCTTTCTTTTTGTGAGTTCCCTATTATAATTTAGGGTTTTAAAATAGATTAAATTTTCACCAGCATAATGGGGGTTGGGGTTATGGGTTTTGCTGCGCGCTGCAATCGAAAAAGTTTCCTTCCATATATATTAATTGTCCTGTCGATCGTTTTTCTCTTTTCCTGTAACAAAAATATTCCTGGCCCCATTTCTAAAAAAGAGTCGGATAAACCGAAAATAATGGCAAAGTCTGAAGGTGAAAAAGCCATGGACTCTAAAGACTCTTCGGAAATGAAGGGGGAAATGAAAGCCGATACTCCAAAATCGGATGAAGACCGAGACATTGCTGCAGTTGCCGCCGCCGAGCATGCGAATTTATTTGTTGAAAACGATTATCCCTCTGCGACCACCTGTTCCACCTGCCACCCAAAACACTACAAAGAATGGTCTGTATCGCAGCACTCCTATGCGCAGTTGAGCCCTGTGTACCTGTCGTTCAGCAGTTTTACAAATGAGATAACCAGTGGAACGAATGGCGATTTTTGTTTTCGTTGTCACACTCCAATCGGTGCGAATTTAAATGAAGATCCCTTCATGTCCAACCTGGACCGTCATCCCTCTTCGCGGGAGGGAATCACCTGTATTGCCTGTCATCGAGCAACCAAAGTTTACAATAAACGAAGTGGTCGTCTGGCAATTGAGAAGGGTGATTTGCTCGCCCCGGTTTATGGTCCCAAAGGTGGAGAAGAGTTGAAACGAGTTTTGGATAATACGGATGAATACAGGGTGGTTACTGAGAAGGGCAAACCGGGAAGAAAAATTCATACCAAAGCGATAAAGTTTGCTCCGATATCCAGCTCGACCTTTTGCGGCCAATGTCATGATGTGACTTTACTCAATGGTTTTCGATTGGAAGAAGCTTTTAGTGAATATCGTATGTCACCCGCCGCCCAAAAAGGAACTACTTGTCAAGACTGCCATATGGGAAAAGTGCAGGGAATCCCTTCAGGATATGAAGAAGGTCCAGCGGCGGTTGTCGGTGGAAAAGAAACCACACCCAGAAAATTGACAAGTCATATTTTTGCTGGGCCGGATTACTCAGTGATTCATCCAGGTCTTTTCCCGCACAATGTTGAAGCGCAGGAATTGGCAACGATGAGAGAATGGTTGCAGTTTGACCATGAAGCCGGTTGGGGTACGGATGAGTTTGAGGATAAAGTTACCGACGATATGAAATTTCCTTCCCGATGGGAATCGGTAGATGATCGGTACGATGCCCGTGAAATTCTTGATGTTCAGTTCGAGCGCCTGGAATGGGTGAGGCAAAAACGTCTGGAAGTTCTTAATAATGGTTACAAACTTGGAGAGGCCGTCATCACACGCAGTGATAAGGGTGGGCTTGCATTTAAAGTTAAAGTTGAAAACCTGACAGATGGTCATAATGTGCCCACTGGTTTTGCTGCAGAGCGGCTGATTTTCATGCAGGTAACTGTCAAAGATAGCACGGGAAAAGTGGTCTTTGAGTCCGGCGATTATGACCCTAACGGAGATGTTCGAGATCATGAGTCTGCATATGTTATAAATGGTGACTTGCCTCTGGATAACCAACTATTTGATCTTCGTGGTCGAATACTCGTGACTAACAGCCGCGGCGGTGAGCGAGAGCGGGTCATTCCTGTTCCTTATCCCATCACTACGATTCCATTCCTGAGACCGACAACACGATCGCTAATTTTGACAGGAGAAAGCCCTGTTGAAAGAATCAATAGAAGGAGTCTTGCCCCTCTGGATTATAAATGGGCCAAGTATAAAGTTGATGGCGATTTGCTGACGGGAAAAGGACCTTACAAGGCCAAGATGGATTTCATAGCGGGCATGGCACCGGCCAATTTGATCGGAGCTATTAAGAATCGGGGTTTCGATTATGCGATGAGTGCAAGGGAAGTGGCTGAAAATGTTGCAGCTGGTTACGAGGTTCTTGGCAGCAAAGAACTCATATTTGATGTTGAGGGTGGGGAAAATGTGATGCAAACTTCTTTTCTAGATTCCTTACTCGATATTTTTAATTAATTTTTATTTTGGAAAAAATTGGCGAGATAGCCATTGCTTTGGAGGAGGGCAGTGTTGATGGAGAAGTGCATTAAGCAACGTCTGGTTTTATTATTCGTTTTGGTTGCAAGTTTTTTGTTTGCCTTCGTGCCCCCTGTCTTTGCAGATCTTTTTCCTTTAGGTGAGACCTTCGAGGTCAGCCGCTTCTCTGATGAAAAAATTCAACTGCTGGAACCTTCTGATACGGGTAATCGGCCTTCTTTAATATACGAAGGTGGCGATTTGTTTCTCGGGACGGGTAATTTGCAGGAAGGTTTTGAAACTCCCTGGGGTGCTGTTTGGCAGCCTCAGCTATGGGTATTTGGGACTCTGCGAACCTCCTTATTTTATTTTGATAATGGAGTGCGTCCTTCATCCTCGGAGTGGGCCACGCGACTCAGTCTCTTCGCTAATCTTCAATTAACTCATACGGAAAAACTAATAATTGGGGTGCGTCCTCTTGACAGGAACGAGTTTAATCGTTTCACGCGAGTTCAGCTCAACGATGACTTTGGTCCAAGTAAGATTGAACCCAACTTAAATATACGTACTTTCTTTTTTGAGGGAGATTTTGGCAGTTTGTTTCCGGGGTTAGACCCGGTAGGTAAAGAGCCGATTGATTTAGGATTTTCTGTGGGCAGGCAGGCACTCACCTTTCAAAATGCAATTATGATTAACGAGACGATTGATGCTATAGGTCTCGTTAGGAATAATATTCGTTTTGCAGGAATCTCTGGAATGAGAAGTACAGCTATTTATGGCTGGAATGAGTTGAATCGAGCGGATGCCCGCCTAAATAGATCTGCTGATTTGTTCGGTTTATTCAATTCTATTGATACTCCCAAGCACACTTTTAATATAGACATGATCTTTATTAATGATGAGCAAACAACAGGGGACAGTGTGAATTTTGGTTTGGCCGCTATACAAAGGCTCGGTCATTTCAACACCGCTTTCAGGATCAATGGTTCGTTTGAGCCGGGTGCCAACAGCTCGAAGGCAGGAACGGGTACGATTTATAGCTCCGAGGTTTCCTGGACACCTTATCGGTCAGATGATATTGCCTATGTAAACGCTTTTCTTGTGGATGGAAATTATACCCAGGCAGGGCGGGAACCTGTCGTCGGGGGAGCATTGGGGGGGTTAGGAATTTTGTTTGCATCTCCCGGGGTCGGTAATTTCTTATCTGAACTTAATAATTTCACCACGGAGGTTGCGGGCTTGGTCGTAGGTTATGAAGCTTTCTGGGAAAACCATCGCCGGAGTTTAACATTAGAAATAGCCAGCCGAAAAGATATAGGGGGCGTAGGTTTCGATGATGTGGCCTTTGGTTTTGAGTTTCGCCAAAGACTGGCCCACCGAATTCAATTCCAGTTGGATGCTTCATACTCAGTGCTTGAAAAGCGCAACGATGGCTCAACCATTCGCACAGAAATTCGTTACCAGTTTTAATATATTATGACAGCTGATTTTTAGCTGGCTCATAGTGAAGGACATTTATTTTCAAGAGAGGGTGTCATGAAATCAAATAAGATTTGTTTTGCTTCCGCGTTTATTTTTCTTTTGGGTTGGGTAATAACATTTTGTGGTATGACTTCTATGGCAAATGCCGAACCTTTTGTGAAAGGTGCCAAGCTTTGTGAGGAATGTCATGAAGAAGAATTTAAGGTTTGGAAAAAAACCAAACACTTTACATCTTTTCGTACCGTTCATCGTGAACCCAAAGACGCTAGCAAACCTTCACCTAAAAAGATATTGAAAGCAGTGGGCGGGCAGAAAAGAATGAAACGCAACGAAACCTGTTATCTCTGTCATTACACACTGGAGAAAAAGGATGCAGGTGCGAAGCCCCAGGCAAAATCTGGAACTTCTTGTGAAAGTTGTCACGGAGCTTCATCAGACTGGTTGCCTTTGCATGATAATTACGGTGGCAAAGATGTTAAAAGAGAGGCGGAAGCTGCTGACCATAAAGCGAAAAGGATTTCGGATTCAAAAACTGCCGGTTTGATCTGGCCCACTATGAAATATGAAGTCGCTGAAAACTGTATGACTTGTCATGGACTTGCCAACCCCGATTTGAAAGCCGATGATCTTGCAAAAATGCTGGGAGCGGGGCACCCCATTAATCCTGGCTTTGAATTGGTAAAATATTCCCAGGGCTCCGTCCGACACAGGCATTACCCCCCGGACATTAAAACCAATGCTGAAATGACTCCTAAAGAACAAGCCGAATTTTTTGTGATTGGTCAAGCAGCTGCTTTGGTTTCTGCAACAAGCGTTATGTCTAAATCCAGCGAGGCAAAATATGTCGAAGCACAAAAAAAACGTGCGGAAAATGCTAAGGCAGCTCTTGCGGGTGTTGCCGAAGCGGCAGAATTATTGGCATCGCCTAGTCGGGAAAATGCTTTGAAGCTGGCAGCAGCTATAGCGGGTAAGGATTTGACGGGTGCTGTGGGAAGCAAGCTTCCCGCCAAAGGAGATTATAAATAAACTTTGATTCAAAACAGAAGTGTTTTGGGTATTGCTTAGGGGTAATCATTGAGTTACGAAAAAATAATAGCCTCTGATTCCTTGTTTTTTTATTTATACCTTGAAGGAGTGGATGAATGACTATAACCACCCAGTCACGTCCACAGCGTTGGGATCAGCCGTTTGGCTCCGACATGACTGATTCGGATGTTGAACGCTTGATGAGCATTCCAGAAATTAAAGCCATCGAGGCAAAAAAGTTCCCGTCTCGAATTTCGCTGGCTGGGATACTCCGGAACGATGCACGAATCATACAGTATAAGGCGGGTGATATTGTCATTCGTGAAGGTGATTATGGTAATTCGGCTTTTCTGGTTCTCAACGGTTCTTTACGTGTGGTATTGGCACCCGGTCTTCCCGGTGAGATGCTGGGCCGAAGAAAAATCCAGAGAAAGAATTTTTGGCAGGCTCTGAAACAGCTGTGGACGCAAAAAATGTCCCCTGAATTTAGAGATGTGCAACGTTTTAATCAGGAAGCTGGACTTCGTGAAAGTGTTGATCCTAGTTCCGCCCATGTGTTTCTGCAAGATGTTCCCGCCGTTCTAGACTCCAATAAAACTGCTATCCTCCATGAAGGATCTTTATTTGGTGAACTTGCTGCCTTAGGAAGGACACCAAGAACCTCTACTGTTTTTGCTGAATCAGATTCCGAACTTTTAGAAATAAGATGGCAGGGGCTTAGGGAATTCCGCAAGTACGATCAAGGATGGAGAAGGTTGATTGACGAGCGGTATCGACAAAATGCCCTTAAAGCTCATTTAGGAGCAACCACCATTTTTTCTCACCTGGAAGATGATGACCTTCAAGAGGTTGCGGATCACACCCTCTTCGAAACCTACGGAACATTTGATTGGCACCTTTCCTATAAAAAAATGCAAGGGCAAGACAGAATTGAAGGTGTGAAAGATGAGCCCGAAATTGCCCTGGAAGGAGATTACCCTGATGGAGTTTTGATGATCCGTGCTGGTTTTGCACGGGTTTCTGTGCAACGGGGCAATGGCAGGCAGACCATAACTTATTTGGGTGCGGGCGATTTTTATGGTGCCGATGAGCTTTATAGAATTTGGAAAAGCGAGTTGAGTGTTGGCTTAAGGGTAACTATTACGGCACTTGGATATGTAGAAGTTCTTCGGGTACCTACTAAGACAATCGAAAAACATTTGTTTGCCTACTGGGAATCGGAAAGACCAGGAGGAACCCGTGATGGCAATCCGGAACAAGGAAAGCGAAGAAGGATACAGGATTTTTTTGATCAGACTCTTGCCGAAGGTGCTTTGCAGGAATGGGCTGTGCAGGAGCGCTTTGTCAATGGCACTCAGGCAATGTTGATCAACCTGGATCGATGTGTGCGTTGCGATGACTGCGTTCGAGCATGTGCATCAACTCATGATGGTAATCCAAGATTTGTCAGGCATGGAAAAACTTTTCAAAACTGGATGGTGGCCAATGCATGCATGCATTGTGCGGACCCGGTATGTATGATCGGTTGCCCAACCGGAGCGATTCATCGTTCCATGTCAGGGGGAATGGTTGTTATCAATGATGACACTTGTATAGGATGTGAAACCTGTGCGAACTCTTGTCCCTATTCTAATATACGCATGGTTTCCATTCGTGATAAGGAGGGTGAACATATATTGGATCAACAAAACCATAAGCCCATTGTCAAAGCCACAAAATGCGATCTTTGTGCAGACCAGATTACGGGTCCTGCCTGTGCTTTTGCCTGCCCACATGATGCACTAAATCGGGTCGATTTTCGAGATGTGACTTGGGACGGAGATATTGGGGTATAAGGATGAAAAAAATATGGGGATATTTAGCTATAGCCATTATCTTTTTTGTCTTGATATTGCTTTGGACTATAAGGGTCGAAAATTCCCTCGGCTATCCTGAATTCGTTAGTGGCGCAGCATTGTTTTTCATTATTTTCTTTTTATGTTTGTTTAATATGCGAAAGCGTTTGCCTTTCCTTCCGTTATGGCCTGCTCATAAATGGTTTTTGTTGCATACGGTAGCAGGTTTTTTGGCGCTATTTTTATTTTGGTTGCATGCAGGAGTATTGTGGCCAAAGGGTTTGTACGTTCAAATTCTTGCAATTCTATTTTATGGAACGACATTGTCGGGAATTGTGGGATTGATCATGGAAAAAATATATCCAAACCTTTTAACTCGCATTGGTCTTGAATGTATTTATGAACGCATTCCCCGTGATATTGCCGAGATAAGAAATAAAGCTGAAATTCTGGTTTTAGAATGCACAGAAAAAACAGGAAGCGATACGCTTGCACAACATTATCTTGAAACATTGGGGTGGTTTTTTCAACGACCCCGTTTTTTTCTCAATAATATTTTTGGTGGGCAAAACGCACAGACCTGGGTCAAGCAGCAGTGTTCTATTCTGGAAAGATTTTTAAATGAAGCGGAACGTGGATATCTGGAGCAAATATTTACTCTTGCAGAAACCAAAAGGAAGATTGACTACCACTATTCTTTGCAGACCATGCTGAAAAATTGGTTGCTAGTCCATGTGCCTTTGGCAGTGGCTGTCATGACCATGGTGGTTTGGCATTTAATCGTAATTCAGGTGTTCTTTAATTAAATGGATTCGAATAAGTTTGATCATGATAAAAGCCCTTATGAACGTCCTAACTTCCCCTATCGGTGTGGGAGGGGGGCTTTGTGGCGAACCCCCTGCTTTAAAGGCCCGAAAATAGATGGTAGTTGTGGCGGAACCCAAGATTGCGAGCCTTTCTTTAAAAAAGGGCGTTGGTCATGCCGAAGAGAAAAACAATTTGGAGGTTCGTGCGAGGAAGGGCCAGGCCCCAACGGGGAATGCTCATGGCAGAGACCGCCTTGTGCCCCAAGGAAAACTTTGCGGGCTATTCGTGGACAAATTGCTTTTTTGGTGATGGCGGCTATTATTGCCTTGCTGGCTACTTCACAGGCCTTAAACCCTGACGGCGGTGGATTTGTTAGTATTTCTGATGCGGGGCCTCTATCAAAATCACATGGGAAATTTACCGAAAAAGAGGGCTGTTCTTCATGCCATTCTGTTTATGGTAAGGGGCCTGTTGGCTGGATAAAGGCTGTATTCTCTCCGGAAGATATTTCTGTGCGTTGCGTTAACTGCCACTCTTTCGGTGGGCCTGACTCCATCGCCCACAACAATGATTTAGCGAAAGACAGAGAAGTTAGAAAAACAGAGTGCATTATATGCCATCGTGAGCACAATGGGCAAAGAATGAGCACCCGAAATTTGACTAGCGAACAATGCAATACCTGCCATAAAAACAAGTTTGAAAGTTTTTCAAAGGGGCATCCGGATTTTCCTGAAAAATATCCCTATTTCAACCGCAACGCAATTAAGTTTGATCATGGCTCACATTTAAACAAACATTTTGAAAACCCAAAATTTATAGAGGAGGCACCCGCTTCTTGTATAAGTTGCCACCAGGTTACCTTGTCGGACCGGGAAGTCCGTCCTCAGGCGTTTGAAACTATTTGTGTGAACTGCCACGGGTCTCAAATTAAAAAGAAGGATCTTGTACTGCTTCGCCTTCCGGAGTTTATGCAAAACCTGATTGACCGAGATGCATTGATTCAATCCTGTAATTTCCCAGCCGAAGAAAAGACCGATGAAGAGTTCCTCAGTGTTTCTACTGAAATGCCGGCATTGGTTAGTGCTTTTTTGTTAAATGTTCCTGAAGATGACCTGGAAGCTTACGAACAGCCCCTGCAGGAACTAATTCAAGCCATGGTCGATGAGAGCATGCCTCTGGTAGAAGACCTGATAAACTCCCAAACTAAAACTCCCATGGCAGATAAACTTTTAATCGGAATGAACCCGGAAATTCTCAAGCGTGCTGCTTGTTCCTGGGGTCTAAATCTGGAGTATGAGCCACCTGCTGAAGCAAAATTTGGCGGTTGGTATGCCGACATGTTGGAGGTTCGCTATAAACCGATGGGACACCGCGACCCCGTAGCAAAGAGTTGGGTTGAGTTTGCCTTGGCTGTTTCAACGATTCAAGATGATGTAGATAAAACGGCAAGAGCTAATGCCATGCGCGATCAGGTGATATCAGCCAAAGAAGGCGTGGGGGGATGTGTGAAATGTCATGCTATAAGCGAAACCACCACGGGTGAAGGAAAAAAGAAACTGGAAATTGAATGGCATTATAAAGATGCCAATTACAGACCTCACTCCCAATATTCTCACTCGAGCCACATAGAGATAATGGGAAATAAGAGTTCCTGTTCAAATTGTCATATTTTAGATGGCAAGGCAGAATATATGGCCTCGTTCAAGGGTTTTGATGCAACGAAATGGTCCAGTAATTTTGCATCCATCAAAAAGAAAACCTGCATCCAATGCCATACGGAATTGCAGATAAATCAGGATTGTCAAACTTGCCATATTTACCATCTTGATCCTGGGTTTAAAAAGAAAATGCTTTCTGTTAAAAAAAGCAAAGTCTTGAAAGTTAAAAATGATATGTAAAAGACAAATCAAGTTGTCTTAAAGGAGGGGGTCTTGTTGAATATCGCTATCAGTTTTATTGCATTGGTATTCCTTTTAAGTCTCGTGGCCTATGTGCTGATTCTCATTGCAAACAATTCCCGTGCTCTGGCTATAAATCAGGACAGAGCTAATCTGGAAGCGGAATTGTTAAAGGTTCGAGTCGATCAAATTATGGAAACGAAACGACTTGATGATGAGAGGGCACGGTTGTCCTGGAATGGATTTAGAAAATTTCGTATTGTTTCCAAAGTTAAAGAAACTCATGATATTACCTCATTCTATCTTTCTCCTCACGACGGCAAATCCCTGCCGGGGTTTCTTCCGGGGCAGTTCCTGACTTTCCAGTTTCATATTCCAGGAAACGCGCAACCGGTTGTTCGTTGTTATTCTTTGTCAGATAGTCCATATCATCCCGAGCGGTACCGGGTATCTATTAAAAAGGTTCCCCCTCCTCGTGATGAGCCGAATGCACCTGCTGGTTTGGTGTCCAATTATTTTCACGAAAATATAAACGAGCATGACATTGTTGATGTTAAAGCCCCAAGTGGTCATTTTTGTTTGAGCATGACTGAAAAAACCCCTATCGTATTACTGGCTGGGGGGGTAGGCATTACACCCCTTCTAAGTATGTTAAATGCGCTTGCAGAAATTGAATCGCAAAGGGAGATATGGTTTTTTCTAGGAGTTAGGAATAAAAAAGAACATATGATGAAGGAACACCTTGAAAAAGTTGCGAAAGAAAATCTTAATGTAAATTTAAAAATTTTTTACAGCAGCCCTGAGAATGAGGATGTTAAAGGCGAAGATTATCATGTCCAGGGAAGAGTCGCGGTGGAAAAAATCAGATCATTCCTTCCATCCAATAATTATGATTTTTATATCTGTGCGCCGCCGCCTATGGTTAAAGATTTGCGGGCGGATCTGGCTGCCTGGGGTGTGCCCAAAGTCAATATTCACTTTGAAGCCTTTGGGCCTGCCACAGTAAAAAAATGTCAAACAGACTCTTCTAAGAAGGAGATCCCAAAAATTGATATTCGTTTTACCAAGTCAGGAAAAATTCTTCCCTGGAACCCAAATTTGACCTCGCTGTTGGAATTCGCCGAGAAAAATGGCATCCCTCTGGATTCAGGTTGTCGGGCGGGAAACTGCGGTACTTGTCTCACGGCGATAAAAAATGGAGAGGTAACGTATGTGGGCGAGCCGGGATCACCTCCAGAGGAAGGATCCTGCCTGGCGTGCATTGCCATCCCTAAAGGTAATCTCACATTGGATGCTTGATGAGTTCTGGGAAGAGATTAAATTGCGGATTTTTTAAATGAACCCTTAATCATTCTGTAGGCAAGACGACTGCCTTCATGTTCCATGGGATGCCCAACCGAGTTATTACATTCCGGGCAAACCAAGGCAGGAAGGTTTGATTTGCTACCGATGGATTTTAAACCCGCTAAAGATTTTGGTTCCAGTATTTTATCCAGATAAATTCGGATCAATTGTCCTGACCCTTCTTTCCGATAACGCACTATAAACTTCCCGCATTGTCCGCATAAAATATCCAGATGCCTGCTAGCCATTTTATCCTCTAAGAAATTACTTTTATTTTAGCATGGGAAATTTCCTGTCGAGTTGTGACTACAATATTATTAGGGATGGTTTGTAGCTTGTTGTTGTATTTGGTCTAAGGCTTGGGATCGTACCCGATTTTGAAACTTAGATTTGAATTGATCCAGCCTGGATGGGTTTGAGATATTGTTAAAGGCTTTCAATGTATCTCGGTCAATGTTCTGTGTTATGGCATTCGTGGAACTAGCCATAATTTGTTTAAATGCATCTTTACGTTTTTCATTGGCAATGGTTTTTATTTTGCTGTTTCTTTTGCTTTGTTCTAGCTCTTTGAAGGGGATACTGGCCTTTCGATTAATCTTCGGTTCTTTAATTTTATCTTGAATGGTGGAATTTTTTTGTAAGTGATCGAGTAATCGTTTAGGTGCTTTCTGGACTTGTGATGCTCGGCCATTTTTATATAGCGTTTGCATTTCTCCTGCTCCTATAAACATACGTTTTCCCAGTCTTCCTCCTGGCAGGCGTGGGGCGGTTTCAATTTTTCCTTCCAAAACTACAAAACGGGTTTTGCCATCAGGTTCCACAAGGGTGACAAATTCAGTTCCACGTACACCTGCGATTCCATTTGGGGTTATTACGGCAAAGGTTGAACCTTTTTTCATAGCTTTTGAAACGATAAAGTGGGCAGTACCTTTGGTCACACGGAATAGCATTTTCCTGAATCTGTCTTCTGGATTGTATATGTTTTTATCGATAGAAATATTTGAAACTCCGCTTAGAACCACTCGACTTTTATCATCAAGGGTGAAGGCGACACGACTTTTTCGCGTTGTCCTAATCTGGTCAAATTGGAATAGGGGGGTGGCCAGGGAAACGAGTTTGCCATAAGATGAATTTTTGTGATATTGGGTTGCTTCACCTTTGACTTCTGTTGCTAAGCCAATATCGGTGGATGTGATGAATCCTTTCTCTTTTAGGTAAAGTTTCTTGTCTATCAAGTTGTTACCTTTTGGACCCCCCGAAAAAGCGTGAACAATATTTAGAAAATCCAGGTTAGAAAGCGGAGATTCCATATCTTTTCTATCCAGCACATGAATGTTTTGATTCTCCATTTTGGTCTGGATATGTGAAAAAATGTTTTCAGAGGACATGCTTTCTGAATTAAAAGGAATGAAAGGGTTTTCCGGTTGCGAATCGGAAATGGTTTTGACCAATTGCCTCAAGGTGGTTACAGGTTCTTGTTCGCAAAACACTGGCGTTGTAAATAGCAACATGGCTATTGAGAACATGGAAAATAAACTGTAGGCAGGATTTCTGATTTTTAGATTCATGGATAAGTAGCTCAACGAGTTCATTACAAACCAACAAAATGCAACCTTTATGCCAAAAATAGAGTTTGAGCGAACAGATGATTTTTCAACTTATTTCAGCCTGAGGAAGCGGAGGGGAGTTATTTTGGAGAGGTGATGGTGGAAAAATTCTTTCCATGGGGGAAAAACCTGCCGTCAACCTCAAAGAATCTGTGTCTAACCTAAGATTCATTTTTACGCATTTGAAAAAATCGCTGAGGCAATATTTTACTATTTATTCTGAATCTGGTGGAAGACCCCGTTTTTTTCACTTGTTATTATTTCTAGCAACAAGCTCCATTTCCATTAGTATGGATACCTTCCTGTGCGGGGACAATGCTACAGTCAAAGGGGCCAAAATGTGTTGAGAAGTCTCCTGAGACTTTGAAGTGGTCTCCGAATCGGGATTCACTAACCATTTTAAAGGTGTTTCCGCATACGGGAACCGGGATGCCGGTTTGGAAATAATGATGATCGTCCAGAGTGAACCCGTGTGGAAATTCAGGGATGGTTCCTTGGTAGGATGCAACATGACCAAAATTTTCACAGATATCTTCGAAGTCACATTTGAAAGTTCGCACGGTCATGGAATAGAAATCAATCATCCCAGCTTTGCGCTGAATATCCTCATTATTCAGAGTGATCGGTGTTTTTGAGATGGCCCTGTAATCAAAACATCCAACTTTGGCGAGCATGCGCCTAAAGTCTTCTATATATAGAGCCCCCCCAAGACATTCTCCTAGAAGAACTGGATCTGTTGTGAGAGGTTCGGGAACGCGCCGACCGGTGAAAACATCCGATAGATAGAGTTCTCCTCCAGGTTTCAGCACTCTAAAAATTTCTCGGAAAACACTTTCTTTGTCAGGGGAAAGATTGACGACACAATTAGAGATGATCACATCCACCGAGTTATCTTCAAGGTTGACGGTAGAGAGATCTTCAATCCACCCTTTGCGAAAATCTACATTGGGTTTATCCAGATTGAATTTACTGGTGTGATAGGCGACATGTTTTCTTGCTACAGCCAATTGCTCGTCTGTCATATCTATTCCAATGAC
>CAZECX010000072.1:0-17124 GCA_964510965.1 uncultured Nitrospina sp. | reverse complement strand
TGGATTAAATTGAAGTTACTATCCAATGAAAGTAATGCTGGGTTTCCTTGCTCTGACATCAAGGCGAATAATTCACCATTTAATTTTTTGCGTAATGAATTCAGCCAGGAATTTTGCTCTTCCGTTGAATCAGGAATTGAAGTGAATTTGCCCGAAGTTATAATTTTTTCGATTAAAACTTCGTATGGAATTGGCCGGATGGATTCCGGGGACTGTCCGGAAGGATAGAACTCCTGGATTATTTGCAGCAAAAAAACAGGTTCCGGACTTCCCGTTTGGGAATAATGGTCCGTAAGCTGTTGGATGTCTTTTAGGCTAAAATTTTTCCGAGTCATTGGGAATAAAAGTGCATTTCTAAAAATATTTTTTGGCTTCGAGCAACCCTAAAAAAGGGTTGTGAGTGGCCTTAGTGACGTTCACTGTAAAAATAGAGATGCTCTAAGGTTTATTTATAATTCAACGGAAAAAACAGGGTAAAACCTTACCTTATATTATAACAAACAGACCTTTATTTATAAAGAGTTACCGTTAGGTGCTTGTTTTGTTCCCATGTTTGATTTCTGGAATCAGCATCAGGGTGGCAAAAACCATCATTGCAAAGGAGAGAATACCTATATTGCGAGCTCCAATGAGACTTACTGTCCAATACCCAAGTATTGGACCGATGGTTCCCCGGACCCCTGTAAGACTGACATGTACAGACATATAGGCCCCTGCCTTTCCAGGAGGGGCATATTTAGTAACCCATAGGTTCCATGCGATGCTGCCTCCGGCAAAGGCAGCCCCAATCAAGGCAGAACCCAATCCAATGACCCAAGGATTTGACGTTACAAAAAACAGAAAAATTCCGAAACCGAAAAACAAGTTTAAAATCATCCTCAATACGACAAAATTCATTTTGTCGAAAAGAGTAGCCCAGTAGGGAATCAGAAGCATTCGCATCGTTTCCGGGATGATTGTAATGATCATGGCCACAAAAATGGCAGAACCTTCAATTCCCCATTCGGGGGCGGTTACATAGTCCACCCGAAGTGGTACAGTCCAGAGATTGGCGAATCCCATAATGAACCAGGTCAACAAGACATAACCAAAAGATTTGTCTTGAAAAATATATTTCATGTTGCCAAATGGATGAGCATGTGGACTATCCACAACAGGCTCAGAAGGCATGGAAAAAACTGCCACCGCTTTTGCAATGGCACAAAATCCTAGAAAGGTGAATATCCAATGATAGTTATTGATATCCATCTCAAGGAACGAGGATCCGACATACCCGGAAAGAGCAGCGATCCCTACAGAAAGTAAAAGGGGTTTTGAGAAAAACGCACCACGTTTATCGGAAGGATAATTGTCACTGTAGATTTCTGTAATAAAGGGTAGCAGCGCACTACGACAGATATAAGCTGTAATCACCAGACATGCAAAAAGAGTGAGAGATTGGACCCAGGCTGCGATAAAAAGGCAGCCCCCGGTAATCAATGAAGGGAGGGCTCCCCATGTAGATTTCTTCCAATTTGTCAGGGATGCATAGTGCAGTAGCACCATTGAAAGGAACATTCCCATAAAAGGTGCGGCAGCAATCAATGCTTTGGTGGTTTCACCCGCATTGAAAAATCGAATAGCTATGAACAGGGAAAATGTTTGAGCCCCTGATGAAAGAACCCCTTCGAAACCCCCTCGCCACAAATCGCAGCGATAAGTTTTTTGAGTTTTCTCCTCCAAATTTTGATCGGTGGACTCCCTCAATTCAATTGACCCCTGCATTTGGCAATATAAATTTTGTTGAATTCTGCATAGGGTTGCAGGGTTAAAGCAGTTTTAAAACTTTTAATGGCTTCGGAATAGCGGGCCAACTGATATAAGCAAAGGCCATGTCCATTCCAGGCCCCAAAGTGGTTGGGGTTCATTTTTATTGTGATTTCACATTCTTTTATAGATTGTGGATAATTTCTCTGCATATAAAGTACGGTTGCAAGCTTATTGTGAGCTTCTGCAAATTCTGGAAAATCAACCACCAGATTTTCAAATACTTCCTCTGCCATCTCGTATTGGCGGCTATCCATAAGTTGTGTTCCTTTGCGAATTCGAGATTCTGCCTCTTTGCCGGATTCGCCTAGCCAGAGGTTCCATAAAGCGTGTGTTGCAGATTGACGTAGTTCAGAGTTTTTGCTCCATAAATCCTGCAACCATTCTTTCTCATTCATTGTTATATATTTTCATTTTTATGTTTTGTGTTGCAATATTGTAACAGGTAAATACAAATTTAGAGTGTCTCTAATAATTGGCATTTTTACAGGTTTGCTTCCCACGCTAGTGGGTGGCAACTCGAGATCGTTTTATTTTTCTCGAACCTGACCTGTTGTAGGCGTAAAATCATAAGCGATCAAATCGTTTTTTCAGGGAAGTTCTATGATTTTTAATGATTCAAATTCGAGGCAAGCCGAAATTCTGGTTGTCGGGGATGAAGTGATAAGTGGCTTGATAGTCGATACCAACTCCAAATATCTTGGAGAACGAATACACGAGTTAGGGATAGGGGTTTCGCGCATTACCAAAGTGGGAGATGACTTCTCCAGCATTGAAGAATGTGTTGAAAAGGCCTTGCAGCGTTCAGACTGGATAATTCTTACGGGTGGATTAGGTATCACTCACGATGATATTACTAAATCAGTGTTAATGAAAGTTTTTGATTCCAACTTGCATCGGGATGAAAAAGTAACAGCTATGTTGCAGGAGATTTTTAGTAAGAGGGATCGGCAAATCCCGGTAAGTGTGCAGTCCCAATGTGAGGTCCCGGATAACTGCCAGGTTCTTTATAATGAAGTAGGCACAGCACCTGGCTTGCGATTTGAAAAAAACGGACATGTTTTGTTTTGTCTTCCAGGGGTGCCTCATGAGATGAAGCATTTGTTCGAGCAATTTATTACACCTGAACTGGTTAAACATTCCACGCAAACATTTTCGCAACGCATTCTCAAATCTACAGGTATCTCTGAGGCTGACTTATGGGAAAAGGTGGGTTCCCTTTCTTCTTTGCAAGAAAAAGCGACCTTGGCTTCCTTGCCTTCCCATTTAGGAGTACGAATTCGACTTTCTTGTTTTGCGGAAACTAAAAATAAAGGTGAAGCGGTGCTTGATGAAGTTGAACAATCTTTGAGGGAACGTATCGGAAAATATATTTACGGGAAAAATGAGGAAACGCTGGAGGCTAAAGTAGGGCAGTTGTTGATAGAAAAATCTATGACTCTCGCAACTGCAGAGTCTTGTACCGGCGGATTGATCGGACATCGTCTGACGCAAATATCAGGAAGCTCCAATTATTATAAAGAAGGGTTTGTTGTATATAGCAATGATGCTAAGGTTTTCCGATTAGGTGTGGAGCGAAAGGCCTTGGATGAGCATGGAGCTGTCAGTGAACCCGTAGCTCGAATGATGGCAGAAGGGGTTTGTCGGGTTTCCGGAGCAGACATTGGCGTTTCTGTGACGGGGATTGCTGGTCCGACGGGTGGCAATCAAGAAAAACCGGTGGGTTTAACTTATATTGCAGTCAGCGATGCAAATGGAACTTGGTGCAGGAAATATATTTATACACATGACCGCATAAAAAATAAGGAACGTGTAGCGCAAACAGCTTTAAATATGATCCGAATGAGACTATTAGGTTTGTTGAAGGGAGAAAAATAAAATGCAGGAAAGAAGTTGTCCGCATTGTGAAAAAAATATCATGCTTCAGGAAGAGGTCTGCCCTCATTGCAATAAGGCCGTTGCTCATTATCCCAGTTTCAGTCCGAAATGGTTTATGGTTCTATGGGTATTTTTTGTCATTCTCATTGTGGCGTTACTTGTTTCTATGTTTGGTGCCCGCTAGCTTTGGCAAAGTTTTTAAAGGGAAGAATGAGAAGAACCCCTGCTACGAACCCACCAATATGGGCAAACCAGGCTGTTCCACCCGCCTCGGCAGAGACACTGTTCCATATTTGCAGGAAAACCCAAAACAGCAGCAGAAGGATTGCGGGAACGCGGGCGATGGTCCAGAAAAACCCGAGAAAGATAAAAGTTCTTATTTTTGCAAAAGGGAATAAAATCAAATATGCACCTAATATTCCTGATATAGCTCCACTGGCTCCGACCATTGGTATTTTAGAGTCCAGATCCGTGGCGATATGCCCAAGAGCGGCGAGGGTGCCACAGACGAAATAAAATAAAACAAAACGGGGTTTACCCAATACATCTTCAATATTGTTTCCGAAGATCCAAAGGTAGAGCATATTTCCACCAAGATGCCAGATCCCGGCATGTAAAAACATGGATGTATAAACTGTAGGGTAAACTGTTAACGGATTATTGAGCAGTTGAGTAGGGATCAGAGCGTATTCAGCATAAAGGACGCTGGGATGGACGGGTAAATTGACCCCATACACAAAAACCGCCATGTTTAATACTATAAATAGCAAGGTTAAAAATGGAAAGTTGCGTGTGGGATTTTCATCTTTCAGGGGAATCATCGGTTACTTTTATACAATATGATAGTATTAAAAATGCGGGTTTTTCATTGATCGGAATTTGACAATCTCCGACATTATAAGCGATTAAATTAATTTGAACATGGATGATATAGAAGGACTGGTTCCACTATCAGAAGGAGAGAATTTACCTGTTGCTCCAGAGCGACTGGAGGAGTCATTAGAATGGGTGATCCAAACCTACCGCAAGCACCAATTGAACAGGGTGACTTCGTGGTTAAATGAAAACCTGGGAAAAGGCAGAAGAAATAAAACTCTTTTGCCGCGAATATTGCTGGACGTCAATCCAATTGACCACAGGCAAAGCTTACTTGAGGTTGTCTTCCCTTCTCCCCGGCACATCAATGAAAAATTGCTCGATGTAAATAGTTTGAAGTTTATGCTGGATGCTGACTCTGGAATGGGTAAAACCACTTTCCTTATGCATTATCTTGAAGAACTTCTAGATGCTCCCGCCCACCCAATTTATTCGCTTCCTATCTATTTCCATTTGGGGAATGTTCCAGAAGGGGGAGGTTTTCAGCAATTCCGGGAATCTGTCAATCAAGAAATTATTGATGTGATACTTCTGGAAAAAGAGGAAAACCCGGATTTGATTCTCGATGTGGACTTGCTTCAGGGGACCATAAACTCAATTTTTAATTACAGTAAATTTATGTTTTTGTTAGACGGTTTTGACCAGCTTCATCCTCAGGATAGATTTCGATTTTTTGTGGATTCTTTTCTGGAGGACAATGCATTTCGCAGCAATTTTGTTTTGCTGGCAAGCCGAAAATTTGAATTTGGATCATTAACTACGGATGCTGTAGTGAAACGGGGCGAGGGTGCCGCATTCCAAATGACTTTTCAGCCTCTTTCGCCGGAAGAAAGTAGCCTGTACCTAAGGGATGCTGCAAAAAATAATGTAGTCAAAGAACTTGCTGCTTACACCCCCGAACTTTTGCTGACACCCGTTTTGCTGAAAATGATTCGTAGTCTTTCGGAAAATGAACAACTGGAGGGACTCAATAACAGGGCTGAAATTTATGCGCAATGGTTCAAACATTTAATGATGAAGCCAAACCTGGAGGTGGATGACCAGGATTTAGAAAAAGGTATGGATCAATTGGCAGAAATTTCGTTTCAACAAATGCTAAGTGGAAAAATTCAACGCTACCAAAAGGAGGAGCCGGGTTACGACAAGGCCGACATCGAAAAGGATAAATTTGATTTGTTGATGAATGGGGATGATATCGCCCTCAGATGGAAAGGGATCATCCAGCAAACGCCACGTAGATGGGAGTTTTGCCATCCCTCTTACCAGGAATATTTTGCAGCGCGACATATTGCAAAAACATCCGAGTGGGGAAAAACAGTGAGGGAAAATTGTGGAAACGAAAAATGGCATGAGGCTTTTAAAATATTAGCGGGTTTTGTGTCAGGAAAAGAACTATTCGATATTTTTATCGAAGAGGGGGCTGTTATGTTGGCGGGAAACTCCCTTGCGGAGGTTAAAGAGCTTCCTGAAGGACAAAATTTACTTATTCGCCAGTTGCTAAAATACCAATGCCATGAATCTCTTCCACAATTTAAACCTTGTCGCCTGATACGCGTTGCAGATGTCTGGAAATCTAATGATGAGGATTACTTGCAAGCCTTGCTGAATAGATTATTAATGCGAGAGCATCGCGATAGCAGAATATTGTTCAGCGTTTTCGAACTGATTCTAGATAAAAACGGATTAAATATTCATGAACTGCTGGATAGTTTTGATTCAGAACCTATAAGAAAACTCGAAAAATTTCAGGAGTTTTTTAATGAGTCAAAGGACGGAAAGCAGGTAACTCTTTCCAAGGTCAAAAAGTATGCGGAAATGGTAACTATACCTAAAGGCAAATTTATATATCAGGAAGAAGACGATGAAGAGGATAAAGTTAATTTAGAAGAATTTTCTATCATGAAATTTCCTGTGACTAATGCCCTGTACATGCAATTTGATCCGCAACATAAATCCCGCTACCCGTTATATTCATGGGAGGAAGATCAACCGGTAATTGGTATTAACTATTATGAAGCGGTTATTTTTTCACTCTGGTTGGGTTTCCGTCTGCCCACGGAAAAAGAATGGGAAAAAGCGGCACGAGGAACGGATGGGCGGGTATACCCTTGGGGAGAGGCTATGGGCTATGAAAAAGGTTTTGCAAACACCTGTGATTTTATGGAATGCAAAACTAATCCGGTGACCGAATTAGAACCGGGCATGTCACCCTACGGTTGTTTTGATATGGCGGGTAACGTATGGGAATGGTGCATGCAATGGAATGCCTCGAAACATTCAACGCAACGGATTGTTCGAGGAGGTTCCTGGATGAATTATCTGGTACATGCAAAATGTTTTTTCCGAAATTCGTTTGATCCCGCTGAAAGGTATCTGGCTGTAGGCTTGCGCTGTGTTTCGGGTCCGCGTTTTACAGAAATCGAAGATGAAGATATGGAAGAGGATTGAAAGAACAGCTCTGATCTATCAAAATCGACTATTTTCCAAAAGGGTCACAAAAACTATTTTATATTCAATAGCTTAACTGATAGAATAATTCGAATAATTTATAGTCAGTAGGCCAAATTAAACTATTAACAGGCAATTTCGAGTTTTTTTTGCAAAAATAGGTTAAAATTCGCGTTTTTCACATAAGCGCTGTATTTTCTCCAAATTTGAGACTTAAAATATGAACAAGCACGCTAAAAAATTTCTCAGCATTGACGATGATAGGACTTTACAGATGATCGTCAAACAGATTTTGAGCAAATCGTTTGGTCCTCAAGTCCTCGAAGTTTTTCAGGCGGGAACGGGTGAAGAGGGGTTAAAAATGATGCGGGAAATCCAGCCCGATATAATTCTTTGTGATATCCATATGCCGGGGATGGATGGGTTTGAAGTTTGCCAGAAAGTGCGTGAACTGAAATTGCGCTCTGCCGTGATTCTCATGTCGGCTTACGATTCTGAGCAGGACAATGCGATAAAAGCAAGTGAAACTGGCGCAGATGCATATTTATCCAAGCCGTTAAAAAAGGGCGAGTTGCTGTTTGTTGTTAATTTTGTCATGAGGGTAGCTCATCTAAATGATGCAGTTTTCGAAAAAAATAAACAGCTGGAAGCTTCTTTAGGCCAATTGAAGCAGTTTCACCAGAAGTTGGCATCGCTAAATGAAGAACTGCGGAATGATAAAAGGCGTCTCGGAGTCAGCCTGAAAGAGATGACCGAGTTGAATGATCAACTGGAAAATAAAAATCAACAGATTTCTTCTATGGTGGACGAGCTGGCCAGCCGTTTTGACTCTACAGAAGGTTTGCTGGCGACCATCATTGAATTACACCAGACGGAACATCGCGGACATTCGGAAAGAGTTACTGAGGCTGCCATATATATGGCAGAAAAACTGGGTCAGACTGAATATCAAATCAGGAACATAAAATCTGCGGCGCGCCTCCATGAATTGGGCATCGTTGCAATGCCAACAATTGAAAAAAGAAAAGAAGCCACAAACGACGAACAGCTGGATGATATTAATGAAAAGCCAAAAACCAACCATCCTCTGGTAGGAGAAATGTTGCTTAAAGAATTTCCAGGGTTTGAAATGGTTGCGGAAATCATCCGGCATCTTCATGAAAATGTGGATGGCACCGGGTCACCAGATGGAATGTATGGTGATCGTATCCCAATGGGCTCTCGAATAATTTCTGCCGCAAGTTATTTTGATCACAATAAGATGGCTCATCCAGATCGTGCCAACGAAGATATTCTGGCTAAAATGGATGAAAAAACCGGAATGATTTTTGATGAATCGGTAATGCAAGCTCTGCAAGAATATGTCGCGCAACAAGGAGTAACCGAAGAGGTGGCCACAATGGAATGCTCGGTGTTTGCTCTATCAGAAGGGATGGAACTGGCAGTCGATATTATTTCTGCTTCTGGTATCAACCTTCTAAGAAAAGGAACTGTGCTGGACCAGGAAACTCTGGATAAAATTTTGAAATTTCACAATGTAGATCCTATTTCTGGGGTCATTAAAATAAAGCAGCCTTCTTAAAAAATGGATTTAGCTTCCTTAATAGGTGTGATCGCCGGGGTGGGACTCGTTCTCGCTTCCATTCTGATGAACAGTGGTTTAGACCTGTTTATCAATATTCCTTCTGCAATGATTGTTTTAGGAGGGACTCTGGCAGCGACCCTGATTGCTTTTCCCATCAATGAAGTAATGAAAGTGATGGGTTTGTTCTTAAGAGTCTTCATGGTTAAAAAATCGGATCAGTATCAATTGATCGAAAGTATGGTGGGAATTTGTAATGTGGCAAGGAAAGGCGGTGTGCTGGCAATTGAGTCTAAACTAAAAGAAATTGATAATGACTTTCTTAAAAAAGGATTGGAACTTACGGTAGACGGCAAAGATGAAGCCACGGTAAATGCCCTTTTGAAAAGAGAAGTCAAGCAGTTGCAGAATGCTCACAAAGATGGTTGGGAAATATTTAATCAGATGGGGGCTTTTGCGCCGGCCTTTGGAATGGTTGGAACTTTGATTGGTTTGATTCAGATGCTTTCCGATTTATCCGACGTCAGTTCTGTAGGACCCAAAATGGCCATCGCATTGATCACCACATTTTATGGCGCGGTAGTTGCCAATCTTATTTTTATCCCCATGACCGTAAAACTAAAACGCAGAAGTGCTACCGAATCCCTCGAAATGACGCTTATACTGGAAGGTATCGGTTACATTCGAAAGGGTGTCAATCCAAGATTCATGCAGGATGTTTTGGAAAACTATCTTGATACCTATCATGGTAAAGAAAAGAAGAAGGGGGACGAAAAAGAAAAGAAACCTGCGAAAAAGAAATAACTAGCCATGGCAGAAAAAGAAGCTAAAAAAGAAAAGAAAAAAGCAGTAGAAGAAGAGGAGGAGGAGGAGCACGAGTGTCCAGAAGGGGCGCCGGCCTGGGTAATGACTTTTGCTGACCTTGTTACCCTTCTGATGGTGTTTTTCATTCTTCTTTTTGCTATGGGTTCTATTGAAGAAAATAAATGGAAGCAGATTAAATCTTCACTCCGGGATGCTTTAGGCCAGGAGAATATCCCCGAGCAGGGAATTCGAGAAGGTCTGGATGTAATCAAAGAAAAAGTGTTGGATGAGAGCACCATTCACGCGGTTGATGAAGTAGGTGCTATGGTTGCCAAGGAGGTTGAAGAAATTGCATCTGAAGTAGAAGAATTCGTATTTAAAAACAAATTAGCAGGCCAGGTAGATGTTTCCTCTGATGAAAGAGGTGCCATCATTACCCTTTCTGATACAGTTTTGTTTCCGGCAGGAAAATCTCGTATGACCAAAACCGGTAACGATATTATCCAGCAGGTATTCGATTTGTTGCAGCAGTTTAATTATGACGTGAAAATAGAAGGCCACACAGATAATGCTCCCATCAGAACAGAACGTTTTCCTTCTAACTGGGAGTTGTCGGCTGCGCGTGCTGCAGAAGTGGCCCGGGAATTAGTGGAAGCAGGTTTCCCCCCCACGCAATTGTCTATTGAAGGTTTTGCTCAATACCGTCCAAAAGTTCCCAATGACAGCCGTCAGGCCCGTGCCACCAATCGTAGAATTGAAATAGTTTACCAACGCGGTAGCGTTCGAAAACATATGGTGGATGTTCTCCGTCGCAATAATAGGTAGAAGCCTTCGCGTTTATTCTCCCTTTGTCGAAAAATATGAAAAACCAATTTATGTTCAGGGCTTTGGAATTAGCTCGTAAGGGAAAGACGTCTCCCAATCCCAAGGTCGGAGCGGTGCTTGTCAAAAAAGACCGAATTATCGCCGAGGGATTTCATCCCTACGCGGGGGGACCGCATGCTGAAATAGTGGCTCTAAGAAAAGCGGGGAATAAAGCAAGAGGCGCGGACCTCTATGTTAATCTCGAGCCTTGCTGCCATATGGGTAGAACGCCGCCTTGTACCGACGCCATTATACGATCGGGTATTAGCAGGGTATTTGCTGGCATGAAAGACCCTAATAAACTGGTGCAAGGCAAAGGAATTCGCGCTTTAAAAGCAGCTGGAATAAAAGTTTCAGTAGGCATGATGAAAAAGGATTGTGAAAAACTAAATAAGGTGTTCGTCAAAGTGATGAAAACGGGTTTGCCGTTTGTTACCGTAAAAACGGCTATGTCGCTTGATGGGAAAATCGCCACCAGGAAAGGGGATTCGCAATGGATATCGGGTGTAAAATCTCGTAATTTCGTGCATGAGTTGAGAAACCAGAATGATGCTATTTTGGTGGGGACGAATACAATTCTGCAAGACAATCCTCAATTAACATGTCGATTGAAAAGAAAAGGCAACACGCACCCGGCGCGTATTATCTTGGATCGGAAAAATAGAATTCCATTAAAGGCAAAAGTTTTTGCGAACGGCAAGGCGCAGCGGGTCGTTTATGTTTCCGGCCCGGGACTTTCCATTAAAAGAGAAAAAGCACTTGCCGGAAAAAATATAGAAATTCTTAAAGGTAAAATAGGGAAGTCGGGATTTGACCTGAAATACTTAATGAAATGGCTCGTGCAAAATGATCTGACATCCATTCTGATTGAAGGTGGAAGTGAAATTAACAGCAGTGCATTTTCGGCAGGGATCGTTGACAAGGTCTTTGCGTTTATCAGTCCTATTCTGGTAGGTGGGCAGCAGGCCCCCGGTCCAATTGGGGGCGGGGGTGTGGAAAAAATTGCAAAAGCCATGAGTTTGAAAAATATGAAAGTCTCTCAATTAGGAGAAGACTTAATGGTGGAGGCCGAACCATGTTCAGCGGGATAATTGAATCGTTAGGTACCATACGTGAATTCGATCATGGTCAGGAAAGCGCAGCTATGGTTGTCGAGACCGAAACTAATTTCTCGGGTCTTGAAGATGGAGAAAGCATTGCGGTGAACGGTGTTTGTCTCACGGTGGTTGACTTCAATGAGTCTACGTTTCGAATGGATTTAGGGACGGAGACATTGGATAAAACCAGTTTTAAAAATTCCAAAGTGGGAGACCGGGTTAATCTGGAAAGATCATTAACGCCTTCTTCAAAAATCAGCGGTCATTTTGTTAGTGGTCATGTAGATCAGGTGGGAGAGGTTTTAAGTATTGAAGAAAAACCGGGCGAAGTATTATTGCAGTTCTCGCATCCGGCTTCCCTCAGTCCCTACATAATGGAAAAAGGTTCAATCGCCTTGGATGGAATCAGCTTGACTGTTTTTAATTGCAAAGAAAATCGATTTAATGTGTCTATCATTCCGTTTACCTGGGAGCATACCAACCTGAGTACCAGGAAAATAGGGGATTTAATAAATATCGAATGTGATATGATTGGTAAATACGTCTACAAAGCATGTGAAACTCTAATGAAACCGGAAGCCACCGGACCTGTTTTGGAATTTTTACGCCAGCAGGGGAAAGAATAAATGGGAAAAGAATTCAGCACCATAGAAGAAGCTATTGAGGATGTGCGGCAGGGAAAAATGATTGTCATTGTTGACGATGAAGATCGCGAAAACGAAGGCGATTTGATGATCGCGGCTGAAAAGGCGACCCCCGAGCTTATCAACTTTATGGCTCGATTTGGACGCGGTTTGATTTGTTTAACCTTGACCGAAGAAAGAACCAAGGAGTTGGGACTCTCGATGATGGTCGAAGATAATCAGTCGGCTTTTGAAACTCCTTTCACGGTTTCGATTGATGCGCGTCATGGGATCAGCACAGGTATTTCGGCCGCGGACCGGGCTCACACCATTAAAGTAGCCATTGACCCTGAAACTGTAAAAGGGGATCTGGTGAAGCCGGGCCACATTTTTCCATTAAGGGCAAAGGATGGAGGCGTGTTGGTGCGTATGGGACAAACCGAAGCCTCTGTTGATATCGCCCGCATTGCAGGATTAAACCCATATGGTGTGATCTGTGAAATTATGAATGAAGATGGAACAATGGCGCGAGTTCCGCATCTGACAGAGTTTGTCAAGGAACACGGTATCAAAATGATCACGGTCAAAGACCTGGCTGAGTACAGACTCATGAAGGAAGCATTGGTAGAAGAGGTCACATCGACTATTCTGCCAACGCATTCAGGAGAGTTTCAATCCGTAGCTTTTAAAAATTTGTTGGATGATCAAATTCATATCGCTTTAGTCAAAGGCAAAATTAATAAAGACAAGCCTACATTGGTTCGAGTTCATTCTCAATGTTTGACAGGCGATGTTTTTGGTTCTTATCGTTGCGATTGCGGGGAACAACTAAAAAAATCTATGGAAATGATTGAGCAGGAAGGAACCGGTGTCTTGCTTTATCTATATCAGGAAGGACGAGGCATTGGCATTGTAAATAAATTAAAGGCCTACGCATTACAAGATGATGGAAAGGATACGGTTCAGGCCAATGAAGCGTTGGGCTTCAAACCCGATCTCAGAGATTATGGAATTGGTGCCCAGATTCTTCGCAAGCTTGGCTTGGGGAAAATACGCATTATGACAAATAACCCCAGAAAAATTGTGGGACTGGAAGGATATGGATTGCAATTGGTTGAACGGGTTCCTATAGAAGTTCAAGCCAAAAAGGACAATCTCAAATACCTCCGTACCAAGCAGGAAAAATTGGGCCATATGTTTCAGAATATCAAATGAACAATGGTTGAGATTATAGAAGGCGATCATAGCGCGAAGGGTCTGCGGTTCGGTGTGGTGGTCAGTCGTTTTAATGACTTTATCACCAGCAATCTTTTGACCGGCGCTCTGGAAGGATTTAATGAATCCGGAATCGATAAGGCCGACTTGAAAATTCTTAAAGTCCCGGGTGCTTTCGAAATTCCTCAGGCTGCAAAGAAATTATGCTCTACTGGAAGTTTTGATGCCATTGTTTGTCTTGGCGCGGTCATTCGCGGAGATACCTCGCATTTCGATTATATATGTGCTGAAACGAGTAGGGGAATAGGCCAGGTAGGACTGGAATTTAATATTCCTGTTTTGTTTGGTGTGTTGACAACAGAAAATCTGGAACAGGCTGTTGCGCGTTCGGGGTCGGGATCATCCAATAAGGGTCGGGAAACTGCCTTGGCTGCAATTGAAATGGCGACACTGTATAAAAAACTTTAAAGGATAAAATGGGAAATCGCCGCGCAGCAAGAGAATTAGCATTGAAGTTCTTTTATCAGACTGAATTTAACTCTGATAGTCCTGATTCAGAACTGGACCCTTTTTGTGAAAGGGCAAATGTCAGTGAAGAGATTCAAAATTTTACACAGGCTCTGGTTAAAAAACTTTTACTCCATGAAAAAGAAGTAGATGAGCTGTTAAAAAAAATCAGCGCTAATTGGGCTCCGGATCGAATGGCAGTGATTGATAAAAATATTCTTCGACTTGGGATTTGTGAACTATTGTTTGATTCAACCACCCCTCCTAAAGTTGTGATTAACGAATCGGTTGAAATAGCAAAAAAATTTGGAACTGAGGAATCTCCAGATTTCATAAACGGAATTTTGGATAAGATATTTAAAGACTCCAAGGTAGTTCCGTAAAATAAAACTCGCAATATGCGATACATTGTATTCTCAGATCTCCATAGTAATCTCGAAGCCCTAAATCAATTTGAGAAAGAAATTTCTTCCATCCCTCATGATCGCCTGGTCTGCCTGGGTGATATTGTGGGTTATGGGGCCGACCCCAACCCTTGCATTGATTGGGTGAGAAAAAATGCAGATTTTACTCTCGCTGGAAATCACGATCTCGCCGTAGTCGAAAAAACAGACTCTTCCTATTTCAATGATTATGCGCTTCAAGCATGCAGGTGGACTCAAAAATTGTTGACTGCAGAAAACAAAAAGTTTCTCGAGGCCTTGCCCATGGATAAGGAAGAAAATGGCGTTTACTGGGTTCATGCTTCTCCATACCAGCCTAAAAGGTGGCATTATATTGTTAATAAAAATGGAGCTGATAAGCATTTCTCAAGTTTTGATGCGCCTCTTTGTTTTGTGGGTCATTCGCATAAACCCGTTATTCTGGAACTAACTCTCAAGGGTGAGTTCAACGATTATGTGTCGGATCTTTGGCATATAGATCCTACGCACCGCTATATTTTTAACGATGGAAGCCTGGGACAACCTCGCGACGGTAACCCCAAACCGATGTATATACTGTACAATTCCGATGAACGGACTGTTGAATTCAAAAGATTTGATTACGACCTTTCGCAAGCCCAAAATAAAATCATTGAAAATGGACTTCCCGCCTACCTCGCTGATCGTCTCTCTTTGGGAAAATAACTGGAAACGGAATCCACCTAAGAATGATGATGACCTCTGCATATTCCGTTAAGTAAGAAAAAGGTCTATTGACCCGGAAAAGAGGAAATGTTATATTTAAATCAAGAAACTTCAATAAAATTAATGACTTAAGTAAATTTTCCACCTTCATTTGTGATGAAATGGCTGGCATGCGTTATCTAATTCCAAAGATTTGCCAAGTGCTTCTTGTTTTTGGGCTCCTATTGTCCCAGGCAAATATTGCTGTTGCGGCCTCTGCGAGTGATCTTTATTTCCAGGCGCAAAAATCTTATTACAAGCTCAAGGCCTCGGCTGAAAAGCAGAAATTCAGGCACCATTGGATGAAAACTATAAAAATGTTTTCAAAGGTGGTGAATCGTTATCCCAAAAGTAATGAAGCCTATAGGGCCGAGTTCACCACTGGAAAATTATATGAAGGATTAAACGCAGTTTCTAGAAACTCAAAAGATTTGGATCAAGCGGCGCAACATTACAAAAATGTTTCCGAAAATTATTCGCCCGCAAACCTATCGGATGACGCCTTGTTTCGGGTTGCAGAAATATACCTGACCAAGAGAAACTTCGCATCAGCTTCAGAAACATTTAAGAAGATAGTTATAAAATTTCCTGACGGCGATCAGGCAAAAAAAGCCCGAAAAAAATACAAGAGCATAAAGGTTACAGCTAAAAATAAGGATGCAGTTGAAGTTGCCTCTGTGGTTGTGAAGAGGAAGCCAAAGCCTGTAGCTGCTGCCAAACCTGACTTTCAGCGGGAAAGGGTGGCATCTGTTGTTTCTGATAAGAAAAAAATTATTGCAGAATTTAAAAAGAAAGTACAACAGGAGAAAACTCCCAGGACGGTTGTAAAAAAATTAAGCAAACCCGCCTCCACCAAAGTATCCAGCAAGTCTACAAGGAAGGTTGTGAGGGCAAAAGCCAAAACAACTCCTTTGCCACGGAAGAGAGTGGAAATCAAAGATGGGTTTGGGAGAGGGTATTTATATACTCCAAAAAAATCAAAACGTAATCAAATCAATGCCCCTTTGATTGTGGTTGATGCCGGTCATGGTGGTAAAGATCATGGCGCTAAAAGTAGGTCGGGCATCAAGGAAAAAGATGTAAATATAAAGATAGCCAAACATGTCAAAACTATTCTTGTAAACCGATATAAATATCGAGTGGTGATGACAAGAAAAGATGACACGTTTATTCCTTTGAAAGATAGAAGCAAGATTTCCAACAAGCGCAATGCAGATCTGTTTGTATCCATCCATGCCAATGCTGCGAAAAGAAAATCAGCTCACGGTATAGAGACTTATTTTCTCGGGACGTCTCACAATAAACAAGCTCTGGAAACAGCCGCTCGCGAAAATGGTGAGTTGGTGAATTCTGTGAAGGATGATCAGGTGCAACAGATTCTTGCCAGTTTGATCACAACCACCAAAATAAATGATTCATCCAGATTGGCGGGTCGGGTACAGGAAAACCTTTACCGGTCTTCAAAAAAGACCAACCGCAGCCTAAAAAACCTTGGTGTCAAGGAAGGGCCGTTCTATGTGCTTCATGGTGCTGACATGCCCAGCATTCTCGTCGAAGTTGGTTTTCTAACTAACCGGAAGGAAGCTAAGATGCTTTCGCAGCCTGAGTATCTTTACAGGCTGGCATCTTCCATTGCAGAAGGAATTCATAAGTATCTGCAGGATAAAGGCCCCTCCATTTAACTGAGAATGTCATCCCCCATTATTGCTATTGTTGGTAGAGCGAACGTTGGCAAGTCTACCCTCTTCAACAAGCTCACTCATAGTCGATCTGCCATTGTCAATGATACTCCAGGTGTCACCCGCGACAGGATATACGGCTCGGCGGAACTGGGAAACCGATCTGCAATGATTGTGGACACTGGCGGTGTCGATGTCGATCAAAGCAATCCGATTGAGCTTCAGGTGGTTGAGCAGGGTAAATGGGCAAGAAATGAAGCGGACTGCGTTATTGTGGTTGTGGATAATCGTGCAGGCCTCACTCCACATGATCGTGAGATGGTCGATGAGATCCGAAAATCTGGAAAGCCCTTTGTCGTCGCAATAAATAAAATAGACTCTCCTTCCCAACACCATATTCTTCCTGAGTTTAATGGGCTGGGTTTGAAAAATTTATTACCGGTTTCGGCGGAACATGGTCATGGACTCTACGAATTGATCGAGGCGGTTTCCACTCTTCTCCCTGAAAATATCGAGCCAGAGTTTGAGAGCAAGGCGATACGAATTGCAGTAATTGGGAAACCCAATGTTGGAAAATCG
>CAZECX010000071.1:0-17276 GCA_964510965.1 uncultured Nitrospina sp. | reverse complement strand
AATTGATTGAGGAATATTTAATAGTGGAACCGATACACGCACCCGAATCCATTGACCTGATAGCACTGGCACCCGTACTCGTATTGAGTGTTTTTGCTATGGGCGTTCTGATATTGGATCTATGGGGAGGCAAAAATAAAACGTTGCTGATGTTTGTAAGCCTCGTGGGTTTATTAATGACTGCGATCAGCGCGTTTGCAAAACACCCTCTTCCAGCCTTTGCGTTTACCGACAGTTATATAGTCGACCACTTGTCCATATTTTTCATTTGTATATTTACTCTCAGCTCGGCATTAACTATTTTACTTTCCGCCGAGTACAACGAGCGCCAGGGAATTAAGGCCGGGGAGTATTATGCTCTGATACTACTTTGTACCGTAGGAATGATTGTTCTGGCTTCTTCAACAGATATGATCATGATTTTTCTTGGAATTGAAATCGTCTCAATATGCCTTTATGTTCTGGCTGGTTTCAAGAGAGATGACCCCGTTTCCAACGAAGCAGCTCTTAAATATTTTCTTCTTGGAGCTTTTGCAACAGGGTTCCTGTTATATGGAATGACCTTGATTTACGGTTCAACTGGAAGTACAAATCTTTTTAAAATTGCTGAATTTGTAAAAACAGAAGGAGCGCAATCGAATCCTCTTCTTTTAATGGGCATTGTTTTATTAGTGATTGGATTCGGCTTTAAAGTGGCTGCTGTTCCTTTTCATATGTGGGCTCCCGACGTTTACCAGGGTTCACCAACACCGGTCACAGCTTTTATGGCTGTCGGTCCTAAAGCTGCCGCATTCGCAGCTTTCTTCAGAGTTTTTACCGAAGCGATCCCGGAGATGGCCCCATCGTGGGAAATTTTACTGTGCATTGTGGCCGTCCTCAGTATGTTCGTGGGCAACCTCGGCGCCATCATGCAAACCAATATTAAAAGAATGCTGGCTTTTTCCAGTATCTCGCATGCCGGTTACCTTCTGATAGCAGTCATAGCCAAAAGCTCACTGGCTGGATCGGGCCTGCTTTTTTATATGCTGGCCTATGCCTTTACCACGTTCGGAGCATTCGGAATTATCATTCTTCTGGGTCGGAAAGGCGAAGAAAACCTGGAATTGGAAAACTATTCAGGTTTGGCCTACAAGCATCCCCTGCTAGCCTTGAGTATGACGGTATTTTTGCTTTCCCTAGGAGGCCTGCCACCTTTTGCAGGGTTCGTTGCCAAATTTTATATTTTTAGCGCAGCAATTGAAGAGGGCTTTGTCACGCTTGTTGTCATCGCCGTTCTTAACAGTGCTATTTCATTTTACTACTACTTGAAAGTTGTCGTTTTTATGTATATGAAAGAGCCCACAGGAGAGTTTCAGGTATCCTTAACTCCCATGACGTTATTCGTAGTCATTATTGGAATCATCGGAACTATTGAACTTGGAGTCTTCCCTGATCCAATCATCGCCCTAACCAACCTCCCTTAGCAACAACTGGAATAAACCCACCTCTGCATTATTTTTAACTTTTTACCCATTTCGTTTTCTTTATTTAAATTTTTCAGAATGTAGAACATAAGCTTGCATGGCATCGAAGTAACTGGTTTCATTTTGAATCTTAAGTGCTTCTTTGAAGTGATTTAATCCGACTTCAATTGGACTCGACAGCATCACAATTTGCCAATAAAAATCGCCTTGTCTTTTGGTAGTCTGCCTAAAGTTTCGATAAGGGTGCTCAGGCTCCCAAATTAAACCACCATTTTCTTCCCGAAAGATACCGAACAATGAATTTAATGAATCTGCCTTGCCCTCTCTTTTCTTAGAAACCATGAGACCTGCTTTAGATTTTTGGTTCAATTTCTTGGTATACAGGTAAAGCACAAATGCTGTTCCAGGAGGTAGGTTTACAGACATAAGGTACTTGGAAACCACGTGGGAAGGAGAACCTGTTCCTTCAACCTTTAAAGATTCCTTTCCAACAAATTTATGCTTTTTTTCTGTGCTCATTTGAATTCCCGGAGGAATTTTATTATTCAATAGATTTTGGAAATCAAAACCCTTTTCCAGAGGAAAAATCCGAGTAATTAAAAAATCAAAATTATAAATACTCAGACTGTCTTTTTTCTCTACAAGCTTAAAGTATTCCGGCACAAAAGATGTCTCGGAGAATAACCCGGATATAGAAATTTTTTCAGGAGGGAGAGAATTATGCCCCATAAAAATAATTCCCTTCAAATTTCTTTCCCGGACAATGTTCAACATGTTTTTAGCGACTCTTTCCTCAATATAGCGCCGCAGCACACGATCCTCCCAGGGGATGACAAACAAATAATCCTGCGGAAACCCCTCTATATATTGAAGTGCATTTTGAGCCTCTTCCATTTTTACAAACTTAGTTTCAAATCGGTGCTCATAAAATTTATTTATGTAATTCACAGGGGGCAATACTAAAAGCAAAGCTACCACCAAGAAAATCACCTTGTTCATTCCCTTAGGGAGAAATAAATTTATCCTGTCATAAAGGTGAACTATCCCTTTTGCAGCAATTAGCATAAAAAATGGAACCCAGTAAAAATAAGAGCGAGATGGACCTTGAACCCCCCAAACCAAGTTAAAAACGAGCGGCAATAAGAAAAGGAGAAGCAAAGTTGGATTCCTAAAATTAAAAAATCCATAAACAAAAAACAAGCACAATGGAATTCCCCAGGGTTGCGCCAGTTCTATAAATATTTCACCTGATCTTTTGAGGGTCGGTTCAAGGGAAGCCAAGCCTTCCATATCTCTTGCATAAATTCGGTAAGTCTCGAGTCCGCGTTGAAGATCTTCATAAATAAACAAAAGGTAGAAAGCAGCAAGGCCACCCATAAGCAATATGGGCAAGCCCTGCAAAAATAAATTTACAAACTCTTTATTATTCTTATTTTCCAACCAATAATCGGCGAGTAAAAAAGCCCCACAAGCAGCCAGGAAATAAATATTACTGGGAAGAATTAGTACCATGCAAAATCCAGACAGAATGAATACCAGTAGTACTCTCCAGTCATATTTTTCTGATAGTACTTTTTTCCCGGTTATAAAGACGATCAGAGCAAAAAGCACCGTCAAGGTATAACCCCTTCCCTGTTGAGATTGCTCAAACAAAGGCATAGAAAAACTAACCAGAAAAGCAGCCAATAGAGAAACCTGAGGGGCCAACAAAAGCTTCCTGCCTGCCAGCCAGGTCAAAGGGATCAATAACACGCCTGCAGCAATTGAAGGAAGCCGAAAGCTAATTTCATTTTCCCCAAAAATTTGCATTGAAATATTCGATAGAAAGGAAAAAAACGAGTGCTGATTGGGACCCTTGTATTGTGAAAACAAAGTCTGCCAAGAGGAATCAGCGTGTTCCCAGAAAGTAGTTGCCTCATCCCCAAAAAGCGGCACGCCCACTCCTGGTAGGCGGATAGCGATCGCCAAGCAAATAAAAGCCAAAAGAAAGGTGAAGTGACCCAAAGGAAATTTTTTTGTTAAAACCAATGGCTGGTTCAAGGTGGGAATGTGGTTTCTACAAATTTTCGTTCAAAATTTGCTCTTGGAATGCCACCCTATATAAATCCTTATAATTTGTAAACTCTTATTTTTTTGAACTGAACCAATCCTCCAACTGGTCTTATTAATGAAGTTAGGCTATAATTTACCTTCTGATTACATTCCAAATTTAAAAAGAGCGGGAAAAAGCTATGAAGATGCATCATTTAGATAAAGAAAAGGTAGAGGCCGTCATGCTAAAGGTCAAGCAAGTGGTTGATTCTGGGCAATACCCTGCAGAAATTATCGAAGAAATTTTTAAGCTCTCGGAAGTTGATGGTGAAAAGTTTTTGGATTGTAAAGCCCACCCAATCCAAAAAGAAAAAGTAAACTTCGAAATCGACCCGGAAAAAGGGGTTCGTTTTTTTGATCCTTTCAATTTTTTTACCCGGGGCATCTATAAAGATATGGATGGATTGACTGTATGGACCCAGGACAACCTCAAAGAACCTTGGGAATACGACGAAGAAAAATAATATAGCCCGCAATATTGGTATCTTGAATTTGAAACAAAAAAAGCCCCGTGCTTCAAGCACGGGGCTTTTAGTATTCTTGCTCTTGCAAGCTTAGCCTTTTTCCTGATCTTTACTGAAATCGTAGGAACCTTTTCTGGGTAATGATGCAGTGAAACTATCTGCGGCTTCTTTCATTGCAAGGTCTTTGGCATCACCTTCCTCTTGAGCTTTTTTTCTTGCGAGGGCTTCTTTCTCTTCCTCAGTTAAGTTTTCTTCAGAGTCAGCCTCTTTCCCTTCTTCAATTGAAGCCTGTTGGCCTTCTTCTACCTGGGCACTCTCATCATCTTCCTGAGCCTCTTTCATGGAGGATTTAAAATTCTTAATACTGCGACCAAAAGCACTGCCAATTTCGGGAAGTTTTCCCGCTCCAAAAATAATCATTATGATGACCAAAATAATCATCAATTCAGGAAAACCAATTCCCATCATAATCTGTATCCTCCACAATATTTTATAACAACTCCGACTTTCCGCCCAACCGGAGCCTGATTTACTGAAAATTAATTGATTTTTCTAAGTTTATCCTTTTTTGGTCGTTAAACACAAGGGGAATAGTGACTCCCCGAGAAAAAATACCCATTCTTTTCAAAATCAACGACTTTAAATCAAATAACATCATAAAATCGACTTTCCTGTAAAAGTGTTAATGAAAATCTAATTGATATTATCGGAATAAAATTAGTTAAATCAATCCTAAATTAGTTGACAAAATATTATTATAGATTAACATTATGGCAAAGATATTGTTACTTATTTGCAACTGTTTCATAACGTTTTTAACTCACCATAATTATGAATTTAGAACTACTGGTTGCCATTCTTTTTGGTGGATTATTAATTTACCGAGGACTGTTCTCGCGTAGTAGAACACGTATTCGTATTGTTGCGATGAGCTTAGGGACATTTATTATCGTAACTGCGGTGTCCGTTATTCCCCAAAACTCCACAGTAACCCAGCAAGGGGAAATTCAAAACAGCTCACGCCACTCTCCCGAAGAGGAGGAAAGCCGAATAGCCATTAAGCTTTACCAAAACCAGGTAACGGCTGAAATAAAAAGCGACGCAGAGAAATTGATCAAGGAAGCTCAAGCTCGCCCCTTCCACAAAAAATCTCCGGAAGACTTTCTGATTTTGGCCAGTCTAGAATACGAACAGAATAATATAGACCAAGCACTCGACTTCGCATATGCGGGCTTACATCTAAACCCAAAAAATAAACAAGTCGATGCTGCTCTTAGCAACATCACAGGTATGGTTTTTTCCAACCTGGGTTTCGATAAAATTGCAACCGTAAGGTTCGAAGAAGCATTAAAAAAATTCCCCTATGATGCAGACACACACAACCATCTGGGGATTCTATATTTTGAACAAAAGGATTTTCGTAAGGCTGAAGAAAAATTTAAAAAAGCGCTGACCTTAAGACCTAAAGATGGCAAGTTATATTACAATTTGGGAAACTTGTTTAAAGAGCAAAACAGCTTGAGAAAAGCCGAAAAGACTTTCAAGCATGCCTTGAAAGTGGCTCCGGAGTCACCCGATCTTCATAATGGATTAGGAACTGTTTTCTGGGCTCAGGATAAGCAGGCCGATGCAGAAAAAGAATTTGAGAAAGCCATGGAACTTTCTTTAGGATATGGTCCAGAAGTACAGCAGGAAAATAAAAACACTCAGAATTACTAAGCACAGCCCTCTTCTAACTTAGCCTTCCCGTAGAGACTCAATTGCTTTCTTGTAATCTTTTGCGTTGAAAATGGCTGAACCAGCCACCAAAACACTGGCCCCGGCCTCCTTTATATCTCCCACGTTTTCGGTCTTTATACCCCCATCAACTTCCAATTCAATTGGGTTTTCGTAATGCGACATAACATCATTCAAATTCTGAATTTTATCTAGCATGGAGGGGATAAACGTTTGTCCGCCGAACCCAGGGTTCACAGACATCAATAAAACCATATCAATTTCATGAAGTATTTCTTCGAGCGAAGAAAGTGGAGTGGCCGGATTAAGCACCACACCCGCCCTTATACCCTGCTCTTTTATCAATTGAATTGTCCTGTTTAAATGAGGACAAGCCTCCACATGGACCGTGATGATATCAGACCCGGCACTGGCAAAATCCTTAATATAAGCATCCGCATTTTCAATCATCAAATGGACATCCAGCGGCAACTCGGTTGCCTTGCGAACCGATTCCACAACGGCTGGTCCGATAGTTATGTTGGGAACAAAATGTCCATCCATCACATCCACATGAATCCAATCCGCTCCTGCCTGTTCGACCTCTTTCACCTCATCATTCAGGCGACCAAAATCGGCTGAAAGAATGGATGGGGCAATGATTACTTCTGGATTTTCTTGTGCCATTTAATGAATTTCCTTAAATTGCAGCCATAAATTTGCAGAAGCATATCATAAAGCCCGATAACTGTCCCGATATAATACAATGGTTATCAAAAGCCACTTTCTTTATAATAGAAAACTTTATCCTCATCTCCGAAATATACCTGTGGAAACGAAATTAAAAATAATTCAAGAAAAAATCAAAGCCTATTTAATGCAAGATCACAATATGCTGATACTTGCGGCTTTGATCGGCTTCCTAGCCGGCTTCGCCTCTACGGCATTCAGGTGGATGATCGAATTTTTTGGCCTTGTGTTTTCCTCTGAAGGATTGTCCTGGTTAGGAATAACGGGAACGGCTCTGCCTTTTCTTTTACCACTCATGCCGATGTTCGGCGGTATTATTACAGGAACCATTTGTCATTTTTTTCCCGATGCAGTAAAGGAAAATGGAGTGCACCGTGTTATGCACGCCGTTGCATTGAAAGCCGGTAAAATCCGCAAAAGGACCCTTATCACTTGTTCAACAACTTCCGCCTTAACCATCGGCTCAGGGGGTTCAGCTGGTCGCGAGGGGCCGACTGTGCAAATCGGATCGGCTGTCGGGTCTGCATTGGGAAACCTTTTCCACTTATCAAGAGAACGGGTACGGGTATTGGTGGGTTGCGGTGCAGCGGCTGGGATCGCAGCATCCTTCAACGCTCCTCTGGCCGGAGTTTTATTCTCTCTCGAAATAATTCTCGGCGATTTTGCAATCCACACTTTTAGTCCAATCATTGTTGCTTCAGTAATCGGCACAGCAACCGGAAGGGCTCTGGAAGGAAACGAAATAACCTTTCAGGTACCTATCCACGAACTCGTCAGCTACTCCGAAATTATTTTTTATCTGTTTCTTGGACTTTTATGTGGCCTCGTTTCCCGGCTGTTCACTTTGTTTTACTTTAAATCTCACGAATTCTTTGACAACAAAGTTCACATCCCAAAATTTTTGAAACCTGCCTTAGGAGGTTTGATCGTAGGTTTGATTTCCATAGGGTTTCCCGCCGTTCTGGGAAACGGTTATGAATTTATGGAAAAGGCTTTGTCTGGCGAGTTGCTATGGGGCATGGCCTTTATACTAATTTTTCTAAAAATATTCAGCACCTCAGTAACACTTGGATCAGGCGGACTGGGCGGAGTTTTCGCTCCCTCCCTTTTTATAGGAGCCATGTTGGGTTCAGCATTTGGAGCATTAGTTCATGGTATTAGTCCAGACTTTACCGCTTCACCAGAAACCTATGCGCTGGTTGGAATGGGAGCTGTTGCCGGTGCGGTGATGCAAGCACCTTTGACCAATATATTGATGCTCTTTGAACTGACCAACGACTATACAATCATTCTACCCATTATGATTACTTGTATTGTTTCGGCCCAAACTTTCCGCGGATTCACAAAAAATTCGATCTATATTCAAAAACTTCTTAAAGAAGGAATAAACATTCAGCATGGCCGGGAAGTTTCTATTCTAAATTCGATCAAAGTAAGTGAAGTGATGAGCAAAGAGGTCACCAACATTCCTGAAGGAATGCCTTTTAGAAAAATTCTTGAAACCATTTCTTATTCAAAAAACTTTTATTTTCCAGTGGTTAACAGCCAAGGTGAAATGTCCGGAATTCTGTCATTTCATATGATACGGGAAATGATTTTTGAAGAAGAACTCGGAGATCTGGTGGTCGCCAATGACCTCTCGGTAAAACCAGTAAAATCCCTCACACCTGAAAACAACTTGAACCAGGCCATGGAATTATTTGCCCAACTGGATGTAGAGCAACTTCCCGTTGTTCATAATAATGATGTCAAGCGAGTCATAGGAATGGTCAATCGAGGTGAAGTAGTAGCAGCATATAATAGAGAGGTATTGGTATCCGAATTTGATCGATAATCAAATTTTTTCCATCACTTTTCTGTATTGAACAGATTCAATTGTATGTCTCACCCTCCAGACTGAGAATCTCAGCCATTAGCCGATGCCCAATAGCATTGGGATGACAAAAGTCCGGGAACAAAAATGCAAGCTGAGGTTCTTTTTCTATCAATTTTCCATAAGCCTCAAAATAGGTCACAAATTTTTCTGGATGAATATCATGCACTTTGGATAAGTAAGGTTTAAAATTTTCAGGGAAATTAAAAAATGGAATATTCAGCGCTTCTGCTGTTTGTTCAGCCACCTTGCGATAATTCTCTCCATTACAGATACTAATAAATTGAGGCTTTCCTTCATTTTGCAGAATCGTTTGGAAAATAGCGTCTAGATTTTCTTGATACTCTTCCAATGAAACTCTGCGATTTTTTGTTTTGATAACCCTCGGATCTGGCAAAGAATGAATCAAGGTCCGCAGCCCTTTTATTATTAACAAGTGATTTAAAAACCAGCTTATTTTTCCCGCCATCGAGTTTCGCGCTTGAAAGCGTGATTGATCAGATTTTAAAGAGGGATAAGAATCGTTCGAACCAAAAGAAACTAAAACCCTATCACCTTTTTTTATTTTCACCTTATCTTCCAGCAACAATCTCCCCTGATAAGATGTGAATCCCGGAGTCGAGTAGTTTTTTATTACAACCCCTGAAAATGCAGGGGAATGTTTTAACTTTTTCGCGAGCTGTTGTGGATAAGAATCTTCAAAGTCCACACCCCAGCCAAAACTGGTTGAATCTCCCAGCACATGAAGTGTCTGAACCTCTGAAGAATTGTTATTTTCGGAAATATTCTGCGCCGAGATTCGATTTCCTTTTGAATCTGATGCAATCGTCCAGGCTGGAAGTTTGTCAACAAATACCGCTGAGGAATAATTTGAAATCGTTAGTCCAAGATTAGGTTTCAGCAAATAACCGTAGCGGAAATCAGGCTGATAGGCATACACATCTTCATTTACAAAATCCTGTTCAACCACAAAGCCCTGATACTTTGCCAGAACCAAGGGATCGAGCTCCTCCATCCAGGCAGGCAGGGTATACTTTTTAAAAGGAATGGCAGGTTGAAATCCAGATAAATGTAAAACCGTTTCAATGAAACCAAAAAAAATCAATACAATAAATGTGGAAAATAAAAACGGTCTATGGGATTTCACTGGAGGTCATTGTGTCTTAAAAAACGGTTGAACTATTATTTAACCCATTTATTCAATAAAAGGGAATTCCCTACTACGGAAACCGAACTCAAAGACATTGCAGCTGCTGCGAATACAGGCTGTAAAAGAATTCCATAAACTGGATACAACACACCTGCCGCAATGGGAATACCCACAATATTATAAATAAATGCCCAGAATAAGTTTTGCCTTATTTTAGACATTGTAGCTTTACTCAATTCGATTGATTGTACAACAGCATTAAGGTCTGAACCTACAAGCGTAATATCAGAAGCTTCCATTGCTACATCGGTACCGCTTCCCATAGCGATTCCGACATCCGCCGTTGCCAAGGCGGGAGCATCGTTAATTCCATCCCCCACCATAGCTACACAATGTCCAGCTTTTTTAATCCTTTCAATTTCCGCCACCTTTCCGGAAGGCAATACTTCTGAAATTACCCTCTCTATTCCCAATTGTCCTGCTATCGTTTGCGCTGTTTTAGAGTTGTCTCCCGTTAACATGATAACTTTTAACCCCATTTGTTTTAACTGCAACACATTTTCTTTTGCATGTGGCTTTAAGGCATCCGTCGTGGCAATAAGTCCGGCCACCTTGCCATCGATACAAACGATCATGGGGGTTTTGCCATTCTCTGTCAGTTTAGCCAATGGGTCATCAATAGATGATATATCTATCTGCTTTTCTATCATCAACCCTTTATTTCCAAGCAGCACCCTCTTTTCATTTACTATCCCCTCGACACCAAATCCAGGCAAAGCATTAAAATCACCGGGTGTATCAAGTCTAAGTCCTCTCCTTTTCGCCTCTGCTGTAACCGCAAGTCCGAGGGGATGCTCAGAACCCTTCTCTAAAGACCCTGCCAAAGTGAGCAATTGTTCGACATCCCATCGAGTTCCCGGTGCTAGAAGAACATCGGCAACCTCTGGTTTCCCCCATGTCAGAGTTCCTGTTTTATCAAAAACTATAGTATCGAGTTTTTCCACGCGCTCTAAAGCTTCTCCCCCTTTTATCAACACACCCATTTTAGCACCCCGTCCTGTGCCCACCATGATAGCGGTCGGAGTCGCCAAACCCAATGCACAGGGGCAAGCTATGATCAATACAGAAATAAAAGTCATAAGAGCAAAAGAAAAAGCAGAGATAGGAATCTCTGTGACTGCTGTTCCAAATATCCACCAGAAAAGAAAAGAGGCAACAGCCAGACAAATTACCGAAGGCACAAAAAATCCAGCAATTTTATCTGCCAGTTTTTGGACCGGAGCTTTTGACCCTTGCGCTTCTTCCACCAATTTAATAATTTGCGCCAGAGTGGTGTCTTCACCCAAACGGGTTACCTTCATTTTAAAGAATCCGGTTTTATTAATGCTGGCACCAAAAACATCATCACCTACATTCTTATCCACAGGAACGCTCTCCCCAGTCAGCATGGACTCATCAACAGACGAGTTACCTTCAAAAATTTTTCCATCTACAGGAATTTGTTCCCCAGGATGCACGTAGACACGATCCTCCAACTCCAGTTCTGAAATACTGATTTCCTGTTCTTCTCTTTGCCGCTCTACTTTTGCTGTTTTCGGCTGCAACTGCATCAGCTTCTTAATAGCATTAGAGGCACTCCTTTTGGCACGCGATTCCATCCACCTCCCCAATAACACCAAAGTAATGATCATTACCGAGGTATCAAAATACACTGCCACTTTTTCATCTGCAATGCGGATGGACAAAGGAAAGATCGTAGCTACAGCGCTGTAAAAATATGCAGCCGATGTTCCTACAGTAATCAATGTATTCATATCGGCATATCCGTGGCGAATTCCATTCCATGCCCCACGATAAAATTGCCAACCACAATAAAACTGAACAGGAGTTGCCAAAACAAACAATAAAAAATTTAAATTGAGAGGCAGTGCCATTCCCTCGCCCTTCATACTCAAAGCCATTATCAAAACACTACCTACAGCACTACAAATTAATTTAAACCCTAAGGCAGATAACTCTTTGTGTAGACGTTTTTCTTCATCGAAAGGCAAACTCTCTATTGGCTTTGGGGAGAACAATTGATAGCCGGCACTGGCTAATGTTTCTTTAAGAACATCGAAACTAACAAGGGTGGGAAGATACTCAATAGACACCTGTTCTGTTGCCAGATTGACTTTGACATCTGACACGCCAGAAAGGGAAGACAATTTTTTTTCAACTCTAGCAACACAAGAGGCACAGGTCATTCCTCCTATCGGAAAAACCTGGCGAGTGGCAGGAACCTCAAACCCGAGTTTTTTAATCTCTTCCGGGAATTGTTTTGCCTCAATTTTTCCAGGATCAAATTCTACTGTGGCAATCTCAGCAGCGAAATTAACTTTTGCCGAAGAAACTCCCTCTAAGCCTCCGACTTTTTTTTCAATTCGCGCAGAGCAACTGGCACAACTCATACCCTTTACGGCCAAGGTAATCGTCTCATTTTTTTCAGAAATCACGTCTCGCATCGTCTATAGAGTAAACTCTTTTTAATTAAACTGAGTATACTTTTTCATAAGGAAGGTCTTTTAACTATTAATAAGACTTGATTTTTCAAAGGCAAGATATAGGAAAGATAATAATTACAAGAAAGGAACTCAAAGGAAACTTCAGCCAGGAAAATGAGGGAAACTTAGGAGGACAGGAATTATTTTTTATTAAGAATCAGGGTTTTAAGCGTAAAAACTCCATAACCAATTAAAAATAAAGCAATTAATCCACTGGAAAAAGAATTCTGACCCACGGCACTGGTAAAAACAAAAACCCCGACTCCACTCAAAACCAGTCCCAGAAAAAAATAACCGGCGGTTCTATAAAAGGGCGTTTTTGATTCGGGCTTTTCTATTCCCTCGCGTTTTTGCTTGAGTTGCCATCTCCATCGAAGAACATAATAAGTTTGTCGGATCCAGTTGATCAACCCGCCATCTTCTATCAGACTCGTTCGACAATACATGCACTGGCTATCCGTATGGCGGTTGGGAAAACCACAATTCAGGCACAGCCTGGTGTCTTGATTGCCACTTAATGGAATGGGTTCTTTTTTAGGTTCATTCATTAATAGCTCCAGGTATTCCAGCCTTATCGGCTGCCCGACTAAATAAGTTTAAAAAACCTTTTTATGGCAAGAATGAAAGATTTTAGTACTATTAAACAGGGCTGTCAATTGACATTGATTTATTGTTCGAGGCTCTGTGCTCCTTATTTAATTATAGTCAAGAGACAAATTTTCCCAATTGCCATACGGCAACGATTTCTCTATAATCCGATCTTTAAAAATCGTAACTCACAGCAATGAAATCCTTATTTATATTGATATTTTTCTTTTTTCTGACTATCCCAGCCTATGCTGAAAGCCCAGCACCTGAGGGCATGGTTTTAATTGAAAAAGGACCCTTCCAGATGGGAAGTAAAAAGTCCATGCTGGAATTAAAACCCCATGATTTGTTTAATACAGACCGTCACACATTGGGCCCGGAAAACCCGGCACACGAAGTCAATCTGGATAGTTTCTTTATAGATACTTACGAGACGACAAATGATGCTTATGCCAAATTTATAAAAGAAACAGGAGCTAAAAATCCTAAAGGATGGAATGATCCAGATTTCAACAACCCACAACAACCCGTCGTAGGAGTTAACTGGAAAGAAGCGGTGAAATTTTGTGAATGGCAAAATAAGCGACTGCCCACAGAAGCAGAATGGGAAAAAGCAGCTCGAGGAAAACGTCCGGTAAAATATCCTTGGGGAAACACATCTCCAGACTCAAGCAAACTCAACTTTAATGAAGAAATTAAAAAAACCACAGCGGTGGGCTCGTATGAAAGCGGCAAATCAGATTATGGACTCTACGATCTTTCCGGAAATGTTGCTGAATGGGTGAGCGACTGGCATTTTCCCGAATACTATTTATTCTCGCCAAAGGAGAATCCCCAAGGACCCGAAAAAGGCCAGTATAAAGTCATCCGTGGAGGTAGCTGGAGAAATAATGCCGATGATGTTGACCTGATTTACCGAAATGCCACCACTCCCAGAAACCGTTCCTTGGCAATTGGCTTTCGCTGCGCCCGCTAGCGCGGGAAGCAAATTTCGCGAGCCGCCGTTGGCAATTAGTCGGTACTCGAAAAGCAAGAATTTGTCGTCAAGCCCTTAACTATAGTCCTATGCCCAAAAATCTTTTCTTACGAGGCAAGGTCTCGACCTATTCTCACCGGGCGTTGCCCGGTATTTTATCCAATAGAATATTGGCGATTTCCATCTTCGCCATTCGCGGCAGGTTTTCGATTTTTTCATCGCGGTCGATTATAGTCACCTGATTATTATCCGATTGGAAACCGATACCAGGTGCGCTGATATCGTTGGCGACAATCAGGTCGAGTTTCTTGTTTCTTAATTTTTCCAAGGCACTTTGTATCAGGTTTTGCGTTTCCGCAGCAAACCCAACCACAAACTGCTGAGTCTTGATCTTAGAAACTTCCATCAAAATATCTTTTGTAGGAACAAGATTAAGGGTTCGCCCTTCCCCGCTTTGTTTTTTGATTTTTTCCTTTTCGAGTTTCTCTGCAGTGAAATCTCCCACAGCTGCAGACATAACCAGCGCATCGCATTGGGGAAAACATTCCTGAACCAGACCATTCATTTCTGACGCAGTTTTGCAAGGCTTGAAATTCACTCCCATCGGTGGTTTTAAATGAGTGGGACCACTGATCAAAACCACCTCAGCACCCCGGGCTTTTGCCTGCTCGGCAATGGCATACCCCATCTTTCCTGAAGATGGATTGGAAAGATATCTTACCGGATCCAAAGGCTCATGAGTCGGGCCTGCCGTTACCAGCAATCTTAATCCCCGTAAATCCTGAAGTTTTTCAAAGTGGCTTTTTACTCTGCCAAAAATCGTGTCGAGGTCGGCAAGGCGACCGGGTCCGGTGGTTCCGCAAGCTAACTCACCTTCTTCCGGGTCAATAAACTCCACGCCTCGTGATTTTAATTTTTCAATATTTTCCTTAACTCCCAGGTTCTGCCACATTCCCTCATTCATGGCAGGAGCAACTATAACCGGCCCCTTGAAGGCCAGGAATAAATTACTCAAAGCATCATCTGCCAAAGCGTTTGCCATCTTCCCCAAAGTTGAAGCAGTAGCAGGCGCTATCAGCATCAGGTCCGCGTTTTCTGCAACACGAATATGCTCCATATCGGCAGAGTTTTCAGAATCAAAAAGCTGGTGATAAACCGGGTTCCCAGACAGGGCTTCAAAGGTCAAGGGGGCCACAAACTGCCCGGCATTGGCACTCATCGTAACTCGCACCTCAGCCCCCTCTTTCACCAGCATTCTTAAAAGTTCCACTGCTTTATAAGCCGCTATCCCGGCCGATACTGCCAGCGCAATTTTTTTGTTTTTCATTGGATTAATATTTAAAGTTATTGTCTTAATTATAGTTTTTAATTCCCATGCAATCAACGATTTTGGGGAGCAACCCCTTCAATTGACTTTTGACCCTGCATTTCATAAGGTGAAATCTTATGAGTTCACCTTTAAAAATATTATTGGTTGCTGCTGAAGTATTCCCTTTCGCCAAAACAGGTGGATTGGCTGACGTTGCCGGGTCCCTCCCCCCTGCCCTTAAAAAGCAGGGACATGATGTTCGAGTCCTTCTGCCGAAATATACCTGCACAAAATCTCAACCCATCCATTCGCTTAATATTGAAATAAAAAACAGAGCTGGCAATAATAAAGCCCGCCTGTTTGAAGGCCGATTAGCAAAAGACGTTCCCGTTTATCTCGTTGAAAAGGACGAATACTTCGACCGCGAACATTTATATGGGGATCCGGGTTCAGAATATCCTGATAATGTTGAGCGATTTGCCTTCTTTTGCCAGGCTGCATTGGAAGCCTGCAAGGCATTAGATTTTCAACCCAACATCATCCACTGCAATGACTGGCATACAGGGCTGATTCCCGCATATTTAAAATCGATCTACTCCGAAGACAACTGGTATTCCAAGATACGCACTTTGTTTTCCATTCATAATCTTGGCTATCAAGGAAATTTCTCTATGGATGAATTCCAGACCACCGGCCTTCCCGAACATTTTTCAGGCTCTGAGGGAATAGAATTTTACGGTCAAATAAGTTTTCTAAAATCAGGATTAGTATTTTCAGATGCATTGAACACCGTAAGCCCCACCTACTGTAAAGAAATACAAACGGCCGGACTGGGGTTTGGCATGGAAGGAATATTGAAACAGCGATCAGACTCTCTATCAGGAATTTTAAATGGAGTGGATTATTCGATTTGGAATCCCGCCACAGATAATTTGATTGCAGAGAAATATGGTCCTCTTTCCAATAAACGAAAATGTCGGGATGCATTGATAAAAAATTTTTCCCTGAAGATTGAACGAAATACCCCATTGCTATGTATGATCACTCGCCTTTCCAGTCAGAAAGGGATAGATCTTTTTATGCAGGCTTGTGAAGATTTCAAAAAATTTAATTTGGCTCTGTTCGTATTAGGGCAAGGCGACTCAAAATACGAAACCTTTTTTCGTCAATTAGCTGAGAAACATCCCGATCGATTTGCAACTGCCCTGGCCTTCGACGATGCACTCGCCCATCAGGTTCTTGCAGGGAGCGATATTTTATTAATGCCATCTATTTATGAACCCTGTGGCCTCACACAAATGTATGCTTTGAAATACGGCACGGTTCCCATTGTTAGTTCTGTTGGTGGACTGGATGATTCCATCCAGACATTTGACGGAAAAACAGGGACGGGATTTAAATTTATTCCCAACGATAAAAAATCGTTAAAGCAGGTTCTACAAAAGGCTCTTGCCTGTTTTGCAGATCAGATTCTCTGGGAATGTTTGATTAATAATGGAATGGCTATGGATTTCAGTTGGGATAACGCTGCCTGTGAATATTCCCGTCTTTACCAGGAAATTTACAGGTCTGAACTAGACCATTAAACGTTGCAATAGGTGTCCGATTATTATAAAAACTAAGCGCAGATATTGTGTGGACGTTTTTCGGCGTTCATTGTAAATTTTAACATTCAGCTATCACCCTGATTTTGACTTCAAAAAATATTCTAATAATCGGAGACTCCAACGGTCAAAATCAGTCCTGCTACAAAGAAATCGAAAATGAAGGTTTTACCATTTCTTTTCTCAGCTCTGTAGAAGATGTGCTAAAGGGTGAAAATAAACCGCAACTCATCATCCTGGACTTAAAATTAAACGGTGATAGCAACATAAAAATAATCGAACAACTTAGAATTCAAAATGCTCCAATCATCCTTTGTTCAGAATTGGGAAAAGATAAATTGAGTTTTCCAATCTGGGCCTCGGATGTGAAGGTCATAAAATCTGGAGACCACCGGGATTTGAAGTTGACCATTAAAGAAACTCTAGGGTAGCGCTGAGGGATAACGGAACGATGACTAAATCTACAATCGAACCCAGGTTCATTGCCATTGAAGGAGCTATCGGTGCCGGCAAAACATCTCTCGTCAATCTTCTTGGCGAACAGTATGGCGCAAGGTTGATTCTTGAAGACACGGAGTCAAATCCTTTTATATCCAAATTTTATGAAGATAAAGAAGCCTATTCCTTTCAGACCCAGGTTTTTTTTTTACTGAGCCGGTTCAACCAGTATATGCAACTGGCACAGAGAGATCTGTTCAATTCAGTCGTTGTCATTGACTATTTATTTCAACGCGACAAAGTTTTTGCCC
>CAZECX010000070.1:0-17617 GCA_964510965.1 uncultured Nitrospina sp. | reverse complement strand
ATTTGGGGATATGATTTTGTAAAATAGTTCTGACATATTTATCGATATTTTTAAAATCTTTTAGGAGTATACTCTCAGGATATGGATTTTTTGTATTATTTTCTAACAGCCACCCTGATGCTTGTCGCATCTCCCTTCTTGCTTCTAAGAAGCTTAGTTTCCTCTGCCTTTCGAAAAGATATTGGGGAAAGGTTGAAAGGCGCAAACGATCTTCCCAAATTAAAAGAAAGCTTGTGGATACATGCCTCATCGGTAGGTGAAGTACGTTTGGCAAAAACCCTCATCACCGTCTTACAAGAACAGGGCGAAACGCGTCCTATCGTTTTATCCACTTTCACTCCCACGGGATATGCCCTGGCGATAGAAGAAAACCTGCCTCATGTTTTCAGATTGCCCTTAGACTTCTCTTTATGGCTGAACCCGGTCTTTGACCAGATCGCACCCTCGCAACTCATCCTTATTGAAGCAGAATTGTGGCCGTGTCTGTTGCGGCAATGCCTGAGGAGAAAAATTCCGGTGGTACAAGTCAACGGCAGAGTCTCTGAAAAATCCCTAAATCGCTACGGAAAATTAAAGAGTTTCTTCTTATGGATGACAGAAGGGGTGACCCTGTTTTCCATGCGCTCTCAAAAAGATGCAGAGCGCTTGTTTGGCTTGGGCATAGCTGAAGAAAAAATAAGAATCACTGGAAATATTAAATTCGATGTCCTCCCCACCGGATCCGATGCGCTTAGTTCTGCCGTATTCGACCCAAGCTCTTTTTTAATTGTTTTTGGATCAACCCGTCCGGGAGATGAAGGACCGGTAATGGAAGCCTTTGTTAAATTAAAAAAAGATTTTCCAAATATCATTGGTGTGATCGCCCCGAGACATATGCAACGCTGTCGCGAAGTGGAAGACCTCATCCGGGAGTTTGATGTCGAATACACTTTATTTTCTAATATGCCGGAAAAGGATTGGGTCAACCATCCAGGCTCATTAATATTTGCAGACAAACTGGGAATGTTGAACAGTTTTTACGCAAACGCAAAGCTGGCCTACGTTGGAGGCGGATTCAACCCGCGATTCGGTGGTCAAAATATTCTCGAACCGGCGGCGTTCGGTGTGCCTGTACTTTTTGGCAAACATATGAACAATTTTGAAGAAGAAGCCAAGCTACTCATTGACGGGGGAGGCGGCATCAAACTAGAAACAGAAAAAGAACTCTATCCAAAACTCAAACATTTTCTTTTAAGCTCTGAAGACAGACAAAAAGCAGGACGTGCAGCAGCTGAAACGGTGCGCAACCACCGGGGGGCTGTACTCCGCACGAAAAAAATTATCGAAGAGACCCGTCTCGCCTAAATTCCGGCATTGGTTTTTTATGACCTTTTTTTACCACATTTTTTCCCTGCTGGCCGCTGTTGTAATTGTTCCAGTGTTCACCCTCCTGTCTATTTTTTCGAAGCATAAATTTAAATTTCTGAAACATCATTTCGGTGTCCTCCCAAAAACAAAAAAGAGAGAAGGAAAAACTCTCTGGCTTTATGCTCTTTCGTTAGGAGAAGTGAAAGCAGCTACACCTGTTCTAAAAAAAATCCATGAAAAAACTCCAAACCTAAAAATCGTAGTTTCCGTCACGACCGATTCCGGTTTTGAAGGTGCTCTCGAACACCTTAAAATGGCAGACAGTATTTTCTTTCATCCTTTAGACTGTCTTCCCTTCACCTGGCTGGCACTAAGCAGAATTCAACCCGATTTATATATGGTTACCGATACAGGATTCTGGCCTGGTTTGATCGACCAATTGCACAAACAAAACATTCCTCTGATGATGCTCAATGGCCGCATCTCACATGGCTCTGCAAAACGATATTTAAAAGCAGGCTCCCTCTTTAAAAATATGTTCCAAAAATTTGACCGACTTTGCATGCAAAACATTAATAGCCAACAAGCAATTGTGGCTCTGGGGGTAAACCCTGAAAAAACAGAAATAGTCGGAGACCCAAAATTCGATGCCTTGCAACCGATGACGGACGATGAAAAATGTAGTTTGCAAAAGGTTTTCAGGTTAGAAAAAAGTACCCCCGTATGGATAGCCGGAAGCACCCATGCTGGAGAAGAAGAAATAATTTTGAACGCGCATCAGCATCTCAAGGAAAAACATCCCGATCTGGTTTTGATTCTTGCCCCAAGAAGAATTGAACGGACAAAAGAAGTAGCCGCTTTACTTGAGAAGAAAAACATTTCTTATGTTCGTCGGTCTTTACTGGAAAATTCCGTGCTGGAATCGGTTGTTCTCCTGGATACGATCGGTGAGTTGGCTATCGTTTTTGCATTGAGTCAAGTCGCATTCATCGGCCGTAGTTTGATCGAACCGGGCGGCGGGCACAGCTTGATGGAACCCTTGTCATTTGGTATTGCTGTGCTACATGGACCCCATATAGGAAACATTAGTCATGTTGCCGATGAAGCGCACAAATGCGGATTGGCCTTCACTGTGAAAGATGCAGAAGAAATCCAGGATAAGGTGCATAATCTACTTGGGCAAACAGAATACCGCAAGGAATTAGCCGAGAAAGCGAAATCTTTTATCAAGACTCAACAAGGTGCTGGAGAAAAAATGGCTTCAATCGTTCTGGATATATTGAGCTGATTTTTACGATTTTTTGCTATTACCCATTTCCAATACCGCCCTCGCCTGACCAAGTTTAAACTTTAAAACCAACAATTTAACTATTCCTCCAAATCGGATTCAAACCAACCTCAGGAAATCTATTAATAGATTTTCTCAACCCCAAAACTACCCCTGCCACCAAAATGTTACAAAAAATTAACTATTTTGTTTAAAAGATCACTTTTTTCGGGAGTACTATAAAATAGAATCACAAGAATTTTATTTTGAATAAAAGGAAACTACCTATACTTGGATAGTTTTGCTATTACGTTCATCTAATGAAAACATTATTTGAAAAATCAAAACTCACTGGCAAACTGGCATTTGTCTTCCTGACTTTGTTTACCCTCATTTTGCTCTTGAATTTTTACCATTTCCGAACGCTCAAAATCAACGCCGATCATCAGCAGTATACTACCCATTCCTTTCAACAACTTTTACTGCTGAAACAGCTGGAAAGCACCATTCATCACCAAATCCAGGACATTCTTGAAGTTGTTGTTCGTGGAGATGGAAATTTTGAAGAGTTTGAAGGACAAAAAGAAAAAGCCTTAGCGCTATTTACTAAAGCCAGAAATTTTTCAGCAAACAACAAGGCATTTGAGACAGGCCGGGCTGAAGAGGAATTAAAAACTCTTCGGAACCTTGAAAAAGATTACACCATTTTAACCAGGCAGATTGAAAACCTGATCAGGCAACATATAGCTGAAGGCAAAATTATATCTAAAAGTAAGTTAAATGAGATTATTGAAGAGGGCTTTGACAACAGATTTCAAAACTTTCTCGCTGAGGCTTTCGAAAAAGAAAAACAAGAAATTTTTGAAATCAATGAAGAGACAAAAAATAACTACGAAAGGGAAAATTTTTTAGCCTGGGGCCTCATCATAGCTTCGCTTTGTTTTTCTATCATCGCCTATAGATACCTTAAATCTACAACCGTATCTAAAAATGAATTGAAAAGGATAAATCAGACTTTACAAAAAGAAATTACTCAAAAAATGAAAGCTGAGTCACTTGCGCAACACGAAAGGCAGAATTTATATAATATTCTGGACTCCCTACCCATGGCTTTTCACCTGCAAGCACCGGACTATTCCGTCCCATTCGCCAACAAGGTTTTTCGGGAAAGGTTTGGGGCGGCTTTAGAAAAGCCCTGCTATGAATTAATGCATGGTCGTTCTAAACCCTGTGAAGTATGCACAACCTTCAAAGTATTTGATCATAAAAAAAATGAGACATCTGTCTGGGATGCAATGGATGGCAAAACCTACCTGACTGTTTGCACCCCTTTTACAGATATCGATGGCAGTCCACTTGTGATGGAAATGGCTCTAGATATCACCGATCAAGAAAATGCAAAACGCCAGGCAGAAAATGCAATGGCCGAAGCAGAGCAAGCCAACCGCGCTAAATCCGAATTCCTTGCAAGAATGAGCCATGAGCTTCGCACTCCTCTAAATTCCATTTTGGGGTTCAGCCAATTACTATTGATGGATCAAAAAATGACCTTACAACCCGTTCAAAAAGAAAATGTGGATAGAATTCTTAAAGGTGGGCAGCATTTGCTGGAACTCATCAACGAAGTCCTGGATCTCTCTAAAATTGAGTCCGGGTCCCACGATATAAATATAGAAAATATTTCATTACGTTTTCTGACTCGGGAGGTATATGAACTGATAGAGCCTATGGCCGCCGAAAATAATATCAGCCTTCAAAGTTCACTGGAAGGTGATCAAGACATTATGGTTTCTGCTGATAGAATACGCTTAAAACAAGTGCTACTCAATCTGGCTTCCAATGCTATTAAATACAATCAACCCAATGGTAAAATCTCTATTACCTGTCACCAGTCTCAAGACGAGAAAATTGCGATTAGTGTTTCGGACACAGGCGTGGGGATAGAGGAAAAAAACCTGGAGATAATTTTTGAGCCTTTCCAGAGAATCCAATCCTTATCACAAAACATTGAAGGAACAGGTATCGGGCTCTCAATTTCAAAACAACTAGTAAAAGCTATGGCAGGTAATTTAGATGTAGAAAGCGAATTCGGCAAAGGCAGCAGTTTTCAAATCACTCTCCCTGTTGGAGATGGAGAGACAGATTCCTACAATCCTGCCCAAATACTCGAACCGATTATTCTAAAAAGCGGGCCTAGATCCGGAAATAATAAAAAATATAAAATCCTTTATATAGAAGATAATCTCGCAAACATGGAACTGGTAGGTTGTGCATTATTCCGTTCAGATATAAATTTTCTTCAAGCGCCTGATGCGAGGCTGGGCATCGATATAGCCAAAGCCCACAAACCGGATCTAATTTTAATGGATATTAATTTGCCGGGAATGGATGGTTACGAAGCTCTAAAAATTATTAGAGAAGACCACAGCATTGGTTCGACTCCCATTTTTGCCTTGAGTGCCAATAGTATGGAAGCTGATATTTTGAATGGGCTGAAAAGTGGTTTCGATGAATACATTCTCAAACCTATTAAAATTTCAAATTTTGTCGACAAGGTAAATGCGATTTTGAGATAACTCAATTTGTATTTTTACTGACAATATAAATAACAAGACTAGACAAGAAAAAAGCCGGGACCAATTCGTAAATCATGGAATCGGAAAAACCTGAGATTTTCCAAAAAAGAGTGACCCCAAACCCTGTCAACATCCCTGCTATAGCTCCCTGACGAGTGACCTTTTTCCAGTAGAGGGTAAATAGAATCAATGGGCCAAAGCTCGCCCCCAAACCCGACCACGCAAAAAGAACAAACCAAAAAATAACACGGCTCTCTCCCAACGCAATAAACATAGCCCCCAGCCCTAGTAATAGAACGGTGAGTCGGCTTACGAATATTATTTTTTCATGTGATAGAGACTGCTTTAACATTTTTGAATAAATATCATGCGCGACCGCCGATGCTGCCACGAGTATTTGCGCCGAAACAGTGGACATGATTGCAGATAAAACTCCCGTCAGTACGATAGCCGTCAAAATAGTGGGTAATAGATGCTCGGCGGCTTTTGGAAATAAATGTTCAGGGTCTTCTAATCCAGGGAAAAGAGCCTGCCCGCAAATTCCCAATAAAATAGACGAAGAGTAAATGAGCAATCCCCACCCTAAGGCTATCCATGTTCCATTTTTTATGACCTGGGTATTTTTTGCTGCCATGTAGCGGGTGACAACATGCGGTTGACCGGGATACCCAAGTCCAATCCCCAACAATCCCACCATCGAGCCAAAAAAAGCGGCAGTGGATTTTCCCCCCATCCATTCAAGGGTTGTTGGCGAGGCCTTCTCTACTTCCACCAGCATGACGGAAAATCCGCCCAGGCTTTGCATTGCCACTACAGATACAATAACCAAACCAAAAACCATAATGAGTCCCTGGATAAAATCTGTCCAGGCAACGGCGCGCACCCCGCCCATCATTGTGTAGCCCAACACAATTGCACCACCGATTGAAATACTTAAAACATGTGGCACCCCAAAAATAGCATCAAAGGTTTTTCCAATGGCTGTGAACTGTGCTGCAACATAAGCCATCATGCAGGAAAAAATGATAACTACGGAAATTATGCGCAACACATGCTTTTCATCACTAAAATAATTTTCAATATAGTCTGGAAGAGTTACCGCCTGAATTTCTTCGGAACGTTTTCTAAGTTTTTCTGCTATGAAAAACCAGTTGATCAGATAACCCATCAGGCATCCAGGCAGAAACCAGATTGCGGAAAGGCCTTCCTTATATGCAAGACCCACAGTCCCCAAGACAGCCCAGGCACTTTCTGAGCTGGCGGTAGAAGAAATAGCAGTAACCCAGGCTTTTAAAGAGCGGTCCGCAAGAAAAAAATCCAACGGCGATTTTGTGTGGCGTGAGGCCGACCAGCCAATGCCCAACATAATCAAAACATAGATGATAAAAACGACCGCTATAGTCTCTGAAAGCTCTGTCATAGTCGACTGCCTTGGATGATAAGTTGCACCCCTCGCAAGAGAGGGAATATGTTAGAATTCCTGCTTTTAAACTTTTAGCAAACTTCAGGCAAACAAATTATTTATGAATCCTTACGAACCCAACCGCATTGAAGCCAAATGGCAGGCTCATTGGGAAAAAAATAAAACGTTCAAGGTGGAACGCGATTCTTCCAAAAAGAAATTCTACCTATTGGAAATGTTCCCCTATCCTTCAGGGCGCATCCATATGGGGCATGTCCGAAACTACACCATCGGCGACACATTAGCACGATTCAAACGCATGAAAGGGTTCAACGTCATTCACCCCCTGGGTTGGGACGCTTTTGGAATGCCTGCCGAAAATGCCGCGATCAAAAATAACACACATCCTGCTGAATGGACTTTCGAAAACATTCGCACCATGCGCGAACAAATCAAAGCCCTTGGTTTGAGTTATGACTGGGACCGTGAAATAGCCACCTGCCACCCGGAATACTACAGGTGGAACCAATGGTTATTCCTGAAATTTCTGGAAAAAGGGATCGCCTATAGAAAAAACTCCACCATTAACTGGTGCGAAGCTTGTCAAACGGTTCTGGCAAATGAACAGGTGGTCGATGGTTGCTGCTGGCGCTGTGACAATGAGGTATTGCAAAAACAACAAGAAGGATGGTTTTTTAAAATTACCGACTACGCGGATCGCCTTCTGGAAGGATGCAAAAGTCTTTCAGGAAAATGGCCAGAGCAAGTGCTCACCATGCAAACCAATTGGATTGGTAAAAGTTTTGGCGCCGAAGTTGACTTTAAAGTCAATGACAACGATCAAGTTATTAAGGTCTTTACCACACGACCGGACACTTTATACGGGGCTATGTTCATGGTCCTTGCTCCCGAACACCCACTAACTATCAAGCTATCGCGAGGAACCGAACAAGAATCTGCTATAGATGCTTTTATAAAAAAGGTAAACCTCCAGGACACCATTGCACGCACCAGCGAAACTGGAGAAAAAGAAGGGATATTTACGGGAGCGTATGCCACCAATCCATTAACAGGAGAGTCTATTCCAGTATGGACTGCAAATTTCGTATTAATGGATTACGGCACCGGCGCCATCATGTCCGTTCCTGCTCATGATCAAAGGGATTTGGATTTCGCGCGCAAATACAATCTTCCCGTACGGGTTGTCATCCAACCTAAAGGGGAAACACTGGATGAAAAAAACATGACACAAGCTTACAGTGCTGAGGGGGCCATGATTCATTCCGGCAACTTCAATGGCTTGACAGGGCAAGAAGCCCGCAAAAGGGTTTGCGAATATCTTGATAAGGAAGACATCGGAAAAGCCACCGTCAACTTTCGTCTTCGCGACTGGGGAGTTTCGAGGCAACGATATTGGGGTACGCCTATTCCAGTGGTGCATTGTGAAGCCTGCGGAATAGTTCCAGTGAATAATGACCAACTTCCCGTCGAGTTGCCGCTGGATGCGCAATTGGGGGAGAAAGGACAATCGCCACTTCACACACTCGAATCATTTTACAAAATCGACTGCCCAAAATGTAAAGCACCGGCAAAGCGCGACACCGATACCCTGGATACCTTTATTTGTTCTTCCTGGTACTTTGACCGCTACACTTCACCACGACTGGAGGACGGTCCCTTTGACCCGGAAGACAACGGTTACTGGATGCCCGTAGACCAATATGTCGGCGGCATAGAGCACGCTATTCTTCATCTGCTCTATTCAAGATTTTTCAATCTAGTTTTAAACGATATCGGCCTGACCCAAGCCAAGGAACCCTTTGAACATCTTTTGACTCAAGGCATGGTTATCAAGGACGGAGCAAAAATGTCGAAATCCAAGGGGAATGTAGTGGACCCCGACGAGATCATTAAAAGCTACGGTGCCGATACCGCACGAGTTTTTATTCTATTCGCAGCACCCCCCGTCAAAGATCTGGAATGGAGCGATCAAGGTGTCGAAGGGTGTTTTCGGTTTCTCAAACGAGTCTGGCGGATTTTTAGCGAATTTGTTGACGAAGTAAAATCAGTCTCACCTCCGGATGAAAATTTTTCCACATCAATAAATGAATTAAAAGAACTGCGAAGAATGACCCATGTAACCATCCGGCGCGTCACTGAAGATATTGAAAAGCGAATGCAATTTAACACCGCAATTGCAGCAATTATGGAGTGGGTCAATCATCTTTACCATTTCAAGGAATGGAAAGAAAAACAAAATGAAATGAATGTGGCCACGCAAGCTGTAATCAGAGAAGCTTTGGAAGCCCTTATCCTGACCCTTTCACCCTTCGCACCGCACATCGCACAAGAAATGGCGGTTCTGCTGAATTTTTCAGACGCATTGGATGAAAAAAGATGGCCCCTCCACAAAGAGGAGTTAACACAAACTGAGGAAATATTGATCGTGCTTCAGGTCAATGGTAAGGTGAGACAAAAGATTCAGGTGGCATCAGGAATCAGCGATGAAGATTTAAAATCACTCTCCCTCAATGACCCGCGGATTCAAGAATGGACCCAGGACAAAGAAATAAAGAAAGTCATCATCGTCCCCAAAAAACTGGTCAACATCGTAGTTAAATGAAGCAATGCAAAAAAAATAATTGGCTATTGTTATTTGCCATTTCCTGCTTTCTCTTATCAGGATGTGGCTACCATCTGGTTGGGACAGGAAGCACACTTCCTCCGCACATAAAATCCATCTTCATCCCAGTATTTGAAAACACATCTTCCCAACCTGAAATACACCGGGAACTCACCAGCATCGTTTTGCAATCCTTTATTAGCGATGGGCGCCTGAAAATAGCAAAAAAAGAGGATGCGGATTTAGTATTGGAAGGAATTTTGAGTTACTACAATTTAAGAAACGTCGCGTTCAGTTCGCAGGATTTAGTCTCCGATATTATTATTGAGCTTGAAATTAAAATAAAAGTAACGGATCAGGTAAAAAATGAAATTTTTATGGAAAAGAAACTTAAACAACAATGGGATTACAATTCCACACCCGATATTGCAGATACCGAAACAGCTCGCCTGGAGGCTTTGGATCTGGCTTATAACGACACAGGAAACCGTCTCGTAAGTTTAATAATCGATCAATTTTAAAACCGTCGAAATATTGTGACACCAGAAGACCTGGACCAAAAAATTTCGCAAGGGAAAACAGAACCCTTTTACTTTTTGTATGGTCCCGAAACGTTCTACCATGTCGAAGCCATCCGATCGCTAACGAAACTATGGATTGACGAAGACAACCGCGATTTCAATCTGGAAACCTTTGATGCTCGAACCAGTAACGTCAACGACTGGCTCGGCTCTGCTAAAACCCTATCCTTTCTTGGAGGAACCAAGCTGGTAATTGTGCGTAACCTGCACGACGCCATCCCAAAGGATGAAGAAGCGCAATCTCTCATCGATTATTGCAGCGATCCTATTGTTGAAGCATGCCTGGTTATCACTGCCGACAAGGTAGACAGAAAACGGAAAATTTATAAAGCTCTCACAAAAGTTAAAGGTGCTGTCGCCTGTGAAGCACCCAAGGAAAATGTGCTGGTCAACTGGATTCGAGATAGAGCCAAAGACCAAGGCTACTCCATGAATATGAACGCGGCGCGCGCGCTGGTAAACCGAGTAGGTGCGCGCCCCGGAGTTCTCGCGCAGGAATTGAATAAAACTCTAATGTATGTCGGAAAAAATAAAGAGGTGTCGGAGAAAGATGTGCAGGAGGTTGTAGGAGAAACCCGGTTGGAAACCGTTTTCTCCTTGACCGATGCTTTGAAAAATAAAAATCCTCACAAAGCCTTACAACTTTTACATAACCAGTTGGATCATGGAGAAGAGCCCATAAAAATCATGGGAACCATCGCCTGGCAATTCCGTGTCATTTGGGAGGTGAAACATTACCAGCAAAGAAAAATTCCTTCGGGTCAAATAGCCAAAGCTATGGGAGCCAACCCTTTTGTGGTGGAAAAAGCTCTGCAACACACCAAAAATTTCAGCACCCAACAATTGCGGCGGGCCTATTCGCAACTCACCCAGGCAGACCGAAGCCTGAAATCCACATCGCAGGACCCGGTAGCGGTTATGCAAACCCTCATCCTCGGACTGACCTCATCCAGGCACTAGGCGTGCAGCCGATAGGTCAGAGCCCATAAAGCAAGAGTTTTTTGGAAAGCCTTTTACAATAAGTTCGCTTAATTTGCTCCTCTCGCTAGAGAGGCACTAGACGTGCAGCCGATAGGTCAGAGCCCTTAAAGCAAGAATTTTTCTGAAAGCCTTTTACAATAAGTTCGCTTAATTTGCTCCTCTCGCTAGAGAGGCACTAGGCGTGCAGCCGATAGGTCAGAGCCTATAAAGCAAGAATTTTTTGGAAAGCCTCTTGCTATAGGTTCGTAAATATTTGGAAAACCCACTAAAGGATTTTAAGAGGCGCGATTGACGAGGCGTGTGAGACTGGAAATTTTGCGAGACGCAGCTCTGGAATGGAGAATTCCTTTACCACCGACTTTTGCAATTACTTTTTCAGCTCTCTTTAGTTCTACCAGAGCCTGTTCTTTATTTCCTGCTTCGGCTTCTGCTGTTACTTTTTTAGTCACCGTCTTGACCAAGGTTCGAAAACCTTTGTTTCTTTCGTTTCGTTTTACGTTTTGTCGGATGCGCTTTAATGCAGACTTATGATTAGCCAAAAAACTGCTCCTTAAAATGGGCGTTTAAATCAACCCCCCCAATATGGGAGAATTTTGATAGAGAATTGATTTTTATACTTTATTCCCGTCTTCTTGTCAAGCAGAAGGCGGGGGCAAGGTGTTTAGATACTCCAACAACCGGTTGAATTCTTTTTTATAAACTTTATAAAGTTGCGGGGCCTCACTGAGATCTCCATTGCGTCCTGCACGTTCCAGCAACAGGGCTGCTTCCCGCACCGGGCCTGCACAAATATTCGAAGACGCGCCTTTTAAAGCATGAGCCCGCTCCTCCACCTGATGCGCGTCTCCAGCCTCAAGGGCATATAATAAATGTTTGGAATGCTCTAAAGCATCTTCAAGATAGGCCTGTACAATTTCGAGAAAAAGATCTTCATCGTCATCGCAAAGTTCAAGCGCTGCCTCCTTGTTCAGGACGGGTTCCTGATCCTCAGCCATCGGAGGTTCCCAATAAATCGGCTATTTTTCCCATCAGACGTTTGATATCTACCGGCTTGGTGTCGTAATCATCGCAACCCGCATTAATGGCCTTGTCCCGGTCGGGCGTCATGGCGTGTGCAGAAAGCCCCAATACAGGAATGTCTTTGGTCTCTGGATTGGCTTTTAACTGACGAGCCGCTTCCCAACCATCCATAATGGGAAGGCTCATATCCAAAAGGATCAGAGCAGGAGATTCTGAACTCGCCATATTGACCCCTTCCTGACCATCTACTGCGATTACCACTTCATACCCCTTCCTTTTTAATCGCCGCGACAGCATGTCCCGATTCATTTCATTGTCTTCGACGAGAAGAATCTTTGTCATCCAAATAGCCTGATTTTTCAATAGTTACAAAATGAAACCCGCAATATCCAATAATTTATTGGGCTCGGTAATGGTTCGGTATTATAAAGAATTTTTCCGCTCTTGTCATGGAAGGTTATATATTATTCTGCTAAATCATCAATTTTAAGCCGTGTCATTAATATATACGGAATACTAAAAAATGCTTCACTGAGACGTTATTGAATCCATCTGAAGAAATTATGAAAATTGTAACAATTCCTTTTTTAATCATTTTTTTTCAATCTACCACTGTAGCCGCCGATTCTTGTAAATCACCCTGCGGAATTGCACCTGATTTAAAATTTACCGACCCTTACACCCTTTCCTCTCCAAAAAACCTCTTGAGGGATTATCCCAGTAAAGATAGTTCTGGAAATGTTCAAGCCGTAATAGAAATTCCTGCTGGAAGGACTGAAAAATGGGAGGTGGATAAAGATGACGGAAATTTGAAATGGAATTTTAAGAAAGGAAAACCCAGAGTTCTAAAATATATCGGCTATCCGGGCAACTATGGAATGGTTCCCAGAACCTTATTGCCGAAAGAGTTGGGTGGAGATGGTGACCCGCTGGATATAATTCTCCTAGGTCCGCCTCTCAATCGGGGCAAAGTTGTATCTGCAAAATTGATTGGGGTATTGAAGCTTTTAGATAATGGAGAGCAGGATGATAAACTGATCGCCGTTCAATTCAACTCTCCTCTTAAAAAAGCAGATTCCATTGAAGAGTTGGACGAGAGATTCCCTGGAATCACAGAAATACTGGAACACTGGTTCACAAACTACAAGGGAAAAATGACATCCAACGGGTTTGGCAATCTTGAAGAAGCCGAAAAAATTCTCAACCAAGCCTCCGAACATTTTGAGAAAACGAATTCTCAGAAATAAGACTTATCAATCCATTCCTCTACTTTTTTGAAATCAGGTAAAGCAAATCCCCCCAACCCCCTTCGTAGAAGGGGGAGTTTAATTGGACCCCTCTTTTATAAAGAGGGGCTGGGGTGATTAACCTCAAAAATTTATCTCCCCCTCATCCAAACCTTCTCCCTTGATGGGAAAGGGCTGGGGTGAGGGTGAAATTCAATCAATCAACTCCCAACCTACTCCTCCAATTTTTTATTCACTCGCTCCAAAATTTGTTTTGCTTTTTTATGTTCCGGCTCAATTTTCAAAACCTCCTCAATATGCTGTTTCGCACTTTCAAACTTTTCCTGGCCCTCATAAAGAAGCTCAAGATTAAAATATGGTAATAAGTTTTCGCGATCCATATTTACAGCTTTCTGTAAAAATTTTTCTGCTTCTCTCTGATTCCCCTGACGTAAATAAAAATTTCCAATATTATTAAATGGCATCGAATAGCTTGAATCGATTTTTGTTGCCGCTAAAAAACATTCTTTTGCATGCTGATCTAACCCCAAATCTATAAAAATGAGACCCTTAATATTTATTAATGTAGCTTCAATACGAATGTCTTTGGGCTTCAAGGCCAAGCCGGCATAGACATCTTCCAATGCTGCTCCATAATTTTTAGCGCGCCATTTATCTGTCGCCAAGGCAAGATAATCTTCAGCAGAACGTATTTCAGGGGGGCGATTTTCTGCTCCAGCCAAATAAATTTTCATAGCTTCAATCGCACCTGATGGCAGTTCATCTTGAGAGATTTTATTTACAAGTTTCTTTTCTTCTTCTGTTGGTTGGTATCTGTCAAACCCAATATGACCCCCTCCTGCCCCCCATTTTGCACCGAGAGTTTTTATGGTCGAAGGCCCAACACTGGCAACACCAATTAGCAATACAGAAAATGCCAATACGCAAGTCGCATAACCCGAATTTTCCAAAAAAATCATCCCGCTTGCTATCAAAGCAAATAAGCCACCAAACCAAAATAAAATTTTCTGTATTTCCCGTTCTGAAATAACTAGCCCACCCAGTTTATATGGCTTTCCGAATCATTCAGGTTCACCTTAATACTTGAGCCATTCAAAGCCAAACGGTATGATCGCGTGCTATGACCCCTAAAATACAATCTGCATATCTGGCACCGGAAGGATTAACCGAAAATCTTTTAAAAGAGGTGGATGGAGTGATTTCCGTTCATGATCGGCTCATTCTTTCGAGCCTGCCTTTTGTCAACGCGCACTGGGCACAGAACATCTGGAATAATCCTGTCACATTGTCCATCGACTCGATCAACGACGCCGCGAAGAAATTGAAATCCATTCAAAGAAACTGGTGCCTTTATTCCTTCACCGTGCACCGGCGCGCGAAACTCATTGAAGAGAAGTTGAACTCCAGAAAACCCAAGCCGATATCGTTTCCCACCTCGCTCCCTTCCCAGGGAACTGGGTCCTGGTGCCTGCTCGATGAAAACACGCTGCTTGCATCCGCCGCTTGTTCGAGTTCGTTCCCGAACGGAGAGCCTTCTTTTATTGAAGACAAAAACGGCCCACCCAACCGTGCTTATCTTAAACTTTACGAGGCCCTGACTCTGGTCGGAAAAACTCCGCAAGCAGGAGAATTTTGCATCGATATTGGCGGCAGTCCGGGTGGTTGGGCGTGGGTGATCCAAAAATGCGGTGCCGAGGTTCTCAGCATCGACCGTTCGCCTCTCGATGAAAAAATCTCTAACTTAAAAGGCGTGTCGTTTGAAAAACGCGATGCGTTCTCTTTGCTTCCAGAAGAATTTGTGAAGGATGGAAAAAAAGTGGATTGGCTCTTTTCGGATGTGATCTGTTATCCCGAAAAATTGTATGACTGGTTATCGGTGTGGATCGATTCCGGCATCTGCAAAAACTTCATCTGCACCATCAAGTTCAAAGGCGAACCTGAACCGGACATCATAAAAAAGTTCGCCGCCATTCCAGACAGTAAAGTCGTTCACCTTTACCACAACAAGAATGAACTGACCCTCATCAAACTTGGCTAGCCAGCTTGGAAATTCCCAAAGTAGCTTTAAGTATATCACTGTGACCGATTTGTTTGGCCAGCGACTCCGATTCTTCCAGGCTGGTTTTAAAGGCTCCCATATTCCCTTCTATGAGATGAAGTGCGGTAGAAGAAAATAAGGGCTGTAAAATTTTTATCGGCTTTTCTAATTCTCTTCCAAGCCGAATGCGGTTTTGCAAAGTCGCGAATCCACGATCAAATGCTCCATACAAAGATGCAAAGCGCTCATCCCGGTCTGTTTCTATGCTTAAAGCATCTTCCAAAATTTCCAATGCCCGATTCCATTCGCATTTTCGCCAATAGGTGATCCCTACAATGGATAGGATTGCTTTCACGCCTGCTTTATCATCCGTTTGACGGAAAAGAGGCAACGCCTCCTCAAATTTGTCCAAGGCTTTTTGCAGTTGCGCTTTTTCCCAATAGGCCGTACCCAAGGCGGTCAACACCACCGCATATTGACCCATATCTTTTTCGACATCGGGCAATAGTTTGGTCAGGCAGGAAATGGCAGCATCGAATTTCCTCATTTGTTGGCAACTATTCACAAAAGTAACAGCCTTCACCACCGTATCTGGCCAATCGCCTTTGGAACGAGCAGATTCAAAACTTTGTTGTTCTAAATTCATTTTATCCTTAAAATTTTAAGAGACTTTTTGCCTATACCACCATCTAAAGAACTAAGATGCAAAAAATGGAAAATCGAATTTAATTATTTAACGCTTAAAAGGACAGTTTGCCATGTTCAAAGAAATAAATCCTCATCTGGTCCAGGAAATGGTTGAAGAAGACTCAGTCAATGTGATCGACATTCGTGATCCGGGCTCCTATGCCGCCGGTCACATTCCCAACGCAGTTTCTCTCAACGACCAGAATGTGAAAGAGTACATCGAAAAAACGGATAAGGAAACTCCTCTGGTGGTCTGTTGTTACCACGGCAATTCCAGCCGCGGGGCCGCAGAATATATGTCTCAACAAGGATTCAAAGAGGTCTACTCCATGTCCGGCGGATTTGAAGCCTGGCCCGACTGACCGGGCAACCGCCCGGTGGGCAATGGGACAGACTCCCATAGGGGAACCTAGGTTCCTGACCATATTACTTTGGGTTTTCTACTATCCCTCTTCCGGGAGGAAGCCCTTGTCTTTATACCGCCGCAGGGCTTCGGAACAATCGCAGGTTCTTTCTTCCTTTTTTAAATTTTCAAACACCGCGCGTATCAGGCTGGGAAACTTCTGAATAGAATCGTTTACCTGTTTTTTTTCCTCTTCTGTTTGCATGCCTTCAAACAACTCCCCCTTTTTAAATTTTCTGGATTTGACTCCTTCGGCGTAGTTGGTGAGGTAACAGAACGGGGTATAACAAATCTCTTTTTCACGCGCGAGAAATGCTTCTGGTGCCAGGGTCATGCCAACAAGATCGGCCCCAAGAATACGCAATTTTCTAATTTCTGCGGGAGTTTCCAGTCGTGGACCTTCGGTACAGGCATACACCGCCTGTTCGTGATGTGGCAAGGCAGTTTCGTGCAAAACATCATGTAAGGCATGGGCGATTTGTGGACAAAAAGGCTGGCTTTGCCGGATGAAACCAATTCCAGTATCATCAAAAAAAGTCGTTGGACGATTTCGCGTCTCATCAATGATATCGTGCGGCACTACAAAATCGCCGGGCTTGAAAGCGGTATTGATAATGCCCGGACCCGACCAGGCGATGACCCTTTGCACGCCACACTCTTTCAAGGCATGGATATTAGCGCGATAATTGACAAAAGGCGCGGTCATGGAATAATCCGTTTCACCGTGCCGGGAAAGAAAAAGAAACTCCAGCCCATCAAAACTAAAATGATGAATCGGTGCGCTTTCACCATAGGGTGTATTGATGCTCTGGCATTTTTTTTCTTTGCCCAGTGATTGATCGGCAAGAAGATGATAAGCACCACTGCCACCGATCACCGCAATCGGTACTGGATCTATTGCGAGTTCGTTCATACTTACCTAGTCCAGATACGTTTCAATATCGCCGACATAATTGGCCGCCGACTCACGAATGCCTCGTATCTCTTCTTCTGTCAATTCACGCTTTACTTTGGCGGGAGACCCAAGGACAAGGCTTTTTGGAGGGATTTTTGTGTTCGGGGTCACCAAAGCACCGGCACCAACAATCGAATGCTCACCTATTTCCGACCCATCCATCACCGTAGCACCCATACCGATGAGACATTGCGAACCGATGGTACAGGCATGCAAAGTAACGTTGTGACCTACCGTCACCTCATCTCCGATTTCCAATGGCAGAGTTTTACGAGCCACATGTAAAACACAACCATCCTGAATATTTGTTCGCTTGCCAACACGAATAAAATTGACGTCGCCACGAATGACGGCATTGAACCAAACACTGCTCTCTTCACCAATTTTTACATCGCCGATGATTTGGGCACTATCGACCACGAGAGCCGACGCATCGATTTCTGGTTTCGTACCTTTAAAAGGATGGATCATTTTTAAACCCTTAAAAAAT
>CAZECX010000069.1:9693-17640 GCA_964510965.1 uncultured Nitrospina sp. | reverse complement strand
TTGAACCGCATTCAGGACAGGAGACCTTTTTCTTGTCAACTTCAGACATCTTCATCTCAATGACGAAATCCTTTTTGCATTTTCCACAAGTATGGTCATAATTTGGCATTTAAAATCTCCCTCTGATTTGCTGTGAATCTGATGCTTTTGAGCTTAAAAAACAGCTTCTAAGAATACAATAGTTTCTATTTTAACGCAATAAAGCCAGCAAAGTTGTTCCACTTAAAAAACAGATCTACCGTGGAAAAACCTGCTGAATTAACCAGATTCCTGTTCTGGTCCACGGTCCAGGGGATGAGTACATTTTCAAGAGCTTCCCGTTTCTGTGAAATTTCAAGTTTTGAGTAGCCTTTCTGCTCCTTAAACTGGTGGTGGAATTCTATGAAGGTTTTGTTGAGTTCGGGTACTTCGCTTTTTACTTTTTCTATGAGAACCAGAGAGCCTCCAGGGACTAATCCGTTATATATGTTTTTTAGAATAGAGATTCGATTGGCCGGTTGAACAAATTGCAATGTGTAGTTCATGATAACTACCGACGCATTGGCAATGGTTAGATTGTCGTTCAAATTTGCTTCAACCATCTCACAAGGCAGGGGAGAAGTTTTCAGAGTCTCTTCGGCTTTTTTTAGCATTGAAGAAGAATTGTCGATGCCTACCAGTTTTATATTTGCTGAAGCTTCCAGAATCTCCGCCAGTTTTAAAAGAAGAGTTCCTGTGGAACAGCCGAGATCATATATTGAGGTGGAGGATTTGGCGTATTGGGCGCACCAGTGTACAGCCAGTTCCTGGCATTCCTGATACATGGGCACACTGCGTTGTAACATGTCATCAAAAACCCGTGCAACGGAATCGTTAAACTCGAAGGGTTCCGTAGTTTTGGGTTTCTGGAATAATGTGTCTCGATCAGAAATAGGTGTTTCTCTTTATTAAAGAAGAGTTGCAGTTATAAATCACCCCAGCCCCTCTTTTAAAAGAGGGGATCATAGAAACTCCCCCCTTCTACGAAGGGGGCCAGGGGATTTGATTTTTCTGCTCAGGGTCCGGGAACATCGCTGCCTTCAACAGGACCAGATTTAGATTTTAGCAATAGTTTGTTAATGGCATTGATATAAGCAAAGCCGCTGGCCTCAATCGTGTTGACGCCTGCTCCCTTGCCGAGCACTTCACGTTTTTCATTTTGAACGCGAACTGTAACTTCCCCTTGGGCATCCTGTCCTTTGGTTTTTGCCATCACCTGGTAATCCAGAAGCTTGCAAGTCAGCCCGGTGATTTTATCGATTGCATTATAAATTGCATCGACTGGGCCATCGCCGCTGGCAGAGCTTTGATGTTCTTTGCCATCGCGACTTATCAAGGTGACGGTCGCATGCGGTTCTTTACCTGTTTCAAAGCCACTTTGGATAGCCCCCAGTTTGTAAGTGATCTGCTGTTCTTCTGAGAACTTCTGTTTTTGAATGAGAGTATGGAAATCGTCTTCAAAAATTTCTTTCTTTTCATCCGCAAGAATTTTGAACTCCTCAAATACCCGATTCAACTCTTCCTGGTTCAGACTGTATCCCAGCTCCTGGACTTTGTTTAGCAGGGCGTTTCGTCCTGAATGTTTACCCATCACTAGCTCAGACTCCTCACCCCCGACATCTGCGGGATCCATGATCTCAAAAGTGTCTTTGCGTTTTAAGAATCCGTGTTGATGGATTCCTGATTCATGGGCGAAAGCATTTTTCCCGACAATGGCTTTGTTGCGCTGCACGAAAAATCCAGTGAGGCTGCTGACCAGTTTGCTGCAGGGTTGGATATGGCGTGTTTCAATATTAGTCTCCACATTGTTGAAGAAGTCCTTTCTTGTTCGAACCGCCATTACAATTTCTTCCATCGCTGCGTTACCCGCCCGTTCACCGATGCCATTGATGGTGCACTCCACCTGTCGTGCGCCTGCCTGCACTGCGGCCAGAGAGTTCGAGACGGCTAATCCCAGATCATTGTGGCAATGCACACTAATAATGGCTTTGTCGATGTTGTCCACGGTTTGCTTTAAATATCCAATGAGCTGCGCAAACTCTTCCGGGATGGTGTAACCAACCGTATCGGGAATATTTACGGTTGTTGCGCCGGCCTGTATCACTTCGCGTATGACCTCTGCGAGGAAATCTTTTTCCGTTCGCGTAGCGTCCATAGGTGAGAACTCGATGTCATCGCAATATTTGCGAGCAAATGAAACTGCCTTCACCCCCATTTCAATGATTTCCTCTTTGGCCTTCTCAACCATATGGTCGCGATGCACTTTAGAGGTTGAAAGAAAAACATGGATACGCGGTTTTTCTGCTTTTTCCAAAGCTTTCGCAGTGGCTTCAATATCTTTTTCGAGCGCACGGGAAAGACCGGCAATGGTCGCGCCGCGAATTTCTTCGGCAATTTGTTTGACCGATTCAAAATCTCCAGGCGAAGCAACTGGAAAACCCGCTTCGATCACATCAACTTTAAGTAGTGCCAGCTGCCGTGCGATCTCAAGTTTTTCCTTGATGTTCAGGCTGGCGCCAGGGCATTGTTCCCCGTCTCTTAAGGTGGTATCGAAAATAATGAGTTTTTCGCGTTGCATGGCTGAAAATTCCTTTCAAAAAAATACCCTTCCATTATAAGGTTTATCAATATGAATTCCACAGGATTGGAAGGTTTTCCTCGGAAGTCAAAAAAACAAGAAATTTGAAACTGATTTGTTTGGGGTTACTAAAAAGCGTTTACTTATAGTAGAGGCTTTTTAAGTAGGGCCTTGGGTAGTAGTAGGCGTAGGTTCAGGCGCGAGGGCAAATCGAATTGGATTTTGGAATGATCTATCATGGAATTTTTTGTTTGCACTGTGTCTCGTGCCTGTTTGAAAAATTACTGCGATAAAAACACTTTAATAAAATAGGATAGAAAATACAAGTATTTAAGCAGAGCCCTATCGCTTTTTAATCCAAACAGGGGGGTTCAGCGAGTTTAACGCATGAGGAAGATAATGTTTTTGGATGCAAAAGGGAGCAATCGGAGGTAGAATTCCTGTTCACCCAAACTCAATTCTTTCGGTGATAATCAGGATATCTAAGTTAAAGAACCATCCGGGTTATTTACTCCAAAACCCAAACATGTGAATATAATTGTGTAATAATTACCTTTTATAGTGTATAAAATATACATAATATATAGGGTTTGAATTAAAAGTATTGATTTGGTGCTATAAATACCGAAGGCATGGCAATTGCTATATATAGTCTTCCTGCTGTGAAAACAGTTGTTTTTTCGCTATTTGAGAATGTAGATAAACCATTTTAAATCAATAATTTATTTAAATATGCACGCTTTTCCAAAAAAACAAGGACTTTACGATCCGGCCTACGAAAAAGACAGTTGTGGGGTAGGGTTTGTCATGAATATGAAGGGTGAAAAATCCCATGAAATCATTTTTCAGGGGTTGGAAATTCTAAAAAAGCTGGAGCATCGCGGTGCCTGCGGGTCGGACAAGCTCACCGGCGATGGTGCGGGGATTTTGATCCAGATTCCAGACGCGTTTTTCCAGGAACAATGCCCCAAAATTGGGATTAAATTGCCTGAGGCGGGTCGTTATGCTGCGGGGAATGTATTCCTGCCCACAGGGGATGATACCCAACAGGGTATGGAAATAATGGAACGGGCCGTATTGATGGAAGGTTTGGAGCTTTTAGGTTGGCGAGACGTTCCAGTAGATAATTCCACGATTGGGGTAAAGGCGCGTTCGGTAGAACCGGTGATCAAACAGATTTTTGTGGGTGCCCCGGCAGATGTTAAAGACCAGCTGGCTTTTGAGCGCAGGCTATATTGCGTTAGAAAGCGCGCCGCATGGGGGGTTCGTCGAGCCGGACTCAATGACAATAACGAAAATTTTTATGCCTGCAGCTTATCGAGTAAGACCCTTATATATAAAGGGCAGTTGATGGCTCCTCAACTGGAAACCTATTATCTTGATATCAAAGACCCCAAGATGACATCCGCATTGGCGTTGGCGCATTCCCGATACAGCACCAACACTTTTCCTTCCTGGGGTCGTGCTCAGCCATTTCGTTATATTGCTCACAATGGTGAAATCAATACGGTTCGAGGAAACAAAAACTGGATGGATGCAAGAGAGTCCATGTTCGAATCTCCATTATTTGAAGATATAGATATGATCCTTCCTGTCATTGCTCCGGGAGGAAGTGATTCGGCTGATTTTGATCAGGCGTTGGAAATGTTGTTTCTGACCGGTCGCTCATTACCTCACGCTATGATGATGATGATTCCTGAGCCGTGGAGTGGACACGAGACAATGGATGACGAGAAGCGTGGGTTTTACGAATTTCATGCATCCATGATGGAGCCATGGGATGGTCCGGCCTCTATTGCATTCACCGATGGCGAAACCTGTGGTGCCGTGCTCGATAGAAACGGACTGCGACCGTCTCGATATTATGTAACTAAAGACGGTCTGGTAGTTATGGCATCTGAAGTAGGCGTGGTGCCGGTGGATGAAGCAAATGTGGAATATAAAGGAAGACTGCAACCAGGGAAAATGTTTCTTGTAGATATCAAAGAAGGACGCATAATTTCTGATGAAGAACTAAAATCAACAATTGCGACTCAAAAACCCTATAAAAAATGGGTTGAAGAAAATCAGGTGAATCTCAAAGACTTGCCGGAATCGAGTTATAAGTTTGAACCGGATTTTGCTTCTCTCCTGACGCGCCAGATTGCATTTGGTTATACCGTTGAAGATATCAAGTTTATTATGGCGCCCATGATTGGAACAGCCATGGAAGCCACCGGCTCAATGGGTAACGACTCTCCTCTTGCAATTCTCTCGCAAAAACCGCAACTCTTATTTAATTATTTCAAACAACTTTTTGCACAAGTGACGAACCCAGCCATCGATTCCATTCGTGAAGAATTGGTAATGTCGATGGAGGTGACGCTGGGAAAAGAACGAAATCTTTTGGATGAAAGTCCCGAGCATTGTCGCAAGTTAAAAGTGGAGCATCCCATCCTCACTGGTAAAGAGATGGATAAAATCCTCAAGCTCGATCAGGAGGGATTAAAATCTGTTGTGCTTCCAACTTTGTTCCCGGTTTCTGAAGGCGAGAAGGGGATGGAAAAGGCTTTAGAAGCTTTATGCCAAAGTGCTTCTAAAGCGATCGAAGAGGGAGCCACCATTTTGGTTCTGTCTGATAAAGGGGTTGATGCAAATAATGCTGCTTTGCCCAGCCTTCTTGCCACTGCTTGTGTTCATCATCATCTATTGCGTGAGCGAACTCGAACGCGAGTAGGACTTGCCGTTGAAACCGGAGAGGCGCGAGAGATGATGCACTTTGCATTGTTGATTGGCTATGGTGCCGGTGCAATCTATCCTTACCTTGCTTATGAAACGGTGGCTGAGATTGCGAATGAGGCGGTATACATTAAAAAAGTGGATTCCGAAACAGCGGTCAGTAATTTTATTAAAGCCACTAGAAAAGGCCTTTTTAAAATCATTGCTAAGATGGGCATTTCAACCATTCAAAGTTATAGAGGTGCGCAGGTTTTTGAAGCGGTGGGTTTGGGCGAGGAAATCATCGAACGATTTTTTACGGGCACTCCTTCCAGAGTGAGCGGGGCTACTCTGAATGTGCTGGCTAAAGAGGCTTTGGCAAGGCATCAAAATGCTTTTAGTGGTGACCGTTCCACATTGTTGGAACTTGGAGGTCATTACCAATGGCGGCGTGGCGAAGAGAAACATATGCTCAACCCAAATGCTATTGGTTTGCTGCAACATGCCACTCGCTCAAATGATTACGCAACATTCAAAAAGTTTTCCCAGCAGGCTGATATGGAAAGCACACGGCAATGTACGTTGAGGGGACTTTTTAATTTTAAGAAGACAACAGCGATTCCAATAGCAGAGGTGGAGCCTGTAGAGGAGATTACCAAGCGCTTTTGTACCGGCGCAATGTCAATTGGTTCGATCTCTCGTGAAGCCCATGAAACTCTGGCGATAGCTATGAACCGGTTGGGTGGAAGAAGCAATACCGGAGAGGGCGGTGAGGATAGCGTCCGTTACACACTGGATGAAAACGGAGACTCCCGCCGAAGTAAAATCAAACAGGTCGCATCGGGTCGATTTGGGGTAAACAGTTTTTATCTTGCCAATGCAGATGAAATGCAGATAAAGGTTGCACAAGGGGCAAAGCCGGGTGAAGGCGGGCAGTTGCCGGGACATAAGGTCAGCGAGTACATTGCTAAGATCAGACATTCGACTCCTGGTGTGGGGTTAATTTCACCTCCTCCACATCATGATATTTATTCTATTGAAGATTTGCAGCAACTGATTTTTGACCTTCATAATGCAAACCCCGATGCCAGGGTGAGTGTTAAGCTTGTTGCAGAAGCAGGTGTGGGCACCATTGCAGCGGGGGTATCTAAAGCGCACGCTGAAGGCGTGCTCATTGCTGGGCACGATGGTGGTACAGGTGCCTCCCCTCAGACTTCGATCAAACATGCCGGCCTCCCATGGGAGTTGGGTCTCTCCGAAACCCAGCAGATTCTAGTGCTTAACGATCTTCGGGGACGCATCTGCGTTCAGGTGGATGGGCAGCTTAAAACAGGGCGCGACGTTGTGATCGGCGGAATTTTAGGTGCTGATGAATTTGGATTTTCTACTACAGCTCTGGTGACAATGGGTTGCATCATGATGAGAAAATGTCATCTCAACACCTGTTCCGTGGGGATTGCAACACAAGATCCTGCTCTCCGGAAAAAATTTACAGGTAAGGCAGACTATGTTGTCAACTTTTTCAAGTTCATTGCTGAAGAGGTTAGAGAAATCATGGCCGAGTTAGGAATTAGAAAATTTGGTGACTTGATTGGCAAGGTAGAACTACTGGAAGGGGAAGAAGCGACCGGTCACTGGAAAGCAAGTGGCGTGGACGTCAGCAAAATTTTATTCAAACCGGAAGTGGATGAAAAGGTCGCGTTGAGAAATATTCGTACACAAGACTTAAGCGGAGATATGGATAATGTCCTGGACCATCAATTGATAGAAAAGAGCCGCCTGGCCCTCGATAATAAAACCCAGGTTTATGGTGAGTTTCCTATCGTAAATACCGATCGAGCTACCGGAGCTATGCTCAGCTATCATATTTCTAAGAAGCATGGTGAAGAAGGACTACCTGCTGATACGATTCAATTTGGTTTTAAAGGGTCTGCAGGCCAGAGCTTTGGCGCCTTTCTTGCCCCGGGGGTGACCTTTGGTCTTTCAGGGGATGCAAATGACTATGTAGGAAAAGGACTGTCTGGTGGCAAAATATTTATTTATCCACCTAAAGAATCCACACTTGTGCCAGAAGATAATATTCTAATTGGTAATACGGTGCTTTATGGTGCGGTTTCTGGTAAAGCCTTTTTTCGAGGAGTCGCCGGGGAACGTTTTGCAGTTCGTAATAGTGGTGCGCAAACGGTTGTCGAAGGAGTGGGCGATCATGGATGCGAATACATGACCGGAGGTGTCGTTGTCGTGCTCGGTTCCACAGGCAGAAATTTTGCTGCAGGTATGAGCGGTGGATTGGCGTATGTGCTGGATCGTGACAACGAATTTGAAATCCATTGCAATAAGAATGCAGTTGATTTGGTGAATGTGGATGAAGCGGAAGATGTCCAACAATTAAAATCCTTGATCGAGGAACATTTTCAATCGACTCAAAGTGCGGTTGCCAAAAAAATACTGGATGAATGGGAAGAAACCCTGCCGAAATTTGTAAAAGTTTATCCAACCGACTACAGGCGAGTTATTGAAGAACGTAAAAACAAAAAGCAGAACGAATTGCAAGTTGCCTGAAAAATAATTGATACAGGAGAATAATAGTTTAGATGGGCGCAATTAAAGGATTCATGGAATTTGAACGGGAGACCCCAACAGGTCGCCCGGTT
>CAZECX010000069.1:0-9662 GCA_964510965.1 uncultured Nitrospina sp. | reverse complement strand
CCCCGAAGATAAATATAAAGAGCAAGGTGCGCGTTGCATGGATTGTGGTGTGCCCTTTTGTCAAAGTGATACGGGTTGTCCTCTGGGGAATTTGATTCCCGATTGGAACGATATGGTCTATCGTGGGCGTTACGAAGAAGCGGTGGAACTTTTGCTGAAGACAAATAATTTCCCAGAATTTACGGGTCGGGTCTGTCCGGCTCCCTGTGAAGGGGCTTGTGTGCTGGGCATTAGTGAGCCAGCGGTGACTATTTGTAATATCGAGGAGATGATTGCTGAAAAAGGTTTTGAAGAGGGTTTTATTCAAGCAAAACCTCCAGCACGTAGAACGGGAAAGAAAATTGCCGTTGTCGGTTCAGGTCCAGCGGGTCTGGCGTGCGCAGCGCAACTGAACTCGGTCGGCCATGAAGTGACTGTTTTTGAGAAAGATGATCGCATTGGCGGACTGCTCATGTACGGCATTCCTCATTTCAAGCTGGATAAAGAAATTGTAAAACGCCGAATAAATCTAATGCGGGATGAAGGAGTTGTTTTTAAGACCGGAGTGCATATCGGCGTAGATAAGCCGGCAAAGGAATTAAAAGATGAATACGATTCTGTAGTGTTATGTGGCGGCTCGCAAAAACCAAGAGATTTGCCTGTTGAGGGGAGAGAATTGGAAGGTGTTCATTTTGCGATGGAATTTCTGCCGCAGCAAAACAAACGTAATGAAGGAGACATCATTCCTGATGACATTTCCATCACGGCAACGGGTAAAAATGTTTTAATCATCGGCGGTGGGGACACGGGTTCAGACTGTGTGGGTACTTCTCTCAGGCAAGGGGCTAAAAGCGTGACAACATTCGAACTTCTTCCAGAGCCTCCGCGTTCGCGAACCGATAATAACCCGTGGCCACAATGGCCGAAAACTTTCCGGGTTTCTTCTTCGCACCAAGAAGCGAATGAGCGGGAAGGAAAAGATAAGATTACAGAATATTGCGTTGCCACTAAAAAATTGACCGGCAAGGACGGTAAGGTTTCTAAAATTCATGGGGTGAAAATGGTTTTTGGTGATCCGGATCCTAAAACGGGTCGAGCCTCAATGAATGAAGTGCCAGACTCCGAGTTTGAGTTGGATGTTGAGCTGGTTCTTTTGGCGATGGGTTTTGTCCATCCTATTCACGAAGGAATGGTGCAGGAGCTGGCGCTTGAACTGGATGCGAGGGAAAATGTTTCCTGCGATGAAAACAAAATGACCAGTGCCGAAGGCGTTTTTGTGGCAGGGGATATGACCCGTGGACAATCTCTTGTGGTCTGGGCCATCGCTGAAGGCCGAGAGGCCGCGCGATCTGTTGATCAATATCTCATGAAAAATACCGAACTCCCACACAGTCAGTTTCTGAAATAAAGCTTCTGAAATAAAGTTTCTATAAAAAAAGGGAGCTGGCTTGACAACAGCTCCCTTTTCGGAGGTTTGCCTGCATTTCAGCAGACGGATTCCGCCTTGGGGAATTGATCGGCATTCGTAGAGGAACCATACTTTTGGCGTCCACGAATATTCCCCCAAGACGCAACCCTGCGGGGACTCAAGCTCGTTTCTCTTCCTGCATTTTGTCCAAAGTAATGTCTAGCGTTTTTTTATTGCCATCACGAATTATATCCACTTTCACAGATTTTCCCGGTTCAACAGCGGCAACCTGTTTGGGTAGGTTTTCTACAGAATGGATTTCATTCCCATTGAACCTAACGATGATGTCTCCTCTTTTGAGTCCACCCTTAAATGCAGGTCCGTTGGGAACAACATCGTTGACAAGAGCCCCATGGGAGTCAGATAGTTTGAATGTTTCGGCCAGCTCCGGGGTTATTTTTTGAATCATGACTCCCAGCCAACCGCGTGTTACTTTGCCATCTTTTTTTAGTTCATCAAGGATATCACTCGCCATGTTGATCGGAATGGTAAACCCAATTCCAACATTGCCTCCGGTTCTGGAAAATATTGCGGTGTTGATACCAATGACTTCTCCATCCATGTTGAGCAGCGGGCCGCCACTGTTTCCCGGATTTATGGAGGCATCTGTTTGAATGAATTCATCGTAAGGTCCAGCTCCAATATTTCGTGCTTTTGCGCTGACCACTCCAGTGGTAACAGTGTGAGAGAGCCCAAATGGATTGCCAATAGCCACGACCCATTCGCCAACTTCCACTTTCTCCGAGTTCGCCAGGGTTAAATATGGAAAGTCTGCGTTCTCGCCGGATTGCCTGATAATTTTTAGAAGTGCAATATCCGTTTTGGAGTCGGAGCCAATTAATTCTGCTTCATATTCTTTTTCGTTTTGTAAAGTTATATTGATTACATCAGCATTGTCTACAACGTGATTATTTGTAAGGATGTATCCTTCCTTATCAATGATGAATCCAGTTCCTGATCCATTTCCCGGTGCGGGTGGTTGTGGGAACGGGCTAGGAGCACCAAAGGGACCCGGTTGACCAAAGGGCCTTCGGTGTTGTTGTGGATTGGCTTTGGCTGGTTGAAACTTTGTTTTGGATGTGACGAACACCACCGCTGGATTTTGCTTTTTAGCTATTTCGACAATTAAATTGGTTCCAACGGGATTCACTTTACCGCTTAGGGCAAAAGCAGAATTGAAACTTATTCCACTGAAAACCGGGAAACTTAAAAACAAAACAAAAAATGCAGCAAGAAAATATTTTTTCCTATAAGTGGTCATGATTCCCTCCATTAAAAATTATATAAAAGACAAGCGTCTTGTAAGTTTCTATTTAACTTATATATAAGAGTAGAATCTGAAAATTAAATTGATGTTAAAGGAGAATTAAAAAAACTTAATGAGGACTCGTTAACGTTTGTGGAATAAAGTGCATAAACCACTAGGAAAGATAATATAGGGGGGATTTAATATTCTATTGTTTCGAGGTTTCATACCAATAAAGAGTGCGACCCATTTGCGAAACAATTTCTGCGCGAATGATTCGACATTTTGTCTTAAGAATACTTCGAAAATTTATTTCGGTGTAGTTTGGAAATATATCCTCTCGTAGGCTGAGCATTCTTTGAAGATTGGGGTCTTTTTTAGGGATAAATTCAATTACACCCCTGGGGGCCAGGCCGGTTATCCAGTCAATTAAATCTGATAATGGAATATTTCTTCCTATTGCAAGGTGATGTTCGAATGCCAGTGCCAATACGGCATCAGCATTTTTTCGTCGCAAGAAACCCGGTCTTTCCTGGCTGTTCCAGCCCTGATCCGGACTTGGATTGGCTCCGTCAAGGAATAAGGGAAGAAAGTTTAAATTATTTTTCTCGGCTCGGTCGAAGGCTTTTTCAAGGCTGGACTGATCATAATCAAAACCGATAACATACTGTGCTCCTTCTTTAAGGGCAATTTCAGAATATTCCCCTTTGTTACAACCGAGATCCCATACTGTTGTAGGCTTAGTGCTTTTCATAAATTCTGAAATAAATTGTTGTTTCTTTATCACCTCTTCTTGTTCATAGCAGTGCATGGAATCGTAGTTACTCCATGTGGAACTGGAGGAAGAGAGTGGTTGTAATTTGTTTATCCATAATTGAAGATTCTTGAAAATATTATTCAAGGAAGCTTTTGGAAGGTTTGAGTTCAGTTTGGAAAGTGATTTGGAATTTTCGTTTTGCGCAAGGCTGTTCATTTTAACGGGTAGAACTACGTGTAAAAATACATTTCGGGAAATCTTTTTATACCAAGGTAAAAGTTTATTGAGATCATCAGTTGGAATCCCCTCTAAGTTTCCTCGGAACCACGAATTATGACATACACCTAAGTGACTTCGTAATAGCAGCGGATTCAAAAACTGCTCGCAAAATTGACGGTGACCATTCCAGATTTGTCCTTGTTGATAAGGCCGAAGAGAAAGCCAATCAATAAAAATAGGATGAGGTCCCTTAAATTGAATATTATATGCACTTGCATCGGAGAACATTAGATTCTCTTCCAACGCTTTAATTTGAAGCTCCAGATGCAATAAGGCAGCCTTTTTTAACATTGGAAAGGACCATTCGTAAGGGTAGGAGACAAAGGGAAGAATGGGGTGTTCCAATACAAATGATGGTTTCAGGCTGGGACTTTCAAGAATTTCAGGGTTGACTTCCTGAGCTTTAATGAATTTATCAAGCTCAGCCATTTTTTCGGGGAAATTTGTATCTCGAACTGTTTCGTAGTCTTTGGCACCATGTTCAAAAATCAGTCGGAATATATGGTTATCTTTTTTGAAGATTCTACCACCAGGGTCTCGAAACGAAGCAGGGTCAGGTAGGAGGCTCAATGGGGTTACTCCGTTTGAGGGGATTATTCTTTTTTAGAAGACGAATTGTTTTTGACAAAGATACTTTTAAATTTTGCCCAATAAAGTTTAAATATTACCATCAAGCCTGCAATCCCTCCCATGATAAGTTGTGCAAGCATACTGCCTGCACCAGGATCTAGATAGCTATATGCGGGATTGACGGATAGTGCGAATAAAAAAAACAAAATAAATATAAGCTTCATTCTTTAGGTTCCAAAAAACTTTCTTGTTGTAGTGGATTTATAAGCATACAATTGACATAAAAAATTTTAGGTTTTCTGGTTGATGATCACTCAGAAAAAAACTTTTGTTCATATTTTTGTTCTTGCCGCATTGGCTTTGAGTCCATTATATGATGTCCTTTCCAAAGAACCCAATTTCTTTTTAGCGCATAAGTCAGAACCAACAGATTTTCTTGTTTTAATTGGAATGGTTTCCATTGTCTTTCCGCTAATTATCGCCGCGGTGTTCTCCCTTCTTTTTTATATATTTGGAAAAAAGCTAAGGTTGGGGGGAATTATTATTATTGGAGTATTAATTGCCCTGATTCTTTTACCGCTGGCTAAGAAATATTCAGGGGATGATATATGGGTTTCTTTTATTTCTGTAGGGCTTATTTCCTTACTGTTAACCTGGGCTTATCTAAAGTATTCGGGGCCTCGACTGTTTTTGGAATATATTTCTCCGGCAATCCTTGTGTTTCCCATTTTATTTTTATTTCCTCCCAAAATTTTTGTGCAGGCCTTTCCTAAAATCGAGGAAACCCAATTCCCAAAAATTTCTATTGCAGGTGAAACTCCAGTTATTTTCATCTTATTCGATGAATTTCCGTTATCTTCATTGTTGAATGAGGGCTTGTTGATTGATGAAACTGCTTATCCAAATTTCAACCGGTTGGCTGGAACCTCTCACTGGTTTAGAAATACGTCTACCAATTATGCTTGGACCGGACATGCTGTGATGAGTGCCCTAACTGGGATGTCCCAAAAAGATTCAAGGTTGGGTACTTATAGGAATTTCCCAAATAATTTGTTTACTTTGATGGGTCATGATTATCAGGTTCATGGCTATGAATCTGCGCTCCGATTATGTCCTCCTCATATATGTAAAAACCAACATGAAACTAAAGGCTTTGAAGATGTCAAAATATTTTGGATGGATATGACTGCTATCTTTTTAAATTTGATTTTTCCACAGGCAAACAAATTTGGTGTTCCGGGAATTTCTCAAAGCTACAAAGGTTTTTGGGACAACAAGTCAAAGCAAGGCAGAGGTGAAAAAAAGCCTAAGAACTTTGTTAGGAAAGAATTTAATATTCCCTTGTTTGAATCTGAATTTAGGAAAGAGTTAGTGGAAGGACGGGAAGAGTTGATAGAAGAATTTCTTGAGGCGATAGATCAAGAGCAGAAAAAATCATTTTATTTTTTGCATATATTACTTCCGCATATGCCTTATCGTTTTTTGTCTTCAGGGAAAAAATATGATTTTTCAGGTCAATTCGATCTAATTGGTTTGGATCAAAAAGCCTCTAAAGGTGGAACATGGAAAGAGTATGAATGGTTGACCCACATTCAATATCAAAAATTTCTAAATCAAGTGGCATATACAGATCACTTTCTTGGAAAAATATTAGACCGACTGGATGCTATGAAGATTTTCGATTCTTCCTTGTTCATTTTGTCTGCAGATCACGGAGTTCATATAAAAGAAAATGGGCTGCGAAGAGAAGTTCGATATAAAAATTTAGGTGATATTGCACCCGTCCCTCTTTTTATTAAACTTCCCAATCAGAATATTGGGGAAATTAGTGATATTCCTGCCACTTCTGAAGATATTATTCCCACTCTTGCAGATGTGTTGGGAATAAAAATTCCCTGGGAAATCGTGGGTTATTCGCTTTTTAAGGATTCGGAGGTTGAGAGAAAAAGAATTATAAAAGATATTGAGCGAACAGCTTATATAGTTCCAAATGATTTAAAACCTTATTTGCAGGCAGGAGTGAAAAAAAAACAACAATTGTTTGGAAAATTTAAAGATTGGAACAGCTTCAGATTGTTAGGTGTGACAGGTAAAAAAATATTTGACCAAGCGGTATCAAAATTTCAGGTTGAACCCTTAGAAGAAATTCGAGTTTCGATTAGCACCGGATATCAAGTTCAAACCCAACCGGATGTTTTGCCAGCTATTGTCCAGGGGGAATTAGCTGGAGTCGTTGATGAGAAAAAGTGGCAGGCGCTGGTTGCGGTGAATGGAATCTTCCAAGCGGAATCTGCTGTAATGAATATAAATGGTAAGAAAAAAATTCTGGCGTTTTTGCCTGAACAAGCCTTTAAGGAAGAAAGAAATGAAGTAGGAGTTTATTTGGTTAAAAAACCAATAAAAGAGCCAGTCCGTATTTTTAAGCCTCTCCTGGTAGAGTGATAAAATTACATTTTTAATTTTTGAAACAAACCTTTTAACGTATCGGTGAAGGAGTGCCCATCTATTTCTGCAAGCTCTTTATAAAGTTCTTTTTGTCGTTTGTTTAAACTTTTTGGGGTTTCAATTGAGAAGTGGATAATCTGATCCCCTCTGCCTCCCCCGCGAAGTCTGGGTATTCCCGCACCTGAAATACGATAGTTTCCATTATTTTGGATTCCTGCGGGAACAGAAATGACTTTCTTTTTATTTTCTTCTAATAGAGATATTTCAATGTCAGTACCTAAAGCTGCTTGTGCGAAGGTGATAGTCATTTTGCAGTGAATATCATCTTCCTCGCGATGAAAAAATTCATGTTGAGCAACATGGATGATGACATAGAGATCTCCCGGAGGTAGACCTTGTGGGCCGGACTCTCCTTCGTTTTTTAATCTTAGGCGAGCCCCATCATCGACGCCTGCGGGAATATTGATGGATAAATTTTTATTAATTCTGACACGACCCTCGCCGCGGCATTCATCACAGGGGTGAGTTATTGTTTGCCCGGCGCCTCTACAATCAGGGCAGTGGGATTGCACGCTGAAAAAACCTTGAGCCCGCACCACTTGCCCAGTTCCTCGACAGGTCCGGCAAGTTTGCGGAGAATGGCCCGGTTTAGACCTTGACCCTTTGCAGGTTCCACATGACTCATGTTTTCCTACTTCGACTTCTTTTTCAGTGCCAAAAGCGGCTTCGTTAAAATTGATGCGAATATCCAGGCGCAGGTCAGCGCCGGTTCGTTGCCTTTGCCCTCCACCTCCCCCGAAGAAATCACCAAAAATATCGCCGAATTGGGAGAAGATATCGTCGAATCCGCTGAATCCATTGAACCCATTTCCCTTTAATCCTTCATGTCCATATTGATCGTATATTTGTCGTTTTTCTGGGTCCTTTAACACTTCGTAAGCTTCTGAAGCTTCTTTGAAGTTATCTTCTGCTTGTTTATCTCCAGGATTTTTATCGGGGTGAAACTTCAGCGCTTTTTGCCGGTAGGCCTTTTTGAGTTCTGCTTCATTGACACTTTTAGAAACTTCAAGAACTTCGTAGTAATCGCGTTGACTCATGATGACAGTTTAGGGAAAGGGGTGCTTGCTCTCGACCGAGGCAGGTGCATTCAGGTTTTTAATTGAGCCACTTTTACTTTTGCGGCTTTGATTAGTTTGTCTTTGAAAATATAGCCCGGTTCGAGTTCCTGTACAATCATATTATCTCTTTCAGGGTCATCTGTTTCTTCAGTCAGAAAGACTTCGTCAGTTTTTGGGTCAAACTTTCGGTTGTTAGCCTCAATGATTTCGACATTGTTATTTTTTAGTTCACGACTGAATTGTTTGGACACCATCTCTACCCCTTGATTTAATCCATCAAAATCCTGGTTCGTATTGGCGGCCTCGATGGCTCGATTTAAATTGTCCAATATTGGGACCAGCCTGGAAAACAAATTGGCTTTGAACTGATCGAGTCGGACATCGTTATCCTTTTCAAGACGTTTCCTAAACCCATCATCCTCCGCTGTTTTTTCTTTGTAGGCGGCGATATAGTCCTTTAGTTTTTGATCCTTTTCTTCTGCTTCTTTTTTGAGTTTTTCTACGTAGGAAGGCAGTCTTTCTTCCTGTTCGCTTAATTCATCTATTTCATCTTCTTCCATTAAGGCGGAGCGTCGATCAACAATATTGATAGCCGGTTCTTCCTCTTTTTGAGAAGTTGCTTTTTTCTTTGCCATGGTGGTTATTTTCTAAAAAAATAACCCTCCCGGTTGTGCCGGGAGGGTTAGGTGGGTTTATTTTTTGCCTATATCTTCGAACTCAGCATCGACGACATCATCTTCGGTTTTTGCTTGTTCGCCTTCAGCACCTGATGCATCTGCATTGCCCGCATCGCCCGCATCGCCAGAATCTCCTCCTTCACCCGGTTCGTCCTTGGTTTGGGAATACATAACTTCAGCGAGTTTGTGGGCAATTTGATTGACCTTTTCTATTTGTTCTTTCATTGCATCGGCTTCACCTTCAAGTTGGCCTTTGGCTTCTTCCATAGCCGCTTCCGCTTCTTTGATATCTTCTTCCTTGAATTTATCCTTATTATCTTTAAGGGTTTTTTCAAGGTTGTAGATAACAGAGTCGAGCTGATTTTTAACATCGATTTTTTCGCGACGTTCTTTATCTGCCTCGGCATTAGCTTCAGCATCTTTCACCATATTTTCGATCTCCGTATCCGATAGACCGGTAGAATCCGTGATGGTGATTTTTTGTTCTTTGCCAGTCCCTTTATCTTTAGCAGTGACATTCAGGATGCCATTTGCATCGATATCAAAGGTCACTTCGATTTGTGGCATTCCTCGCGGTGCAGGTGGAATACCATCGAGGTGGAACTTGCCAATGGATCGATTGTCTTTGGCCATTTCCCGTTCGCCTTGAATGACGTTAACTTCTACGGATGGCTGGTTATCAGCCGCTGTAGAAAATGTTTCTGCCTTTCGAGTCGGGATGGTTGTATTTCGGTCTATAAGCCGGGTGGTTACACCGCCCATGGTTTCAATTCCGAGAGACAATGGTGTGACATCGAGTAATAAAATGTCTTTCACGTCACCTGATAGAACGCCAGCTTGTACCGCGGCACCCAGAGCTACAACTTCGTCTGGATTAACTCCACGATGAGGATCTTTGCCAAATAAGTTCTTAACCAGATCCTGGGCTTTAGGAATTCTTGTAGAACCACCAACTAGAATGGCTTCATGAACCTGGTCTGCCTTGATTCCCGCATCTTTCATAGCCTGAACACAGGGGGTTTTGGACTTTTCGATCAGATCGTCCACCATCGATTCAAATTTAGCTCGGGAGAGCTTGATGTTTAAATGCTTAGGTCCCGATGCATCTGCCGTAATGAACGGA
>CAZECX010000068.1:0-17687 GCA_964510965.1 uncultured Nitrospina sp. | reverse complement strand
AATGCCAAAGATTCTATTCTAATGGAGTCAAAAGACCGATCATCATTGACAGGGGCTTTTATGGTTCGCGAAAAAGGATTCTACCAGTTCAAACTCAAGGATCCATCGGGAATCCAAGTTCTGCTACCACAAAAGTACCCCATTGAACTCGAGCAAGACCAAACGCCACGCATTGTCCTGTTCCCTGCCAATCCAAAACCGGTTTATTACGACTCAGACAAAATCCAGATATTCTACGAGGGAAGTGATGATTTCGGTATTAGAAGTATCGAATTAGTCGCTCAAATTAATGACAATTCGATTAGAAAAAAAATAAAGAATCTCAAGGAAAATAAAAAAGAATCTCAGGGAAGGTTTACCTGGAACCTTGCCTTGGAAACGCTAAAACCTGGACAAGAGGTTCAATATTATTTGGAAATTAAAGACAACGATAATATTTCTGGTCCCAACAAAGGCCAGTCGGAAATGATTCGCTTTACTGTTTTTGATTCGCGGGAAGAACGGGAAAACCTTGTCCGACTTCAAGATGAATTGATAGAAAAAATGATTGCCCTGTTGGCAACCGGACTGGTGGAAGCAAATATTCTCAAGACCACAACAAAAGATGCCCTTTACGGTAAAAAACTACTTGCTTCCAATGCCGATGCCTTGATCGAGATCATCGGTCTGGCACAACACATAAAGAACCAGGCCGATGAGTTTGGTAATTTCCCACAACCCTATCTGACCTTATTAAGCAATATAATTTCGGGATTAAAAGAAATTCGTCAGGAAAAAATTGAAACGATCGATAAAATCCAGGGAACGCTAATGAAACCGACCCCAGTTAGTTACAGCTTGTTTTCCGTAGAAGTTTTAAATGATCGAATGGTCACCCATTTAGAACGGGATATTCTTTACCTGATTAAGATCACAAATCGCCAGAAAATGGATCAGGTCATGGATCTGGAAAACCAGTTATCCGAACTGACTGAAACACTGCAGGAAGAATTTGAAAATCTAAAAAATAAAAATTCACCCCTAAATTCCAACCAACTCAAATCCAAACTCGACCAAATACAACAAACACTGAAACAACTCTTGGATAAACTGTCCCAACAAAACCAATCTTCGCCAGATGAATTCCTGAATTCTAAATCCTATAAAAGCATGAACCTCGAGGAAATGATGAGTTCAATTGAAAAAATTCAAGAACTCGCGAATCAAGGAAAAATGGATGAGGCCATGGAACAACTAAAAAAAATGGCGGAAGACCTGAGAAATTTTGCGGAACAACTAAACCAAACCGACTCTTCCATGGAAGAAATGGTAGACACGCAGATGATGGAGCAGCTAAACGAGTCAATGCGCCAATTAGAAGATCTAGAAAAGAAGCAACGGAAAGTCATCAATGAAACCTCAGAAATAAATCAAAAGCTCAGACAGCAGCAGTCAAAGCAATTTGAGTCGTTGGTTAAGAAGTTTTTTGAAGAGCTTAAAAAGGATGTGGAATCCATTCGCGCCATACTCAGCGAAGATAAAGAGTATCTAAACGAACACACAGCCATGAAAAAAACCAGCGAGCTTCTTGAAAAAGAATCTGCTCTAAATCAGGAGATACAATCCCTCGGACAAAAAGCCATAGACTCCAACTTAAAGGATAACCTTGCGGAACACTTTACTGAGCTAAATGACCGTCGCCGTCAGCTCACAAAGACCCTTATGGAAATAAATAGCCTTAGAACCCAAGGGTTTCAAGAATTTAAAGAGAACCTACCCGAACTACAGAAAAAATACGACACTCTAAAAGAACTGGCTGAATTGAACGACTTGAATGAGTTCAATATGCTTTTTAAAAACACCTATCCTGAAGTTTTTCGTTGGCAAGGCAACTTGAGAACATCTCGAAACTTATTAGAAGATATTAGCGGGAAAATGGGCGACGACTTGAGACAGGTAACTCGATTGAACAGTGAAATCTCAAAGAAGCTTGGTTCGTTGAAACGTTCTATAGAAGCTAGTAACGAATCGCTTCTTTCCGATGAGGAAAAAAACAAGTTAAAAAAAATGGCTCAACAAGAAAAAAATATTCGTGGGAAAACAGAAGGAATGAAAAAACAGTTTGAAGAGATGAATCAAAGAAATCCGCTGCTGCCTCCAACTCTTGCCCAAAACATGCAAATGGCAGGAAAAAACCTTAAACGGGCAGAGTCCAGACTAAACCAAAACCAGCTTCAAAGAAGTATAGAATCTGAAAACAAAGCAATGAAATCGCTCCAAGAAACCCAAAAGATGTTAAATGAAATGAAAAATTCAAGTTCGCAAATGTCGCGACAAGGCAAACCCAAAAATCAGCTTCGACTAGGTACAGGCAGCCGCAGGGATTCTCGGCGCGGAGGCGCAGTAAGAATGCAAAAAGAAAATGTTCTTTTGCCCTCTGAAGATCAATACAAAGTACCCAGTGAATTTCGCGAAGAAATTCTGGATGCAATGAAAAAACATACCCCAAAGAATTATGAACAACTGGTAAATGAATACTACAGGGAACTGGTGCAATGAAAAAAGAAACCAAAACCCTTTTTATATGCTTCCTATTACTACTTAGCATTCCTGGCATCTCATTTTCAGAACCAACTCTTACCCAGAAGGTTTTCACAGGTTATGAAATGGCCCAGGATTGGGACTTGGTATCCGCCGAAAAGCTTTCCAAATCACTTCTTAAGGAGCACCCGGAATCCGGTGATGTTCATTTCCTTCTTGCACGGATTGAATTCTTAAAAGGAAATTATGAGCGTTCATGGGAGATTCTAAAAAGAGTGGGGGATAATTTTAAGGAAGTGGCTGATTTCAAAAAAAGAGTAAATGCCACACGGAAGGCCTCCAAAAAATTCGTTTCCCTTGAAACGGAGCATTTTCGCCTTCGTTATGAAGAAGGGCCCGATGAAGTTCTGATTCATTATGCCAAGGAAGTACTGGAAAAATCTTATCATGTGTTGGGAAAAATTCTTGGGCATTACCCTGAGCAAAAAGTTCTCATTGAAATTTATCCCGACCGGCAACCATTTTCCAAGATTTCTCCTCTCACATTACAAGATATTCTCACATCAGGAACCGTTGCACTGTGCAAATACAACCGCATTATGATGATTTCTCCAGGGTCACTTGTCCGCGGTTATAACTGGATGGACACCCTGAGTCATGAATATGTCCATTATCTTCTTACAAAGAAGAGTCGGAATCGACTTCCTCTTTGGATGCATGAGGGGATTGCAAAACTACTGGAAACAAGATGGCGCGATGACCCGAAATACATGTCCCCCATTATGGAAACCATTCTTTCAGGCGCACTAAAAAATGATTATCGCGTGCCCTTGGAAGACATGATGCCATCTCTTGCTAAATTGAAAACCGCTAAAGATGTGCAGCTGGCTTATGCAGAAGTGTCCACCATGATGGAATTCATCGTAGAAAAAAAAGGGGTGGAAACCTTCTCATATCTACTGGTGGATCTGGCTGAAGGAAAAGAATTCAAAGAAAGCTTTATCGGAAGAATAGGATCTGATATCCCCACATTTCAAAACAATTGGGAAACCTGGGCCAAAAAGAAAGAGCTTAAATACATTCCAGGAATCGCCCCTCTAACCAAAGAGTTTAAAAATAAAAATCCCTTGGAACCTGAAAAGGATTTTAAGGGAATGAGCACCAAACGGGCGCAAGACTTAACTTTTTTAGGCGACATATTGAAGTCTCGTGACCATTACGCAGCGGCAATTCTTGAATATAGGAAAGCAAAAGAAGAGTCCACTACTCACTCACCTATATTATTCAATAAACTGGCCGGCACCTATATTCAAACACGGAAATATGATGATGCCGAATTGCTTTTAAAAGAAAGCCTGGAATATTATTCGTATTTTCATACCACCCTTGCTAATCTTGGTGAGCTTTATTTTGTGAGTGAGAGATACGATGCGGCTAAGACATATCTTGAAAAGGCAGCACGCATCAATCCATTCAATCCATTCATCCATGTAAGGTTGATAGAATTATACGACCGCATGAAATTGGACAAAGAAAAGAAATTACAAACCCAGCAATTCAGCTTTATAGATTGAGGTTTTTGGAATGGAAGATTTAGAACTGGCGCAGGAACTGTTAAACGCCAAAAAAAATGTAGTCAACGAAATCCAAAAAGTAATTGTCGGCCAAGATGAGGTGATCGAAGACCTGCTGGTTGCGCTGTTTTCAAAAGGCCACTGCCTGTTTGTAGGAGTTCCCGGGCTCGCTAAAACACTTTTGGTCAGCACCCTCGCGCAGGTTATGAACCTGGGATTCAGCCGCATCCAATTCACTCCCGATCTAATGCCATCGGATATCACTGGAACAGATATTCTTCACGAAGATTCTGCATCAGGAAAAAGGTCGTTCCAATTCATCAAAGGCCCTATTTTCTCCAATATAATTTTAGCGGATGAGATCAATAGAACCCCGCCAAAAACCCAGGCTGCCCTGCTTCAAGCTATGCAGGAGAAGCAAGTGACAGTTGGTGGAAACACCTATGTGCTCAACCCACCCTTTCTGGTTTTCGCAACGCAAAACCCTATTGAGCATGAAGGCACCTACCCTCTTCCAGAAGCACAACTGGACCGCTTCATGTTCATTATCAACGTTGCTTATCCTAGCAAGGAAGAGGAAATAAAAATTGCACTTTCGACAACATCGGGTCAGTTGCCGGAACTGAAATCTATTTTAAACGCGGAACAAGTTTTAAAATTTCAAGATCTGGTTCCACGTGTGCCCGTTTCAGAACATGTTGCCCGCTATGCTGTGGAGCTGGTTCAAAGTACCCGGCCCCAGCTAAATGGCAATGCGCCTGACTTTGTCAAAGAATGGATTGATTGGGGGGCCGGTCCGCGAGCCTCTCAATATCTTATTTTGGGAGCCAAGGCCAAAGCCCTGATGGATAACCGTGTTGCGACTACCATTGAGGACGTTAAAGCCGTTACGCGTCAAGTCCTCGAGCATCGAATCATTTTAAACTTCAAAGCCGAAGCTGAAAATATCAAAGTCACCGATGTTATCGGGAAACTGCTAACTGCGGTGACCCCCTAAATATATTGGGACGGCCATGTTATTTATTCTTGTAAAGGTTCCCGACACGAAAACCCCCACGGTCTTCCTGGTCGATGCTGGTCTGGCGAGTATCTTCTTCGTCCAGCTTTCCAAGGGCTTCAGATACTTCAACCTGATAGTTTTTAACTTTTTGGTACAGAGGGTGTTTGATATCCAGCTTCAAGTTGGTGAGGGCAGCGGTGAAATCACCCTTTCCATCGGGCGTTAATTTGCATACCAATTCCCCGGAATTGTCATCACGATAAACATCCGTAACTTCCAATGGAGTTTTGTTTTTAACCTGGAACCCCATCTCACGTAACAGGGTCAAAACGGCTCCACGTCCATAAACACGAAGCGGCAAACATTTTAGTAATTCATCCATCAAAGATTGTGCACTCAACTCCGCATCCCCCAAAAATTTTTAATGACGTTAATTATAGACAATGCGCAAAAATAACTCCAAATAAACCAGGGTCAGAAAAGAAAAAACACTTTAAAAGTCAGCGCAACCATAATTATTTAAAGGTCTTCCTCAGTTTTTCCGAAAATAAAGTAGGGCTTAAACAACTTTTGAACTTGCCTCTAATTGAATTTACTCAGGAAAGACCCTAAATTGTTAGATAAATCTTACTCGGAATATCCGTCAAAATTTTGTAATGTCTTGACAAAGGTCAATAAATTCATTAAGTTAGAGAGGATAAACTTTGGGGTAACCTGTGCCCGTGAATAAATTTTTCCCAGCGATCAATCTGGTTTTTGTCCTTACCATCGCTCTCTTGGCAACATTGTCGGTCAGAATATGGACCCATCCCACTTTTCCATCCAGAGTGGATGGTGCATCTGTGGTGAAACAGCCAAAGACCTTGAAGAACTTAGTAGTTAACCGACCCGGATACAATGCAGGAACAGTATCTCAGGTAGCGCAGGGAAATATTTTTCGCAAGGAAAGAAGAGAATATGTGCCCCCCCCTCCTCCTCCTTCTGCACGGCCTATAGCACCTCCTGCACCCCAAAAGCCGGCTGTACCTCCGCCGAACCTGGTTTTGAAAGGAGTTTTGATGCTGGGCGGCACAAAAATTGCTATCTTGGAGGGTAAATATTGGGCCCTGCAAGGATCCAAGCCGGTACAAAAAAAGGTTAAGAAAAAAGGATATTCCTTGGGACAAATTGTGGGAGATTTTGAATTGACAGAAATAGATAAAACCAGCGTAACCCTTGATGACAAAAATGGCCGTGTGGTGCGATTGCGATTAGCTAAACGCTCTCCAGACAAAGTCATTCACAGAGAAGGAACTGCTTTTTACCAAAAAAATAAAAAATACAATCCCAGAAAATTTGTAGCAACCCCAGTTAAGAATCGTCCCGTACGGACGATCACTGCAAAACCAAAAACAAGCCCTGCTCCGGCACCGGTTCAGAAAGTCCCGGCACCCGTGTTTAGAATTTCAGGTGCGAGAACCCCCAACACGGCTCCGGCTCCCGCTCCAGCACGCGCTCATATCTCAGGAAGATAAAAAACCATGTTAAAAAAAGTTAACCCCGTAGAGCGAATTTTACTTCGACACAAAAAGATTTCAGAAAAAGTTTTGCAAGAAGTCAAAACAAGCAAACTACACTCCAACAATTATATGGGCAAAACTCTTGTCGACCATGGCTATATCCATACACAAACTTTACTGGAAACCCTAAGCACCGAATTACGATTGCCATATGTTAAAAAAGATCAATTTCCGAAATCCGGCCTACCTGTGGAAGGCCTTTCAATCTCCGAAGATTTTTTAAGAGAGAAAGTTATATTCCCACTACAACTCAAGGACGACACATTGATCGTGTCGGTATTCGATCCTTTTGACCTTTACACCATCGAAGATTTAAAAGTATCTCTTGGCAAAAAAATCCGCGTTGTTTTGAGCAGCGAGCAGGATATTCTGGAATCCATAGAATCTCATTATGGAAAAGGTGGAAGCTCCGCCATGGACCGCATGGTGGAGAATATCAACGACGAAGATCTGCACGGTCTGGATTCTCTTGATGAAAGCACGGAACATATTCGTGATATGGCGTCAGAAGCGCCCGTCATCAAACTGGTGAATCACATCATCAGCGAGGCCATTGAGTCGCGTGCCAGTGATATTCATTTTGAACCCTTCGCTGATGAACTTCTTTTAAGATACCGGATCGATGGCATTCTTCATGAGTTCGATCCGCCTCCAAAGCGCCTGAGTTCTGCCATTACTACCCGCATAAAAATTATGGCAAAGATGGATATCTCGGAGCGCCGCTTGCCGCAGGATGGAAGAATCAAACTAAAAATATTGGGTAAGGATATCGACATGCGTGTTTCCACGCTTCCCACTTTACATGGCGAAAGCGTGGTCATGAGAATACTCGATCGCGGAAGCCTGGTGTTGGATCTTAGCCAAATGGGGTTTCCTAAGAAAGTACACGAACAGCTCGAAGCTTTAATCCTTAAACCTTATGGGAAATTACTGGTAACCGGCCCTACAGGTAGCGGTAAAACCACAACGCTTTATGCAGCTCTGAGCAAGATCAACACACCGAATAAAAAAATAATCACCGTTGAAGACCCGGTGGAATACCAGATGCGCGGCATCAATCAGATTCATGTGAAATCTCAAATCGGACTCAACTTCGCGAGTGGACTGCGATCCATAGTGCGGCAGGATCCGGATGTAATTATGGTGGGTGAGATTCGTGATCCAGAAACGGCAGAAATCTCCATCCAGGCGGCCTTGACGGGACATCTGGTTTTCAGCACCGTTCATACGAACGATGCGGCAGGTGCCATCACAAGACTGCTCGATATGGGAATCGAAAACTTTCTGATTTCTTCGGCTCTGTTAGGCGTACTCGCTCAAAGGTTGGTTCGCGTCATTTGCCCCGAATGCAAAGAAGAAGCCCCCATAACACCAACCCTTCGCGCGGAAATGGGACATCTTGGGAAGAAAGATGTCAAAGTTTATCATGGCAAAGGTTGTAAGGCATGCAGCCAAACAGGGTTTCGAGGAAGGTGCGGAATTTATGAGCTCCTGGTCATTGATGATCATATTCGCGAACTAATTTTAAAGAAATCCACAGCACAGACCATTTGTGACCAGGCACGTCAAACGGGTATGACAACATTAAGAGAAGATGGTTGGGACAAAGTTGCAAAAGGGATAACGACCGTTGAAGAAATTCTTCGTGTCACTCTGAACGACCGAAATTAAATTTATTGAGTCTCTGCAAAAATCTAAAAGGCAAACCATGACGGTTTACTACTACAAAGCCACGGACCAAAACGGCAAATATGTAGAGGGCGATATAAACGCTCCCGATTATAAAGGTGCCGTACAACAAATTCGCAAGCTGAATTATTTTCCAGTAAAAGTTTCTGAGGGGAAAAATTCATCGAAGCTTTCAGCTGGAATCTCTTTGTCTTTACCGAGTTGGGGCTCCCCTATTCCGATCAAAGACCTCATGACTCTCACCCAGCAACTTTCTACCTTGATCGATTCGGGGCTAACATTGGATGATGCCCTCGCAACATTAATCAAACTGGCAGAAACAGAAAAAATCAACGCCATACTCTCTGACATAAGAAAACAAGTTCACGGGGGCAGCTCTTTTGCCGATGCGCTTGCTGAGCACCCGAAAGTTTTTTCAAAGTTATACGTCAATATGATCCGCGCAGGTGAAGCAGGAGGAATTTTGGGAGATACACTTTCGCGGCTGGGCATGTTTATGGAAAAAACTGTAGAACTAAAGAACAGTATTGGATCTGCCATGGTTTATCCCGCCATTCTGGTTTTTATCGGCTGTTCAGTGGTCGTTTTCCTGATTACTTTTGTAATACCACAATTCTCCAAGTTGTTTGAAGACCTGGGTGGGGCACTTCCCCTACCTACCCAGTTATTACTCAGTCTCAGTTCCTTGATCATAAACTATTGGCCAGCATTAATTCTTGGACTCGCCGGGTCCATAGCGGGGTTTACCCTTTACCTAAAAACGGACAATGGGCGACTCAAATGGGATGGGTTTTTATTAAAACTTCCTCTTTTTGGTTCCTTGATTCGAAAAATAGAAGTCTCCCGATTCAGCTTGACCATGGCGACTTTGTTAAATAGTGGCGTTCCTATCCTTCAGGCAATGGGGATAGTCCAATCCATTTTAATCAATCGGGTGATTGCTGACTCGGTGATAAATCTCAAACAGGCATTAAAAAGAGGAAAGGGTCTTTCAGGGCCACTCGAAGAGGCGGGTATTTTCCCCCCCATGGCGGTTCATATGATTACTGTTGGCGAAACTTCGGGAGCTCTGGATAAAATGCTGACAAAAGTTTCTGAGACCTATGACAAAGAGGTATCCCAATCCATCAAAAAATTGATTGCTCTGATTGAACCAATGATGATTTTATTAATGGCAGTGATAATTGGTTTTATAGTGATCGCTATTTTACTTCCTATTCTTGGGGCCAGCGACATAGCTTTTTAACACCATTTTATGATTTAAAAATAAGGACACTTATGAAGGGAAAATTTAAATACATCTTAAAACTCAACGAAAAAGGTTTTTCTTTGATTGAAATAATGGTGGTCATGGTGATTATCGCTTTGCTCGCTGGCACAGTAGCACCAAAACTTTTTGGACGTGTCGACAAGGCAAGGCAACAAGATGCGCAGGCGCAAATCGAATTACTCGGGCAGGCTCTTGATATATATCGTCTTGAAAAACATAAATACCCGACCAGCGATGAAGGGCTGGAAGCTATTAAATCTTATTTGAAAAAGAATATCCCGAAAGACCCTTGGGGAAATGACTATCTATACGAGTCCCCAGGAAAAGAAGGTCGAGGGTACGATTTAATTTCTTTTGGTGCGGACAATGCGGAAGGAGGAGAAGGAACTGACCTGGACATTGTCAGTTGGAAAAACTTTGAATAACCCACGTTCCTTGGGAACAAAAGGTTTCAGTCTATTAGAACTAATCATGGTCCTATTTTTGATGGGGCTTATCGTAGGGATCGTTCTACCGTTTGTGGGTTCGACTCTTGATCGCATTAAACTCCAATCTGAGGCCAGACAAATCGCTTCGGCTTTAAAATTTGCACGAAGTGAAGCCATCACAAAAAAAACATTATTCACTTTCAATGCCAACATCGATCAAAATCAATATTGGCTTGCAATTCCCAAAGAAAAGGAAGTCACACAAACAAAAGTCCTGGATGAAACCGTACAAATCAAAAACTACCAGGGAGCTGAAGAAACCCAGTCTGATGGAACATTTATTATAAACTTTTATCCGCGCGGCAATTCAAGCGCTGGAACTATCCACCTGCAGTCATCTATTATTGAAAGTGACAGCCCCGTTTATGCAATCATCATCGACCCTATTACAGGAAAACCGACGATCAACCTCATTGAGGAATGACAAAGGATTCTCGTTGCTCGAAGTTATTGTTGCTTTAGCCATAATGGCTGGAGGATTTTTAGCAGTGCTCAATCTTTTTTCTGGAGGCGTGCGTTCTGTAGATTTTTCGGGTCAATATCTTAAAGCCGTCACATTAGCAAACTCAAAAATGAACGAGCTTGAGATTCAAAACTTTATAGTGGATGACCGTTCCGGGGGTTTTAAAAATGAAGAAAATTATCATTGGGAACTTGATATCGCTCCCTACGATTCTGGCTTGAACGATGAAGATTCAAATATTCAACTGCAAAAAGTTTTATTGAAAGTTTTATGGAGCGACGACGGTAACAACCGGAACATTGAAATTGCAACGCTACGCCTTGAAGGCCAGACCCATCCCGTACCCGACACAAAACTGGAAAAACTATTTAAAGGAGGGGCTGGCAATATAAGTACCGATGGGCAGGATTCGCAAGATGATGCCGCTCCCTCAGACTCTACATCTACATCAACAACGGGCTCTAATATCAGTGGTTCCAGCACATCAAATATCAGTGGCTCAGCAACCCAAAATGTATCAGGAAATTGATGAATCCATTTATAAAACCTGTCTATAAAAATCAATCCGGGTTCACCCTGCTGGAGCTTATCCTGTCTTTGGCTATCGTGGGAATCATTATTGCCGTGGGACTGGGAGGAATCCGCCTTGGGGTTACCGCACGCGATGTAGGAGAAAAAAAGGTAGACACCTATCAGCGACTTCGTATCATCACCGAACAGCTCACTCAAAAACTGCAATCAACCTACCCTGTTTTCGTGGTTCAAAAAGATGGCGTTCCTGTTTCAAATGGCCAAAGATTAATGGCTTTTGAAGGGAGTTCCAGCTCTTTAAGGTTTGTCACATTTGCTTCACCAATGACGGCTATCGATCAAGGCTCAAAGATCCATGAAGTAAAGTTTTATAAAGGAAAGCACCCCAAGACTGAAAAACAGGGCCTCATCCTAATGGAGAAAGAAATCTCAGAAGGTGATATTTTTTCCCGTATAAACCCCGGTGCCGAGACCACACAATACTTTTTGCTTGCAGAGGATGTTAAAGAATTAAAGATTCGATATTACGAAATAAAAAAACTTTCCCCGCAAGAGATCAATGATTCCAATAATGGTCCCACTCATAGCGGAAAATGGGTAAACAGGGTAGTTATGGATCCGTTTCTGATTGATCAGGGAACCCCCACCAACCCTCTTCTTGCATTCGAAAAAGCCAACAAAATTTCCCTGCCCCGAGCGGTAGAAATAACCATTGGAATAACCCCAAAAAGCGATGAAGAAAAAGATGACCCTGACGAAAAACCTGAAACATTTTTCTCTCCCCCAATCGTAGTTTTGCTTAACTCTGGAATGGAAATTGCAGTTCCTGAGAAGAAGGAAGAAGATAATGAAAAAGCATAAAAACAATCAGAAGGGTATTGCCCTGATGGCCGTTCTATGGGTTCTGGTCTTACTGATTGCTTTGGCTACCGAATTTGCGTTTTCCATGAAAATGGAGGTCAATACTACTAGAAACTATAAAGAGGACACAGAAAGCTATTATTTATCCCGGGCAGGCCTGAATCTGGCCTTTGCAGAGCTTTTCAAAGACGCCAGTTTCCACTCCATTCATGAAGAATATGGTTGGATAAACGGAAAAAAAATAAAACCCGTTTCAGCGGATAATGAGTCCGCCCCTGCAACCGAAAATCAGGATGAAGCAGAGGATGAAGAAAAAGTTCAAGATTTTGACATCGTCAATAGAACAGACATCGAATTGGGAAATGGCACCATTACTTACACCATAAGAGATGAAAATGGAAAAATTTCAATTAATTCCGCTGACAAAAACACCCTGAATAAACTTCTTGAATATTCAGGGGTCGAAGACCAAATCGAAAGAAGCACAATTTCAGATTCGATTTTAGACTGGATCGATGCAGACAAGAACCATCGACTCAATGGAGCTGAAGATGATTACTATCGAAAACAAAGTCCACCCTATCTGGCAAAGAACGGAAGTATTGAAACCATGGATGAACTTTTGAAGGTTCGCGGCATCACAAAAGAAATTCTTTATGGCTCTGAAGATAAGGTAGAAGACGAAAAACAATATAAAGGAATTATTAATCATCTCACTGTTTATAAAATACCGACGGTGAATCCGAATACGGCAAGCGAGGAAGTGTTGAATATTTTATTTCAACCAGAACAGGTAAGCGAGATTGTGGCCAACATCTCTTCAAAAGGATTTCATTCAAACACACTATCTAGTTTTTTCCGCATTTCCTCAACAGGAAAAATAGTAGATAGCCGTACAGAACATACTGTAGAAGCAATTGTTGAAAAAAGTGTCACGAATGGAAAACCGAAAATGGTCATTCACTACTGGAACGATAACGTACTGAACTTATGAAATCTGTTTTTCTAGAAAAATCTTTAGGGCTGGATATCCGTGAAGAATCTATTGCCCTCACCCTCATTGGCAAAAAGCTCCGTATTGCGGAGGTGCTCGCTGGCGAATTTATTGAATTAAAATTGTTGACAGGAAAAGACGAAAAAGCCGAGAAGCATTTTTTAAATGAGGTGAACCGATTCTTGATCGAAAATAATTCCTGGCCGGAATCGGTTGTAGTGAGTCTGCCAAGAAGTCTCATCATGTTTAAAACATTTGAACTACCCGCACCAGACATAAAAGCAGTGCATTCAATGGTAGATTTTGAGTTGGAACGGCATTTTTCGTCTGGATTGGATAATTTGTACTACACCTATCAACTAACCCAAAAACCGGGAAATATTTTTCATGTCGCCTCTGCAGCAATTAAAAAAGAAATTGCGGATTATTATCTCGAACTCATTCACAAGCTAAATTTGAAACCCACGGTTCTGGATATTTCAACATTTGCCAACGCCAATCTTACTATCCCTCTTGAAACAAAGAATTCGGGTGTTTCTGCTCTAGCCGACATAAGTTCCAGAGTTCTAGATATCGTTTTAATTAAAAACGGAATTATTGAATTCTCTAGAAGCCAAACATGGGAGAATCTTGAACAAAAAAATGACTACTCCGAGAAAACTATTTCACCCAGCCGGATTGAAAAACTTTCAGGATCTATTTCCCAAAAAATTATAGAAGAGCTGGAGCAAGCTCTTTCGTCTTGTCAGAAAATAGAAGAAAACGAAACCGTGGAGCAGATATATATTTTCGGTGGCGGTCCCCTGGCCCAACCCATTGCGGAAAAAATTGAAAAAGAAACTGAGGTATCGACAATTCTTTTAGAAGTTCCAGGCTCTGTAGCTCCTGCCCTGCCAGAATCTTTTTCGTCCAATCATATGATGACTGCTTTGAGCTTAGCGTTATCAGGCTTAAAAAATCAGAAGTTCCAAACCAATTTACTGCCTCGCGACTTGCGACCAAAAAGAAGCAAGGCAAACCCCAAAACATCTCTGGCCCTTGCAGCGACAGTAGTGCTTTTTCTTTTAGGTTGGGTTGGAAGTCAAATTCAATTCAATAGCAAAACCCTGACATCTTTAGAAGGTCAACTAAAAGAAATAAAGGGGGAAGTTTCGAATCTGGAAAAAATCGACCTGGAACATATTTCGATCCAGCAATATGTAGACATCCTCAACACAATCGACAAGCAATATCCGGCCAAGCTACCACTTCTGGGCAGGTTGAGCCAGTCGTTACCCAGGGATACATGGTTGACAAACATAAAATTTCAAAAGGGTGAAATGGAAATAAAAGGTTTTTCACCCTCAGCCTCAAAACTGGTTCCTTTGATAGAAAAATCGCCCAACTTTAAAAAGACAGGATTTGTAGGCTCAATCATAAGGGAATCCATAGGAGAAAAATTCACGATTCGCGCTAAATTGGAACCTAGCCTATGACATTAAATATTGGACAAAGAGACAAAAAGTTTTTGATCGGTGGTGGAATTTTTGTGACTTGCTATCTTTTTTTCTTTCAAGTCGCCCAGCCCATCTATGAAAAGCAGGTCTCTATAAACGGGAAAATTAAAGATCAAATTAATTTCATTGAAAAATACTATGAAGTCCTGAACCAAACTTCATACTACCAGGCAAAGGAAGCGGCTAATAAAAATATAAAAACAGCCCTGCAAAAAAAGTTCTTAGCGGAAAAAGAACCAGGCCTTGCTGCAGCTGGACTACAAAAACTTTTACAAGGTTTCTCAAAGGGTGCTGTGACTATCGAAAAAACCCGAGTAGAAAAAACTAAATTTATCAAGGGGTTGCTCGCTGTCCCAGTAGAAATCACAGTTCGGTCCAACTTGAAAAACCTGGCTCTATTTTTAATGCGAATTGAAAAACATCAGAAGTTTTTAATCGTTGAAGAGTTTCGATCAAGAAGAATAAACAAAAAGGAACCAGAAGATCTGCAAACACGCCTATTGATAACAGGATTTATCAAGGAGCTGGAACCAAAAAGTGGAAAACCAATATGAAAAAAAATATTCTCATTACCCTATTAATATCATTGCCTCTAGTTTTATCGGGATGCAGCTTTAATAAAAAATCAACAATGGATCGGTTGAAAAACAAAACTGATTCTGTTGAATCTATGCGACTCCCTGAAAAAACAGTTTCTTCTGGATCAAAAAATGCAACGACAGATATCATTGACAAGAACAAGCTAAAACAAATTCAACCTCAGCAGGATTCCAAAAAAGTCCGTGTAACAGAAAACCAAACTCCTCTTCGCAGAGGACCGGGTTCAAAATACCTGAAAATTGGCAATGCGGCCAAGGGAGACGAGTTTGAACTTGTTCGCGTTGAAAGAGGTTTTGATAACGGCAAGACATGGTATCTAGTTCGTGACAGCTTGGGAAACAAATTTTTCATAGCAAAAAACTTAACCGCCGAAGTCAAAAAATCGCCTAAGATTGCTGCAACAGGGGTTTCACCAGAATCCTTCATGTCTCCGAATGGAAAAGAATACGCTAATAAGGTTGAAAAAATTGAACTACAAAAAAAACAAGACGCCTCTCTCGACAAAATCCAAACACAGGTAGATGTTGAACCCAAACTCCCCGAAGAGCTTCGCAAAGCCAAACATATTACCCTGAATTTTGAAGGAACCGAACTATACGATGTGATTACAACTTTTTGTGAGTTGCTTAAAATTGATTATGTCATCGAAGGAAGTGTCGAGGGAAAAGTCACACTTCAGACTTTCAATAAAATTCCTGTTGAAGATCTATATTCTGTTCTCGAGCAAATTCTCGCATTGAATAATATTGCTGTAGTAAAAAGCGGGAATTTTTATCGTTTTCTCCAGGCACCTGATGCTGCCAAAAAACCTTTAAGCATCCATTACGCCAATGATCCAAATATTCCTGACAAGGAACGTATGATCATTCAAATCGTGCCCCTACGGTATATTTCGGTAGAATCCATGAAAAAGATCATCACTCCCCTGTTAACTACAAATGCGAGCTTTATTGAAATCCCTGAAACCAATAATTTGATGATGATTGAAATGGCCTATAACGTTAAGCGAATCATCAAAGTTGTTCAGGCTCTGGACATTGACAAGCTGGCATCCTCTGATATTCAACTTTATAAATTGCGCAATGCAGATTCGGAAACACTGGTTCAGGAGCTTGAGGAAATATTTACATCCATGGGTTATAAGGAAGCCTTGGGCGATTCGCTTTCTTTCCTTTCGCTCACTCGGCTCAATTCGGTCTTAGTGGTAAATGCGTTTGATAAAATCTTGCCGACAATAGAATTCTGGGTAAACCGTCTCGACCAGCCAGTGTCAGAAGGAGAAGTAAGTACCTTCGTTTATTATGTCCAAAATGGTGATGCGGCTGCCATGTCCGGCCTATTAAATGGTATTTTCACTGGGGAAGTAGCCTCAGAAGATTCGGAAAACAATTCTTCAACCTCTTCTTCTAGCAATGAATCCACTGCAAATATATCAGGTGCAACCACAAAAACTTCAACCAGTGAAACCCGCCCAAATCTGGAATTATCCGGTGGCATCAATGACGATATCGAAGGGGAGATTACCATCATTCCCGACCCTGACACAAATTCCCTGGTAATCAGAACAAGCCCAAGAAATTACCCAGCCATTTTGGCTCTCATTAACAAGCTCGATCTACTTCCCCAACAAGTTCTAATTGAAGTACTCATTGTTGACCTTTCTATAGACGAATCAACGGATATTGGTGTGGACTGGGCTGCCAAAGGCACAGCAGGCTCAACAACTGTATCAGGAGGTGCGAATAAAGCCCTTGGCACAGACGGCACTCTAATCGGAGCTGGAATTGATACGGCTACGGCATCCTTCCTTCCAGGTGGAAGTTTTTTCATTGGAGACCCGGAAAAAGTTGTAGCACAACTACAAGTTTTTGCATCCGATTCGAAAGCCAATGTTCTGGCAAACCCTATACTGGTTACATCCGATAACAAGGCAGCAAACATTTCTATTACAGATGAAATTCCAATCAACTCGACGACCCTGACCACAAATACTGTGGAGCCCGTAACATCCACAACCGTTGAATTTAGAAGCGTTGGAATCAAGTTGGATATCACTCCTAAAATCAATTCAGAAAATTATGTTAATTTAAAAATCAATCAGGAAATTTCCAGTCGAGGTGCGGATGTTGGCACAACCCCTTCTTTCAATACCCGTCAAGTTAATACGGAAGTAGTTTTGAAAGACAATCAAGTCCTTGTTATGGGTGGGCTTATGCGAACCAACACTACCGATACAATTTCAGGGGTTCCGTTTCTCAAAGATTTGCCGGTGATTGGGAAGTTATTCGGCACAGAATCAACCACCCTGAGCAAGACCGAGTTGATGATATTCATTACTCCACATGTAATTTCCAACGATGAAGATTCACGATTTGTGACCCATCAATTCAAAAAGCGCCTACGCGGGCTAGGTAAAAACAGGCAGTCAAAAAGCTGATTTTTTCTCCCCACAAAACCCTATAAATGGCTTGAATTCATAGCCGATCTAAAGCATAGTATTGTTTCTTTATAGTATATAATTCCCCCTAGTTCGCCTCTCCATGGCATGACAAGGTGGACGTCTAGTCGCAAACCAAAAAATTACACGCTTTCATTTGAGTCAAAATGATTAAATCCAAATTTGTGAATAGTTTAGAGTTGAT
>CAZECX010000067.1:0-17953 GCA_964510965.1 uncultured Nitrospina sp. | reverse complement strand
AAGCACAGGAGCTCCCGTTAACTTGGCGTTAACAAATTACTCCGGAAGCTCCCCTAATACTGTCAGATAGCATGGGATCACCTCCTTCTCAGGGCATCCATATTAAACCCCATGTGTTTCCCTGTTAAACCCATCGGGCAACGCACTCGTAAGAATGACTCAATTTTAGGCGAATGTCAAAACAAGTATTGGCATCCTCAAAAATTATTGGAGATTAAAATCCTATGAGTTAATGACCGTTTTGTACGTAGCTGACTTTCAGGTCAGATTTGGTGGCTATGTCCTTGCATGTATTTACTGGTCCCTGACAACGCATATAACAACCACTCCAATAGTTGCAGCTAACAAAAACCCAGTGCATAGGCTGGTCTTTCATGTCATATCCTTTAACTTCTACAGTGCCGGAGTCATTTACTTTGAACATTTCGGCAGAGCCTGGAAAAGCTTTAGGAACTACAGTTCCATTTGAAGCGCACGAAGTTAAAAAGAAAAGTGCAAGCACAGCTCCTAGTAAAACCATTCCTCTCTTCATTCTATTTTCCCCCTCTTTAACTTGGAATTTTGACATAAAAGGCTTGTAGCTATTTGTATCTTGAAACAAATTATAGCATCCTACTCAAAAATTTTTACAGGAAAAAGGGTTTAAAATGATAAAGAAAATTTAATGATGAGGAGGGAAACTCGGCTTATTAAAGGCTGAGAGCCTTTCACATAGAAATGCTTTGGGCGTGATGCGTCGTTTTTTCAGGTGTTTTGGGTTAAACCAGAATATCCAAAATGCTTTTTTTAATTTGTTTTTGAACTTCTTCTTTTTTGGAATTCAGGCTTTCTTCCAATTGCTCCTGGAATGTTTTTCCGCGTCTTTTCTTTTTTTGCGGTAAAGGATTTACCCTGAAAATTTCTTTTCCGTAGATTTGGTCGATTTTCATAATAATTTCCTCTCTATAACCTAATTATCGGAGTTTTCCTGAAGGAGCTTTAATGGTAATTTTAATAAGTTATTGAAAAATATAAATATAATGGATCTGAATTAACATTAAATAGCCAATTTGAGCAAATTGAAAGCAGATGTGGAAATAATTGTAAATCCCTAAATGAGCAAGGATGGGCAGGGTATTTTGGGCAGTTTAGGCGGCCTGTAAAAATATCGAACTGGTAGAATTATAGAGCTGTTCGACTTCTTCTTTGATTTTTTCTATATCGAGATCCTCAGGCAGTTGAAGCTGGCCTAAAATTTCTTCATCAAGGGCAGGAGGGAACAAACCTTCTCCGCTATCTCCAAGCTTTAATTCATTCGCTATATGGTCCGCTAAATTCAGAATTCCTGCTTCTAAATTAATTGATGAACTTCCATGGTGATGGTTTCCAACTACATTCTGGTGGAATTCAGGAAGTTGCCAGTTTTTAAGGAGGAGTTGGCCAACATCGGTATGGTTGAACCCTAAAATATCTTTTTCTGCTTCATGCAGTGAAATTTCTTCGGATTTACAACGCATGAAAACCGAAAGAATACTAAAAGGTGCTGCCAGGGCAATAACTAATCGGCCTATGTCATGGATCATTCCGGCGACGAAATACCTTTCTGTATTGATTTCTTTTTTATGGGAAGCGATCACCCTTGCTCCAATTCCACAAGCTATGCTGTGTTTCCAGAAAGACTCCATATTTATTACACTGTCCGGAATGCCTTTAAAACGATCCATTACCACCGTTGAAAGAACAAGGTTATTTAATTGTTCCAGGCCGACCACACTAATGGCATGCGAGATGGTTTCTATCTGAGAGGGGAAGGCATAGAAAGCGCTGTTGACGATTTTTAAAAGTCGAACCGTAAGTCCGGTATCTGTGGAAATAATTTCGGATATTTTTTCAAATGAACCATCAGGATCTTCCATGACCTCTTTAAAATCATAGTAAACTTCTGGCAGCGTTGGGATTTCGACATCCCCTTGAAACAATTCCTGAATTTCCACTTCATAGCCTTTCTTTAAATATTAACGGGTGCTATTTTGCCCACAACAACGCTAATATAATTTTTCTGCATAAGATATCCCCCAAATGTGGGGAAAATGTGGGGAATATGAAATGCGCCCCAAAGCCCTAGTGAAGCTTATTTGGACCTCGTTCTATATGATGGGGATGTTTTGGTTTGAAATGGAACCCAAGCGGGTGGGTGTGGATTTTCATAACTTGTTCTCCCCAGAAAGTTATATATTTACACTAAATGTTACCATGCTTTTATGATTTAGCAAGAAAATATGGCTAATTATGGAGCAGGGGCAAGATAAGATAATGAGAGAGGTCGCCGCGAAGCATTGTCATTTAGCATTTTTACCCAGGAAAGTTTCAATTCATTGCCGTGGCGATCTTTTCCATAATAAAGGTTGGAATCATGGGATTCTGGAGTTTGGCTTTTCAGAAACCTTAAACTCAAAAATTGCTGGATAAGTTTCACCGCAAGGTTGTCTGTGTTCTCGGAAGGTCCCCATATAACGTGAACTCTTACCAATTTTTTATCTTTAATTCTAAAAAGATACTGAACCGAAGCGGTCTCTCCACTTTCAGAAAGTTTGTCTGTTGAAATGGCAATAATATTTTTGCCCTGTCCGGTGACTTTTATCAGTGAATCATCGATATGGAAATCCTCCTGAATTGCATTTTTAACCTGGTCAATATCCATTCCAAAATAGGCCTTCCGGAAACCTTTTAACCCAAACCCTTTCGCCTTTGGCGGAGAAGGGACTACTACCGGTTTTTCAGGTTCGATTTTTTCCTGTGGCCCTGGAACACTCGCGACTCTTTCAGCATTCGGGACGGCAACAGGTGCCCGTTTGATTGTTGGTGCAATTACTTTAGCGACAGTTTCTTTTTTGGGTTTGGCTATGGGTGGTTTAGCTGGAGAGGGAATTTTCGCAATGATACTTTCTTTAGCGATGACTACAGGTGTTTCTCTTTTCTCAGTGATAGTAGGAGAGAGTTCTTTTATCTCAATTTCATCAGGTGGAGACTGGAGTTTCCCAGGTACAGATACTTTAATATTGCCAAACTTTTTGATGAAGGGCGTAGTGAGCCTTACGGGATTGCTCCCCTCTGAATCCCAACTATAGAGACCGTTTCCAATAAAGAAGATAGGATCGCTGTTGACATTTACAAATTCAGGAAAATCTTCGCCACTGACAGAAGGTATACTTTTTATCGCATCCTGAATATTTGATGCGACAGATATCAAGTCAGTGCCCATGCCCACCTCTACCATAAACGGGTCAATGATGGTAATTTCTTCGCGCTTGTTTTCCGGAAGGGATTGGTAATACGAAAGCTCCAAAGGGGTGTCGGGTTCTTCAGTTTTATCAATACTAGGATTTGCCAAAGCCGATTCAGGAACCCGAATAATTATCTCACCAAACTCGCGGATGTATTTCGTGGTCAACCGAACGCGATACTTTCCTGCTCGATCCCAGGCGTAAAGTCCTTCTCTAATATGATGAACGTTCTCCTTGTTCACATAAACCACCTCCGGTTCTGCGGCACCATCTATGGAAGGGATGCTTCCCACCGCGTCCAGAATATTGCTACTCACTGAACGCTGATCGGGACCCAACCCGACCTTCACAGAATGATCATCGATGATCGTAATTTCTTCGCGCCTGTTTTCCGGCAGATTCTTGTGGAAGGATGAAGAAAACGCAGAACTCCCAGAAATGGTATAGGAGGAAAAGTAAACGAGAAAAACAAATAGGAAAATCTTTTTCAAGGGATACTTAAATCAAAAATATCAGTAAGGGATAAACGGTTGCCCCAAACTTACCTCCAAACACCGGATGCAGTCAAGAACCTTTGTTTTTTCCCGTTATTTTTTTTCGGTTCCCCTTGACATTGAAAGATTCACCTACTATTTTGTCTGCCATGAAACGTATCGTATTTACAATTTTGGTCTGCATGATGGGGGCCGCACCTGTTTTTGCAAATAGCAGTGAGGCTGAATACCAAAAGGAATGGTGCGCCAAACACAATGGTGAAATCGATTATAAAACGCAGGCCAATACCACCGTTGATTGCCTGACAGATACCCATGCCGTTGAGGTTGAAACTGGCAAAAAGTGGAACCAGGCCATGAGGAAATCCAGAAACCACTCGGTAAACACCGGGAGGACTCCGGGTATCGTTCTCATCCTTGAAAACTCCTCGGACGAAAAGGATCTTTACAGGTTGCGTGAAATAGTTGAAAAAAGACGTTTGGGAATAAAGATCTGGACGGTGGGAAGAGAAGTGGAATTGCCTTGCGACATCAAAGGCGACGTCACCAACGACGGGGAAAAGATTTATCACATCCTGGGGCAACAAATGTATGACGCTACTGTTATAAACCCCAAACAAGGCGAAACCTGGTTTTGCTCATACGAAGAAGCAGAAGCAGCCGGATTTAAACCCTTTGTAAAAGCAAAACCTATCAGCCCTCAAGCTTTAGGTGGCATTCGCGGTCTCTACTAGTCGATCACACAGTTCGCATAACTATCAACCCCCAGCTTCTGTAACGGTTAGGCCGAAAGTGGGAATGCTGACTTAGAAGTGGGTTCTTAGGGTTTTATCACCACCCTTAAAGTTACTATTTAATTACTATGCTGGATAATGATGAAAAGTAAAACTCTTAAGTATTTGAAAATAATGGTACGCCCGAGAGGATTCGAACCTCCGACCCGCGGTACCGGAAACCGCTACTCTATCCAGCTGAGCTACGGGCGCATAGATTTCAGGGCAACACTAAAAACTCAAAGGCCAAGTGACAGCAAACCTGTAATAATGCCAATAAATTATTAGAACCCCTTTTAAATAATTTCTCTGGCCTTGGTTCCTTCTTCGAAGCCAGCAACGGTTCCCACTTGCCGGTTCAGTTCCACACCAAATTCTTTTATCATTTTTAAACGAATGCCCCACCATTTTCCTTCGGCTGTTACTTCTTCATTGGATCCGTTATCAACACCGACTTTATGGACTTTAGTGACTTCGTCAAACGCAATTTTTACCCCGTCAACGGCTATCAAGCCCTGCTCTTCAATAGCCTTCATAGGATCTGCGACCAATTGCTTTTTGAAGGTTTCATCTGTCACTGCTTTTGTAACGATGTCCTTCCACTTATCATCCAGTTCTTTTTTACGGATGGGGTTGATCGGGGAGGTGGACCCGGTTGCTCCAAGAATTTCGCTCATAGTTGAATCCTTACAAATATGTCGGATAAAATTAGTCAGGTAAGTGAAAATAATACCCGATTCCAGGACGATTGACCAGTCTGGATTATGCCAAAAGCTTTGTGAATAACCTGGAATGTTTAGAGAAGTAGAGAGGTCTAAGCGGTGGCTTTGATGATTTCTTCGGCCTTTTTTAAGGCATCATCGAGTTTGTCTGTGTAGGTGCCTCCGGCTTGCGCCATATCGGGTCGACCGCCACCACTTCCGCCCACGATGACGGCAATTTCTTTGATGATGTTTCCAGCATGAAACTTATCTGTCAGGTCTTTGGTCACGCCTGCTGCCATAGCCACTTTTCCATCTGTGACTGAACCTGCAACCACGATGCCCGATTTGAGTTTGTTCTTGGCGTTATCGATATAGGTTCGTAGTGTTTTTGCATCAGTTTCATCAAGGTTTTTAATTAAAAGAGAAACATCTCCAAGTTTTTGGATATTATCATTGTCAGAAGACTCATTGCCGCTAATCATTTTCTCTTTTAATTGGCTGATCTCTTTCTCTAATTCGCGATTCTTATCCAGAAGCTTTTTGATTTTTGAGATCTCTTCATCTGATGGGGCTTTTAGAAGAGAACGTATTGCAGCCAGGGTTCCATATTCTGAGTGAACTTTCTCATAAGCCGTTTGTCCGGTAACCGCTTCAATTCGTCGGACACCTGATGCAATGCCCCCTTCCGAAACGATTCGAAATAGTCCGATATCCCCTGTTGCAGAAACATGAGTGCCACCGCACAACTCCATGCTAAAACCGGGAACCGTTACCACTCGAACCTGATCGCCATATTTTTCCCCAAAAAGAGCCATGGCCCCTTCTTTGAGCGCATCTTCGATTTCCATCTCCTTGGTGGAGACCGAAATGTTTTCCCGGATTTTTTTGTTTACCAGGGCTTCAATTTTGCCTCTCTCTTTTTCAATTAGAGGGGAAAAATGAGTGTAGTCAAAACGCAATCGGTCAGGAGCTACCAGGGAGCCAGCTTGCTTGATATGATCCCCCAAAACTTCTTTGAGTGCAGCATGTAGAAGATGGGTTGCCGAATGGTTTAAAGCGGTGTCATTTCGAGTGGATTTGTCAATCCGCATCGTTAAAGAATCGCCTGTTGCAATAGAACCATTTGTGATTTTTGCTTTATGCACAATTAAGCCGGGTAGGGGCTTTGTCGCATCCTGCAATTCCATTTGTACTTTCTCATTGAAGGCATTTCCAGAATCACCCACCTGACCGCCCGACTCTCCGTAAAAAGGTGTTCGGTCTACCAGCAGTTCAATATTGTCTCCGGCTTTTGCTGAATCCAATTTGGTTCCATCTTTCAGAATCGCTAATATCTTTGCTTGTCCTTCTGTTGACTCATAGCCATCAAATCCGGTGGCGGGTGACTTCTGCGAAAACTCTTTGTAAAAGGAGGCCACTTCTTTTTCTCCCGAACCTTTCCAGGAAGCCATGGCTTTCGTTTTTTGTTCCTGCATGGCTTTTTCATATCCCGCCATGTCCATTCCCAGTCCAGCATCTTTTGCTGTTTCTTCAACCAGGTCTGTGGGGAAGCCATAGGTGTCATAAAGTTTGAAAATTTCTTCACCGGGAATGGATGTGAGATTTTCTTTTTGGACTTTTTGTAAGATTTCTTCCAGACGTTGTGTCCCAAAATGCAGCGTATTGCCAAAGCTTTCTTCCTCGTTGAGCACGACTCTTTGAATGAAGTCGCTATTACCTGTTAATTCAGGATAGGCATCCTTAAAGTCTTCAATTACTTTGTTGGTGATTTTGTGAAAGAAAGGATTTTTTTGACCGAGCAGTTTTCCATGTCGTAAGGCGCGGCGCATGATTTTTCGAAGTACATACCCACGACCCTCGTTGGAGGGTATGACACCATCACCAATAAGAAAAGTTGCAGCACGCGCATGGTCGGTCAGCACTCGAAGGGAAACATTTACTTCATCATTAATGCCATATTCGCGTCCAGTGATTTTTGCGGATTCATTAATGATGGACATCATCAAGTCTGTGTCGTAGTTGGTGGTGCGCCCTTGAACTACTGCAGCTAGACGTTCTAATCCCATCCCTGTGTCGATGCTTGGTTTTGGAAGAGGAGCTAATTTCCCGGAGGTATCTCGATCGTATTGCATGAATACCAGGTTCCAAATTTCCAGATAGCGGTCACAATCACAACCCACCTCACAAGTGGGTTTTCCACATCCGATCGCTTTTCCCTGATCAATGAATATTTCGGAACAAGGTCCACAAGGTCCAGTAGGTCCCATAGCCCAGAAATTATCTTTTTCATCCATTCTATAAATGCGCTCCCGCGGCATTTTCATGTCGTTTGCCCAAATATTGAAGGCATCATCATCATCCTGAAAGACGGAAATAAAAAGGCGGTCGCGGGGCAAGCCAATGACTTCGGTTAAAAACTCCCATCCATATTGGATGGCTTCTTTTTTAAAATAATCACCGAAGGAAAAATTCCCCAGCATTTCAAAAAAAGTATGGTGGCGTGCAGTACGCCCCACCATTTCGAGGTCGTTGTGTTTGCCTCCTGCTCGAACGCATTTTTGAACGGTTACGGCCCGATTGTAATCTCGTTTTTCATCACCGAGAAAGACATCCTTAAATTGAACCATGCCTGCATTGGTGAATAACAACGTCGGATCGTTTTTAGGAACCAGTGGATAGCTGGAAATGACGGCGTGTTGCCTGTCTTTAAAATATTGTATAAATTTATTGCGAAGTTCTTGGCCTGTCATAAGTATTTATAGGTTGGGAATAGATTAAACAACGCCTGCCTTGAGAATGTCGTGCAGGTGAATGACCCCTTCAATTTTACCTTCTTTAGAAACGATCAATGATGTGATGGAATGTTCTTCCATTATCTGGACTGCTTTAGCTGCCAGGGTTTCTTTTGTAATGGTTTTGGGATTTTTAACCATCATACTTGATGCATTCATTTGGGAGATATCTTCTCCTTTTTCCATAATGCGTCTCAGGTCTCCGTCTGTTACAAAACCTTTAAGGGTTCCATCTTGATCTGTTACCAGAGTTACTCCCAGACGTTTTCGTGAAATTTCCCCAATCACCAATGCGGAGTCGGCGTCCTCCAATACTATTGGGATAGCATCGCCGGAATGCATCAGATCCTCGACCGTAGTTAGTAAACGGCGACCCAAACTGCCGCCGGGATGGTTTTTTGCAAAATCTTTTTCTTGAATGCCTCTTAGTTCCATGAAGGCAACTGCCAAAGCATCTCCTAAAGCCAGGGTTGCCGTTGTGCTTGCTGTTGGGACTAAATCTCTAGGGCAGGCTTCCTCCTGAACGCTAACATTTAAAACATAATCGCTGCATTTACCAAGGGTTGATGTGGGTTTACCAGTTATCGCGACTAGTGTGCAATTTATTCTCTTAAAAGAGGGAAGGAGTTTTATAACTTCATCTGTTTCTCCGCTGTTTGAAATGGCGATGACGGTATCATTTTTCATGATCATCCCCAGATCACCATGGCTTGCATCTGCCGCATGCAAAAACAGGGTGGGCAAACCTATGCTGGAAAAAGTGGAAGCAATTTTTTTCCCTATTATCCCGGATTTGCCCATGCCCGTGATGATGAGGTGTTGGCATTGATCGATATGGTGAACCACATTCACAAAGTCTTCGTCAATGCGGTTGACCAAATCTGCCACTGCCTGGCTTTCAATTGTCAGGGCTCTTTGAGCCGCGTCAATGATCATTTGCGATTTATTTTCCAGATGTGAACCTTTTAGGGCGCTCATAGTTTGCAAGGAACTTATTTAAGCCTTTAATTTCAATGGGTTTCTGGGTGCGTAAAAATACAATCATATCACAAATGATTAGACACGGTAAAGCTGCGACTTTATACTTGTGAATTCAAATTTTTAGTCGAGTTATTAATGGAAAAATCTAAATCCTTATACATTATTGACGGTTCTTCTTATATTTTTCGCGCCTATTTTGGAATCAGGCAGTTTCTTTCTACATCCAAAGGATTTCCCACAAACGCCCTATACGGTTTCATCAATATGCTGCAAAAGGTGGTGAGAGATGAAAAACCGGATTATCTATGCGTTGCATTTGACAGCAAAGAAAAAACTTTCCGGCACGATATTTATCCGGACTACAAGGCGAACCGCGACGCTCCCCCTGAAGACCTCGCTAAACAGTTCCCGTATTTTGAACCGCTTGTGGATGCTTTCAATATTTCAAGTGTTCGCGTTCCAGGTTTTGAAGCCGATGACATTATTGGAACTCTTGCCTTAACAGGTTCTAGAGCTGGTTATAGAGTAGTTATTGTCAGTGGTGATAAAGACATGATGCAATTGGTTAGTCAGGAAGTGAAAATGCTGGACACCATGAAGAATAAATGGATTGGAGTTGAGGAAGTTGAAGAAAAGTTTGGGGTACCCCCAGAAAAAGTGATTGAGGTAATGGGGTTGATGGGGGATTCCAGTGATCATATTCCCGGAGTGAAAGGGGTGGGTCCGAAAACTGCCACGGAACTCATACAAAAGTACGGTTCGATAGAAGAACTTTACAAATGTATCGATGAAATTGAAAAGAAAAAATTGAAGGAAAAACTGGTTCAGGATAAAGAGCTCGCCCTTTTGAGCCGTAAGCTGGTCACCATTGATACGGCAATGAAGCTGGATTGCTCTTTAGATGATTTGAAGGTTCGACCATCTAAAAATGAAGATTTGAGAAAACTGTTTTCTGAATTCGAGTTTTCTTCAATGTTGGAGGGGATGGAAGAGGGTGCCGAAAAGACTCAAGAGCAAGCTGAAACTCTTAATAAAAATTACGATACCATTTTGACAGAGGCAGCATTCAATAAATGGATTAAAAAGCTCAAGAAAAATAAAATTTTCGCTTTGGATTTAGAGACAACCAGTCTGCGTCCCGTCCAGGCAAGAGCCGTTGGGATTTCTTTTTCGTGTAAAGCTGGGGAGGCCTGTTACATCCCATTGGCGCACAGCTATCTGGGGGTGCCAGATCAACTGGGGATAGATTGGGTGTTTGAAAAACTCAAGCCCATTCTTGAAGACCCAAAAATTAAAAAAGTGGGCCAGAATATAAAATACGATTTTATCGTTTTGAAAAATGAAGGGATTGAACTTCAAGGTATTGCCTTTGATACTATGCTCGCCTCCTATTTGTTAAATCCATCCAGCCGAGGGCACAATATGGATGCGCTGGCTCTGGAGCATTTAGGGCATACGACTATCAAGTACAAGGAGGTTGTCGGAACGGCCTCAAAGGAAATAGGCTTTGATGAGGTAGAGGTTGAACGTGCGACCGAATATGCAGCAGAAGATTCAGATATAACCTGGCGGTTGTATGAAAAGCTTTCTGGTCTTCTTAAAGGCGATGATCTTAAGATTTTTGAAAAGCTGGAGCTACCCCTTCTTTTAGTTCTTGGTGAAATGGAATTGCAGGGGATGGCTTTAGATAAACCGCACTTGCAAAAGCTTTCACAAAAAATTCACCTGTTGCTTACGGCAAAGGAAAAAGAAATATATGAATTAGCAGGAGAGCAATTCAATATCAACTCTCCGAAACAACTCTCGGTAATTTTATTTGAGAAGTTGGGGTTGCCCGTCATAAAAAAAACCAAAAGCGGTTACTCCACAGATGTTTCGGTGCTTGAAGAGCTCTCCACCGAACACGATCTCCCAGAAGTTATTCTACTATATCGGCAGTTGGGCAAACTCAAATCCACTTATGTGGATGCGTTGCAGGAAGACATATTTAATAAAACGGGTCGGGTTCACACTTCATTCAACCAGTCGGTTGCTGCTACAGGGCGATTGAGCAGCAGCAATCCGAATCTGCAGAACATTCCAATTCGAACAGAAATGGGACGTGAAATTCGTAAATCATTTATTGCTGAAGGGGAAAATAAACTCTTGTCGGCTGACTATTCTCAAGTGGAGCTAAGAATACTTGCCCATATGTCAGAAGACGAATCGCTGATAGATGCTTTTATTAATGGCGAAGATATTCATACACGAACCGCAGTGGAAATATTTGGAACCACCGCTGAGCGTCTGGATGCCGAAGCACGGCGTATGGCTAAAGCAGTGAATTTTGGGATAGTTTATGGATTGAGCGCTTTTGGTTTGTCCAGGCAGTTGAAAATTTATCCGAAAGAGGCAAAGAAATTTATTGATCAATACTTCCAGCTTTACCAAAAAGTAAAAATATATATGGAAGAGACTATTGAAGCGGCGAGAAAAACTGGATATACCTTGACGTTGATGAATCGGAAAAGATATTTGCCAGATCTAAATAGCAAAAACAGGCAGGCACGAGAGGCGGCAGAAAGGGTGGCCATTAATTCGCCGGTGCAGGGGAGTGCGGCTGACCTGATCAAACTTGCAATGATTAATCTGGACCGAGAAATAAAACAGAAAAAATTAAAATCAAGAATGATTCTTCAAGTCCATGACGAATTGGTGTTCGAATGTGTACCTCAAGAGGAGGACGAAATGCGCGCGCTGGTTAAAAAAGAAATGGAAGAAGTCATGCCACTCAAAGTTCCTCTGATTGTCGATATGGGATGGGGAGATAATTGGAATGATGCCCATTAAGAGTGGCTCTGTATGACCGATAAAAGGCTTAAGCTCGGACGCGAAGGAGAAGAAGCTGCGGTAGCTTATTTAAAAAAGAAAGGCTATCGGATTCTAGAGAAAAACTTTCGCAGCAAGCTGGGTGAAGTTGACATCATTACAGAAAAAGGAGGGGCCATTGTGTTCATTGAGGTAAAGGCCAGAGCTGATCACCAGTACGGTCATCCCTTTAACGCTATTACTCCTGCCAAGCAGCGAAAAATTATTCAGGTGGCCCAAACCTATCTCGCCAAACATCGATTGATGGAAAACTCAGCGAGATTTGATGTGGTCGGACTGACCCTCGATCCGGATAATTCGAAGTCCTTTCAAATTGAATTGCTTGAAAACGCTTTTCAAATTTCTTGAAATTGCTGACAGTCCGATGGTTGTCTGGATGACTGCTGATTCTGACCTTTGTAACTCCCCACAATAAGGGCTGTTATGTTAAATCCGTTATTATTTTCTAGTTTTAATGCTACTTTTGAGTGTTTTATGCATCTATATGAAGAATAAAGCGTTATATATTTATTGATAGTAAATATAAACAGGAGATTTTCCATTGAATTTTATTAAGCGTTTTTTCTCAGGTATGAAACAGGATGATGCAGTTTCTGAGCCTGTTAAAGTTGAGCAACCAGTCGCGGAACAGAATACGACGAGTACATCGCCAGCTGCTGCTACGGAGACAAATGCTGCTGAAGAAAGGTTTTCTGAACCTCCCCCCGCACCCCGGACGGTTTTACATGCTTCCGTATTGAATGAAAGTATTTTCCCAGGTGATTCAGAGGATATTTTAATAAAGGCTCAGCCTTCTCCAACAGGGGATCAATGCATGTTTACCGTTAACCGGGTGTTGATGAAAGGTTGTTCCTGGTATTTTGACAGCTTTGAAAGTGCTGCAGAATCTTCTCTAGCCGAATCCCTTTTCTCTCTCGATGATGTCGAAACGGTATTGGTATGCGAGGCGACCGTGACCGTTACCCGAAAAGACAAAACACTTGTTGATTGGGTTCCAATAGCAAAAGAGATCGGTTCAGCCATTCGAGGCGTAATAGAGGAGGGTAGTCTCCTCATTGCTGAAAAAATAATTTCTTCTATCCCTTCAGAAGATGTGATTCGAGATGGAATACAAAAAGTAATTGATGAAGAAGTGAATCCAGGTGTGGCAGGGCACGGAGGGCAAATCAATCTTCTGGCTGTAAAAGGAAACTCAGTGACGATTCAAATGGGCGGTGGTTGTCAGGGTTGCAGTGCTGCCGATCTTACCCTGAAGCAGGGAATCCATACTTCGTTTCGAAAAGCAGTGCCGCAAGTAGGAGCAATATTTGACGAAACCGACCACACTGCGGGATTGAATCCGTATTTTTCTTGAGGTTAATATGCCCAGAGTACTCACATTTAAAGTAAATATTGAAACTGGGAAGCAAGGCCCGAATGAACCGGTCAATTTTTGTTTCAACGGTCATAAGATGCCCTTTGAAAAAATAATCGGTTCCAATGAGCCAGATGCAATTTTTGAGGGAAGCTTCGATGTGAACAGTTTTGCTCACAGTTTAACCTTGGTGGGACCTGAAAAAGGCAAGTGGGAAATAGATAAGATCACCGTCGACTATGAGTGTGAAGGCGAAAAACCCTATGCGGTCAAATGGGGTGCTGTGACTCTTGATGAAACTACAGAAGTAAATATCTGGCAAGATCCTCCGGTCCCTACGTTTGATGTGTAAAGCGCATTTTTAGCGCAAGGAAATTTTTCGGTGAGTGAATTTTGCATGTAAATCACCGAGGAGGATGTAATCTTTTACCGTTGTTTCCACGGGGATATAATGTGTTGAACTCCAAACCATTAGTTCCCCTGTTTTACTCTTGAATATTTCCTTTGGAACGATAATATTCAAAAGCAATTCATCTTTCTTTTCGCGCCCTTCCAAGGCCCGAAAACTGTCTTCTTCTTCTTTCGATGAGATATGAACAGAAATTTCATCGTGGCCTTTTTCGGGGATCGTTTTTATTTTGAATTGATTGCCTTTGGTTAAAGGGCCGTAACTACTGTTTCGAACATTGTAAAACGCGGTCAAAATATCATGGAAACTCTGGTCGGCGGGAATATCATTTACCCCAGTATCAATTTGCTCGTCATTTAAAAATTTGGACCAAATATGTTTTCGTGTAGAGTAGTTAAATTTATGACGAGTGATCTCAGCCTGATCGCCGATGGTAACTTGGCGAAGAAACGATTTGGGACGGAGACTTTTTCCGCCTTCAGTGATCTCAAATTCAGTTTTATAAAAATGTTTGCGATAAGAAGTAAAAAAACCGACAAACCCTTTGGTGCTGGCTTCCAGAGTTGAATAATATCGCTTTCTTTCTTTAAAAAACTGCACTTTGGCATTGGCGGCATTTTCAAACCAGAGGAAGCTGATATCATAAAATAATGTTTCGCCTTCAAAGCGAGTTATATCGCCGTTGGCTTTAAAGCCCAGGTACTTTCCTTTCGCCGTGTCAATTTCGCCATTTATTGCAAATAAGTTGGGGATTTCTGTAAAAATTAGCCCAAATAGTGCAATAACTATGAAGAGATAAGGGAGTTTTTTAGGGAGAAACATAAGACTCCGTGGTTTGCAAAAATATTGAAAAAATCTGTTAATTTTTATATTATATTTTAGAGTCGATAGTTTTCTATTATCTTAAATCTAAACCCTTTTTTGGGTTTTCGCTGGTTATTCTTTATGAGTACAGAGACATTACCTTTTTCGCCCGGAGTTGTAGAAGAGTCTGAAGGGCAAACGAACCGTGCTTATCTTCCCATGTATAAAATTATCATGTGGGATGATAATGTCACAACGATGGAGTTCGTCATTCGCGTTCTCATTACCCTAATGGGCAAAGAATATTCAACTGCCGAAAAGCTAATGTACGAAATCCACCTCCAAGGTGCCGCCACTGTTGCGACGATGCCTCTTGAACAGGCTGAATTCAAAGTTGAGCAGGTGCACCGCGCTGCTGCAATGGAAGAGTTTCCTTTTACGTGTACGATTGAGCCGGCCTGACTGGGTGGAGCTGGGTGAAACAGATCGATCCACATAAAGTTAAAAAAGCTTCTACTCCCCCTTACTATAGTGCCAATAAAATTTCTCCCCTAATAGGGATTTATTTCCTGCTTTCCAAGGGTACGTAGTCTCTTTTTTCAGCGCCAGTATAAATTTGTCTTGGACGACTTATTCTGAAATCTTCGTCTTCCTGCAACTCTTTCCATTGGGCGATCCAGCCAGGTAAGCGGCCCATAGCGAACATGACGGGAAACATGTTTACAGGAATGTTTAGGGCTTTATAAATCAGACCCGAATAAAAATCTACATTGGGGTAAAGTTTTTTCTCAACAAAATACTCATCCTTGATGGCTATTTCTTCAAGTTGCAAGGCAAGCCCAAGAAGAGGTTCCTTGTTTCCTGGTCGATCTAAAATTTTGTGCGCGAGTTTTTTTATGATCCGGCTTCGCGGGTCAAAATTCTTATATACCCTGTGACCAAAACCCATCAACCGGAAGGGGTCATTAGGATCTTTTGCTTTGTTTACGTATTTTATTACATCTCCCCCATTATCTTGAATCTCTTGAAGCATTTCGATAACGGCCTGGTTGGCACCGCCATGAAGGGGACCCCAAAGGGCATAAATGGCTGCAGATATTGATGCGAAAAGGTTGGACATGGCGCTTCCAACTATTCTTGCAGTGCTGGTTGAACAGTTTTGTTCATGATCAGCGTGAAGAATTAATAAAACGTCTAGAACTTTTGCGGCATCTTCATCGATCTCATAGGCTTCGCATGGCAGAGCGAACATCATCTTTAAAAAATTTGCGGAATAACTCAGCGAATTGTCAGGGTAGGGAAGGGGAAGTCCGATAGATTTTTTATAACTGTATGCGGCAATCGTCGGCAACTTGGCCATTAACCTGTGAATTGTAATTTCTATTTCTCGTTCGTCTCGGACGCTAATTTCATTTTGATAGAACGTGGCCAGAGAACCTACAACTGCGCTACATACCGCCATTGGATGTGGGTTGTTGGGGAATCCATCATAAAAGTTTTTAATCGATTCATGAACCATGGAATGATGCACAATGTGGTATTCAAAATCATTTAATTGCTTTTGCGTTGGCAGCTCACCGTAAATCAATAAGTAGGATGTTTCTATAAATGAGCTTTTTTCGGCTATCTGCTCAATGGGATAACCGCGATAAAGCAAAATTCCTTTTTCTCCATCCAAAAAGGTGATTTTACTTTTGCAGGATCCGGTACTCATAAACCCTGGATCAAATGTTATTAGGCCGGTTGTTTTTCTTAAAGCGCTAATGTCTATCGCCTTTTCTCCAGCGGAACCTTCTAGAAGTGGGAGTTCGTAAGTTTTCCCTTCGTACGTGAGCGTGACCATTTCTGCCATTTTGTCTCTCCGGTAATGGTAGTCTTCTTTTGCCCTAACGATTGCAAAGTATTCTTTTAACTGTATTATAACGTTGTTGCCAAAATTCTGAGAATTTTTGTTTTAGAAGGATAACATTGATGAAAAGTAACGGCCTACTCTACTTGATGATAACGGGTATTCTTTTGGGAATATTTTGCGGTTGGGTTTTTGGAGAAACCATGCTGGCTGTGGCGTGGCTGGGAGAGATGTTTCTGGATTCTCTAAAAATGCTGGTGGTTCCGCTGATTATTTCTTCAATGATAGTTGGGATTTCCGGTTTAGGAGATATTAGAAAAGTAGGAAAAACCGGTTTTATCACTCTGATGTATTTTATGTCCACCACGGGTATCGCCGTAGGAATTGGTTTGGTGATGGTCAATATTTTAGAACCCGGTGCATCGGTAGAAATGACTGTAGAAAAAATTCCAGAAAATGTTTCCGGAAAAGAAGCTATTGGCATTACAGATATTTTGCAGAGTTTTGTTTCCCCTAATTTAATTCATTCCATGGCTCACATGGAGATCCTTCCTCTCATTGTTTTTTCCCTGGTATTTGGGGCCGTGCTGACTACATTGGGGGAACCGGGTAAACAGGCAATTGGATTTTTTGATACGGTCAATACAGCCATCATGAAAATCGTACATTTGCTAATGTATTTTGCTCCGATTGGAGTGTTTGCGTTGATAGCTTCGAAACTGGGGGCTGCTGGAGGGGGAGACCTGTTTCTTGCCGAATTGGCAAAAATCGGCAAATATGCCTGGACCGTAATCCTTGCCCTTTTAGTACATGGAGTTTTGGTTTTACCGGCTATTTTATATTTTGTAACTCGCAGAAACCCTTTAAATTATTTTAAAAATTTAACTGCAGCTTTGACTACGGCTTTTTCTACAGCAAGTAGTTCGGCAACTCTACCGGTTACCATTGAATGTGCAGAAGAAAACAATAAAGTCAGTCGCAAGGCGTCATTGTTTGTTTTACCTTTAGGAGCAACAGTGAATATGAATGGCACCGCTCTTTACGAAGCGGTTGCGGTTATGTTTATCGCACAAATGATGGGAATAGAGATGGGCTTTGCTGAACAAATGATTGTCTTGATTACGGCCACTCTGGCAGGGATTGGTGCGGCTGGGATTCCTGAAGCCGGGTTGGTCACAATGGTAATGGTTCTGCAGGCAGTTGGTTTGCCATTAGAGGGAATAGGGATGTTGCTTTCTATAGATTGGTTTTTAGATCGTTGCAGAACAACTCTCAATGTATGGGGAGATTCTGTGGGTGCAGCTGTTGTGGACACACTCGAAGAAAAATGGGTTGAGAAAGGAGGCGACGCATGATCACTTTAGCATTGGTAGGGTTAATCGTGGGAATCCTTTCCTCAGTAAGTGGATTGGGTGGGGGGTTTATGGTTGTTCCTTTGCTTATTTTTTTGGGGCGAGAAGCAAAGCTGGCAGTAGGAACTTCATTCGTGTTTATTTTGGTGGTAGCTGTTTCATCTATTATTGCCCACTATCGTCTTGGGAACGTGGATATCAAGACGGGCTTGATTCTGGGAGTAGGGGGGATCATCGGCGCGCAAATAGGACCGCAGATTTTACAGCATGTTTCCGAACAGAACTTCAAGAGAATTTTTGCTGTGTTATT
>CAZECX010000066.1:0-18434 GCA_964510965.1 uncultured Nitrospina sp. | reverse complement strand
GGTGATGGCGGAATTATGGATTTATGGCGTCAAGAGGCGCGCTTATTTAAATTTGGCTCAGGTACTGGAAGTAATTTTTCCAACCTTCGGGGTTCCGGGGAGGGATTGTCGGGAGGTGGAAAATCTTCAGGGCTGATGAGCTTTTTGAAAATTGGCGACCGCGCTGCAGGAGCGATTAAATCGGGCGGAACCACGAGACGGGCCGCAAAAATGGTCACGCTCGATATGGACCATCCAGACATAGAAGAGTTTGTCGAATGGAAGGTTAAGGAGGAGAGAAAAGTCGCCGCCTTGGCTGCTGGAAGCCGGATCACCCGTCGTTGCCTGAAAAGTATTTTGAAAGCCTGTTGGGCTGAAGACTTAACTGACGAGACTCGTTTCGAAGTCCAGAAAAACAAAGCTCTTAAAAAAGCCGTTCGTAAAGCCCTCGATTGTTTTGTTCCTGAAAATTATATTTACCGCGTTATCCAGTTGGCGCAGCAGGGAACCAAAGATATTGAGTTTGAAGAATATGATACCAGTTGGACCTCCGAAGGTTATTTAACCGTTTCCGGTCAAAACTCAAACAACTCGGTTCGTCTTAGCAATGAGTTCTTGAGAAGCGTTGAATGCGATGGCAACTGGGACCTTATTCGCAGAACAGACGGCGAAATCGCCAGGACTTTGCCCGCAAGAGACCTCTGGGATAAAGTAAATTTTTCTTCATGGTCCAGCGCCGATCCTGGACTGCAGTTTCATACCACCATCAACGAATGGCATACCTGCCCTGAAGATGGCGATATAAAAGCGTCCAATCCTTGTTCAGAATATATGTTTCTCGATGATACGGCCTGCAATCTGGCCTCGATCAACCTGATGGAATTTTATAACGAAGAACAAGGGTTGTTTGAAGTTGAAGACTATCGACACGCTTGCCGGTTGTGGACTCTCACTCTTGAAATTTCTGTCTCCATGGCGCAGTTTCCAAATAAAGCGATTGCGCAAAAGAGTTATGAATTCCGCACGCTTGGATTGGGGTACGCAAATCTCGGCGCGATGCTCATGGTCATGGGCATTCCATACGACTCTGAAAAGGGCCGAGCCATTGCCGGTGCCATATCCGCTATGACCACCGGGGCTTCGTACACAATGTCTGCAGAAATGGCAAAAGAGCTGGGAGCCTTCACCCACTATGAGAAAAACAAATCGTCCATGCTGCGTGTGCTGAAAAACCACTGGCGGGCAGCTCATAATGTTGAGGCGCATGACTACGATGGCCTCACCATTTTCCCACAAGGAATTCAGGCGGAGCATTGCCCCGCTTACCTGCTTGATGCTGCACAAAAAGAATGGGCAGATGCTTTAGCTTTGGGAGAACAACATGGTTTTCGCAATGCGCAAACAACCTGCATCGCGCCAACAGGCACCATTGGCCTGTTAATGGATTGCGACACCACTGGTATCGAACCCGACTATGCACTGGTCAAATACAAAAAACTTGCAGGCGGTGGTTATTTCAAAATCATCAACCAATCGGTTCCCGGTGCCCTGCGACGATTGGGCTACAAACCGGATGAGGTTAAGGAAATTGTCGAATATTGTGTGGGTTCAGGAAGCTTGGATTCCTCTCCCTATATTAATCGTTCTTCTCTGAAGAAAAAAGGGTTCACGGATGCCGTGATCGATAGCATCCAACTTGAACTGCCGCGTGTTTTCGATATTAGTTTCGCATTCAACAAGTTTGTGTTGGGAGAAGAATTCTGCAAAGACGTTTTGAATTTAACGGATGAGCAGCTCGATTCCATCACTTTTAATATGTTGTCTCATTTGGGATTCACCGATGAAGAAATTCAATCTGCCAACGATTTTATTTGTGGTCGCATGACTGTTGAGAATGCTCCACATCTAAAAGAAAGGCATTTTTCGGTTTTTGATTGCGCCACCAAATGCGGAAGATATGGTGAGCGGTTCATTCGTCCGGAAGCACATATCCAAATGATGGCTGCAGCGCAGCCGTTTCTTTCTGGGGCTATTTCCAAAACCATCAACATGCCCAACGATGCCACAATAGAAGATGTAGAAAAGGCGCACATGCTCAGTTGGAAACTCATGCTGAAAGGAACCGCTGTATATCGGGATGGATCTAAACTCAGCCAACCACTAAACAGTGTAGCGATCGAAAGTTTTAAACAACTGCAAATGGAAGACGATGAGGTTGTTGCGGCTCCGGTTGCACCGGCTATGAAAGCTGCCGAAAAAGTTATAAAGATAATTCAAAACAAACGTCGAGCTTTGCCGCATCGGCGCAAAGGTTATACTCAGAAAGCATCCATTGGCGGACACAAGGTTTATCTTAGAACCGGTGAATATGATGACGGCTCTCTCGGTGAAATTTTCATCGATATGCATAAAGAGGGTGCAGCCTACCGAAGCTTGATGAACTGCTTTGCAATTTCGATCTCATTGGGGCTACAGCACGGGGTGCCTCTTGAAGAATTTGTAGACGCTTTTGTTTTCACCCGCTTTGAACCCAATGGGCTGGTTACGGGAAATAAATCCATCAGCATGTCCACCTCCACCATCGATTATATTTTCCGTGAGCTGGCAATCACTTACCTCGGTCGAAACGATTTGGCACAGGTGACTCCGGATGATTTAAGATCCGATTCCATTGGTAAAAAAGATCAGCAATCGAGTGATGAAGACGATGACAATGTTTTGCCCCTCGCTTTAAAAAATGAAGGGAAGGAATCCACTTCAACGGAAACCAGTGTTCAAATAGCTCCCGTTATTCAGGCTGTTCCCAGTAACGGCAACGGCCATGGGAATGGTCATGGAAACGGTAACGGAAATGGCAACGGTGCCGCTAAATTGAGTGCGCAGCAGGGTACGGCTGTCGCCACCACCGCAGTGATTGCCAAGCTTAAAGGATATGAAGGAGATGCGTGCCAGGAATGCGGTAGCTTGACGCTGGTGCGAAATGGTACGTGTTTAAAATGCATGACCTGTGGAGCAACTTCAGGTTGTTCCTGATTTAAACCCGCCTCGTTTAAATTTAATGTCAGCAGGAGTCCGGCCGGCGATTTCTTCGCCGGCCTCTCTGCTTTCAAGCCCCTTTAACGAGAGACCTTTGCATAACCCGTCATTGCGAACGTGTGATATTTAACCTTATCCTTCATTCCCTGCAAGGGTAAAGTGAAGCAATCCAGAAAACCTCTGGATCGCCACGCCGCTTTGCGGCTCGCGATGACGATCCTTTGGGGGTTTGGTTTGAATCAAAATACACCAAATTCCATAATTTTTGGACTATTGCAAGGATCTCCTCTAACGAGGGAGGCCGTGATATTTTTCCTTAGCTTTTACCCATTCTGAGCATGAAGTTTTTAGTTGGGGATATCACACGTGCCTCTGTGGTATCCACTCATTTGCATTCATGCCCGCATTATATTTTTCCTAAAACTTTGTGCCCCGCAGGGGTAGTCACGGGTAGAAGGGGTAAATTAGTCAAGGGTCGTTCCGTCATAGATTTCACCGATGGTCTTAAAACTAAAAAACAGAAAAAAGATATAATGTGACCGGACAACTTCGGCTTTCGACTGCGACTTCAACCGGTCGATGCAACACTCCATCTTTTTATTTAAGATTATAGTGTTGCATCGACCGGTTGAGAACGCCACCCAAAGCGGACATTAGTTTTTATTGGTTGTTGGAGATGACTAAAAAAATCTTAGGTCGTGGTCTCAAAAGGAACTCTGGTTATTTTAATTACTATTTTTATTAGCCTTGGCAGCCAAAATATATTCTGAAATAGCCCCGAAACCTTGTTGCCTGGAAGAGTTCACATACCCCTGAATGAAATCAAGGGGCATATTTAACCCCAATAAATATTTTTCAACCTCTTTTAGGTTGCTCTCACATCCACTAATAACTACCTGAGTTAAAAACTGGACATCTTCAGAGCCTTTCATCAATTTATCAGATTTTTGGAAAAGACAATCTAAATGCTTTCTGTTCAATGAATGTAGTTTGTCAGTTTCTGGTATGGTTAATGATTTGGTTGATCGGTGTCCCATACAACCTGTGAGGGTTATAGTAGCGAGAAGCAGAATTAAAATTTTCATTTTTCTCCCTTTTGTTGGGACATGGTCCCATCTTGGGTATTGCAGGATTTTTGCCGTAGCCATGAAAAAGGGCCCAGCAAATTAGCTGAGCCCTCCCAAATTAAAAAGGTTAATTCTTCTGAATTAAAATTTTGATGTGTGCTTACTTGCAAACCACCTGAGTGGCTTGTGGACCCTTCTGACCCATGCCTTCCTCGAACTCAACCGATTGTCCTTCTACAAGTGTCTTGAAACCTTCACCTTGAATTTCCGAAAAATGAACAAAAAGATCTTTTCCGCTCTCAGACTCAATGAACCCATAACCTTTTCCTTCGTTAAACCATTTTACTTTTCCTACTGACATAAATACTCTCCTGCTTATTGATGGGAATAGACTTCCAGAAAATCTGGACAGAGTTTTCCCTGTTCTTTTAATGGGGTTGAATGGATGCAAGAACTTTTAGAGAACCACAAAAAACTAAACTACAAGGTTTGCTTAAGGCGAGAAACTAGAAGGAAACTACTTACACAAAAATTGTACAACCCTATTTTACTTTTCCAGAGTAGCACAGATGACAGAGATAGCCTAACCTTATCTTTTAAATTCCACTTAGCCTAAAAGGTCCTCATGCCAACTATTAAACTCTTCTAACAGATTAATAATAATTACTTTCTTGCTATAAAGGCTGATAAGAGTATCCTAATGGTATCTTTCCCTCAGTTCCCAATTGAAGGCCAAGACAACTAAATACTGTAAAAGGCTTTATTCCGCCACTCCTTTTTTGGAGTGGTTTTTTTTTGCCCTTCTCTAGCGAGCCAAACATATTAATGCGAGGTCAATTTATGCATGAAGTAAAAGTATTTGATGGTGTAGGAAATTTAAAAAAAGTGGTTTCAATAAATTCCTTAATAAAACGAGATCAGCAACAAATAGATCAACCTTCCATTTTCAGCAAATCCAAAAGATTCGGAAGGATGGGGAATAAGCCTAAAAAAACAGGAAAAATCTACAAGCCTAAAAATTAAAAATCGAGGTATTTCTTTTTGCAAGTTACCGTTTATCAAAATCAAGTTGAAAAAGCATTGAAACTTCTAAAACGTCGATTAAGCAATGAAGGAGTTTTTAAAGAACTAAAACGCAAAAGATTTTATATAAAACCTTCCCTCAGAAAAAAACTAAAAATTAAAGAAGCCCTTAAAAAAAGAAAAGCGGCCAAACGGAGATCAAAATCTATTTGGACCTAAAATATTCTTTAATTGCATAAGAATAAAATTTAAAAATAAGCGAGAAAAAATGAATATAGATAATTTTACAAAATTCCTATTGACCATCCTTACTTTTGCTGTGCTCCTGAATGGTTTAAATCCATGGATCAACCCGACTTCATCTTGGGCAATAGAAAAATCAAGTGCTAAAACCAAAAAAATTGACAGCAATTGTTTTTCCAATAACAAAGTGGCCACCCAAACTTTGGATGGAGTAAACAATGTGGAAAGATTGCTGGGATATATCGAATCCTCTGTAAATAACATTCAAATGACTATTTCTGGTCTTGACAGAAAGTTGAGCGAATTGCCTGCTAGAAATCGAACCGGAAAAAATTAATGCAGTTTCTTCAAAATAAAAAATATTTATTCTTATTGAAACTAGGAAACCTTAATCACTAAGCTTTAAAAAAAGGATCTAAATAATATGACCGAATCAACAACTTCAGCCAAACAGACTTTGCAAGACTTATATGACAGCCTCACACAATTAATCGAAGAGGCTGAAAATCGAAGAAAATCAGCATCTGCTAAAAATGAAAATTATAAAGTTGAGTATTCAGAAGGAGAAAAAAACGCCTATGAAGGAATTGCCAGAACACTCAAAGCTTCTATAGATAAGGTTTAATACTTCCCAGCCTTTAAACGAAAATAAGGGCTGCCAAAATCCAAATTCTGCGGCTTAAAATGGTCGCGATAAAAAATCAAAAAAATTTCACCCTAAATGGAGAACCTAATCAAAAAACAATCACTATTTACCAAACAAAAGTGGGAACAAAAAAAGAATTACAATGCAGGCCCGAAAAGAAAAGCAATTGTCTACTGTGAGAATCAGTTCGGTTTAGTAGATGGGAAAACCGCTGCCGCATTAGTCCGGCACTCTGAAATTTATTCTATTGTTGGAATCATCGATAAATCATTAGCAGGTAAAGATGCAGGGGAGGAATTGGGCGAAGAGAAAAGGGGTATACCCATTTTTATCGATTTAAATGATGCCCTGGAAACCCTTTCCTATACGCCCGATTGTTACATTTACGGGAAGGCCCCTCTTGAAACCTTTATTCCCATAAAAGAAAGGCTCTTTCTTATAGAGGCCATGAAAAATGGAATGGACATCATTAGCGGTTTGCATGAGTTTTTTTCACAAGACCCAGAGCTTTCCCATATTGCCGCCCTAAATGGTGTCCAAATCAAAGACATCAGAAAACCTCCTCCGTTAGAAGGTTTACATATTTTTACGGGACAAATATCCAAAGTAAATGTTCCAGTCATTGCTGTTTTAGGAACGGATTGTGCCTGTGGGAAAATGACCACAGCGGTGGAGCTAAATAAAACCTTAAACAATCTTGGTATTAAGTCAGTTCTGGTGGCAACAGGCCAAACCAGTTTGATGCAGGGAGCCGCGTATGGAATAACTACAGATGCCCTCATAACGCAATTCGTAGTCGGGGAAGTAGAAAATGCTGTGGTTCACGCATTTGAAAACGAAAGACCCGACATTATTTTGGTGGAAGGACAGAGTGCAGTAAGTCATCCTGCTTTCGTGAGTTCTATTGGCATCCTGAAAGGGAGTATGCCCGATGGGGTGATCCTTCAACATCCCCCCGCCAGAAAGTTCCGTTGCGATTTTCCTGCTTTGGTCATGCCAACCCCTGAAAGCGAAATCAAACTTATAGAAACGATTTCCAAAACAAAGGTAATAGCAATAGCTTTAAGCCATGAAGATTTAAACAAGAATGAGGTTCGAGAAGTTATTGCAAATTTTGAATCCCAGCTTCATTTACCAACAACAGATGTTTTGAGCCATGGATGTCAAAAGCTTGTTCAAGCTTTAAGCGATCAATTTCCGAGGTTGAAACAAAAATTGAAGCGAGAGAATTTTAAATTCTTTTCAACAGACAAAGAAAGCGATTTCCTGGAAGAAACTAATGAATTCCTTCCTGCCTAGAATCGAAATTTCTCTTTCCCAAATTCGAGAAAATACTCAGATTTTGTCCAAATTATATAAGAACAAGGGAACTTCCTTAATGGGGGTCACTAAAGCAGTATTGGGAGAGCCTTCCATTGCTAAAGCAATGATTCAAGGAGGGGTCGAATTTATTGCCGACTCGCGTCTTGAAAATATTCTAAGAATGAAAAATTCAGGAATAGCCGTTCCATTTGTTCTTTTACGCACACCTTTAAGTCAGGCTGAATCAATTGTCCATAATGTTGACATAAGCTTGAATACAGAGATAAAGACTCTGAAGGAACTCTCTTGTCATGCAAAAAGGCGGCACAAAATTCATAAAGTTATCATTATGGTTGAGCTGGGTGATTTACGTGAAGGAATACTTCCACATGATCTATCACAATTTTTCGAACAAGCTCTTTTGCTATCAAATTTAGAAATTATTGGTATAGGATGCAATTTGGCCTGCTACGGGGGTATCAAACCTGACGATAAAAAAATGCAGGAACTATCCGCACAGGTTGGTTTGTTGGAAACGAGATTTCATATAGACTTGAAAATAGTTTCTGGTGGAAATTCAGCAAATTATGAGTGGTTTAAGTCTTCCCAAAATATAGGGCGGATAAATAATCTTCGTGTGGGTGAATCCATTCTTCTAGGTTGCGAAACCGTAGGCCGAAAAGCAATCCCGGGTCTGCATTTGAGCGCATTCCAACTGATTGCTGAAGTTATAGAATCTAAAAAAAAGCCCTCTTTGCCATTTGGAGAAATAGGTCAAGATGCTTTTGGCAATGTTCCTGGCTTTCAGGATCGAGGTGATCATCAAAGAGTGATAATTGCTTTAGGCAGACAGGATGTTCAAGTATCTCAATTGAAATCTAATAACAAGTTAAGAATGATAGGCTCTAGCAGTGATCATATTATTCTCGATGGAGGGGATCACAATTTGGAGATTGGAGATGAGGTAAGGTTTAGTTTGGGTTATAGTGGTCTTCTCACAACAATGACTTCTCCTTTTGTCCTTAAACAGTTCACAGATAGCGATGCCCACGTTGCAGCTTAGGGATAAGTTAGGAAATCGAACCGAGTTTTTTTCCCGACTCAGGAATGTGTTTAAAAGTTTTCAATACAACCCATCCCTCAATTTATCGGCGGGGGGCTGGGGTTTTTATTTATGGAACAGAATTTTGGTGTCCGCTATTGGCCCAGGTTGTGTGAAAACTCGGACAGCAAGACTCCTTACAGAAAACCGACTTCACCAGAAGCTCGTAGAGCAACGATCAGCATGTTAGGAAGGGGTCAGGGACCCCCTATTTAGAGGTAGTTTTGAGTTTTCACACAGTCTGGGCCGATAGCAGACCTTTTCTTTCTCGCCAAACTCTCAGATATCGCTTCCCATTTTACAATAGTTCGCTGACTCTGCCTCCCACGCTAGTGGGCGGCGCGTTGGCAGCGGAAGCCGAAGGTGGGGTTTTTCAGTTTTGCATCGACAGCGTTGCGAAAAGATATTTTGGATTGGCTTCTATAGCTTGTCCAGCCACCGCCTTTGACAACTTGTAAACTTTTGCTTTCTGTTGTTACCCATTCCCAAACATTACCCGCCATATCCATCACTCCAAATGGACTTGCACCCATAGGAAAAGAAGCCACCGTTGCGACCGATAAATGCCCGTCTTCTTTTCCAAAGGTGTTGGCATGTTGGGGGAGATACTCATTTCCCCAGGGCCACGTAAAAGTTGAGTTTCCCCGGGCGGCTGCTTCCCATTCCGCTTCGCTTGGCAAACGCTTGTCGGCCCATTTACAGTATTTATTTGCCTGATACCAATTGATTCCCATAGCAGGGCATTGCGGGCAAGCCTTGCCATTGGTATAAGGCTTTTCATTGTATCGTGGTTGGAACTTTTTAAAATTAGCTACTGTGGTTTCTGTCCTGTCAATATAGAAGGCAGATAGCGTTACGTATTGAGAACCTTTTTCATCGGGACTCAATGTTCCGCGGGTTGCCATTTTTTTTACTCCCACAAGGTATTTTCCCTGATCGATTAATATCATCAGGGTTTGGTCCTTTTCATTTAAAATGGTGGGAAGCAGGGAACTGTTGCTAATAACAGGAGGCGGACTTTTGAGTGTTGGCGGCTCTTTCTTTTTTGCGCGAACTGATTTTTTTCTGGATTTTTTATGGTGGCGCTCGGAATAGTCGGGTTTTTTATATCGCTTTCGGTGTTTTTTGGCAGGGGCGCAGGCACTGACCCAGACAAATATAAGGATGAAAGCAATAATTAGTCTCAATGTTTTTCCTGGCCCATGAGCGAATCTATTTCCCCTTTTAAACGTCGATATTTTTTATAACTTTCTTCTGCTTCTTCCTTCTTTCCCATCAATTCATAGGTATAACCCAGGCTATACCAGGCGTTGTGATGGGTGGGATCGATTTTCAAGACCGATTTAAAGGCCTGTTCAGCTTCTTTAAATTTTTTCTGATAATTATAAATGCCTCCGAGACCATAATATCCATCCGCATTAGTTGCATCTATTTCTATAGCTTTTAAAAAAGATTTTCGGGCAGAATCATATTGTTCGTGATTTAAATGGTCCAACCCTTCCTGAACATATTCTCCACTATTTTTATCGCTGCATTGAGTTAAAATCAATACCAAGAGGATCAATGATAAAATTTTATGGAAGCGATGGGCCATCTTAATTTACATTTTAAGGTTTGCCAGGTGGCTTCCTGCGGAACAGGAAACACATAAGTTCAATATAACACCAATGCTTATTCTCCAATATATTAAAAACGAGGTGCGTTTTGGCAACCTTTGATATTCTCCTTTTGCTGGGAGCCCTTTTATTGGGGATGATTGCCAGCAAGGCGAATTATTTGATCGGCGGCTATCGTCTTTTATCGTGGATGAAAAGCCAAATGGATTCGTTTAGCGCTAGAGGTCGCACAACCACTTCTGAAAAAGAGCAAAAGGCTATTCAAGAAACTTTGATGGCTTGCGCCAAACTGCAGAAGGTGGATTTTAAGAAATGGTATTTTAAATCTGAATCCATTTCTTTGATAGAAAAAATCGCATCTATTTACCACCCCAATGCCTCCGTTCCAATAGAACAAGCGCGATTAGGAGATGTTCTCGACGCGGTTCAGGCAGCGAATCAAACAGTATTGAATATAATCCATTTACCTCGGATAAACTATGTGACACAGTTTCGGGTTATTCAGATTTTCGAGAGTTTCAGCACGTCGTCCAATGATATTAAAAAAGTCAGGCAAAATAAATCAGGACCCATGAGGCGTCTACTAAGACCCTTTTCTGCAAAGTTGCAAACGGTCGTTGTACGATCCCTGCTGGTGCAGGGATTGTTGTTGGTGGGTGAGGCGGCACTTAAGGTTTACGGAGATAACTCAAGAGATGAAGATATAGAGGCCGAGGAAATTCTTGCAGAATGGGAACGTTTTCAAGATGAACCTGAGGTGCCACTTTCTGAAAATGTGCAACAGATTGCCGAGTCTTCGAAAAAAGAAATTCTTTTTTCAGTGGCCTCAATTTCTTGGAAGAAGGCGGGGCAAATTTATTTTTCGCTGACAGATCAAATAGCCCGACATTACCATTCTGATTCTGTTTTTCCAATTTATGAAGTACGGGTTTGCGACCTGCTTCAATCGGTTTCCGATTCTTTGGAGGGAGTAGTCCGGCTGGGTCAAAAACCGGTGCTGAATAAAATTTTAAAAATCCGAATCACTCAACTTACGCAAGTGAAAGAAATGGCTCTGCCTTTTGGGGAAAATAAAATTTTAGAATGGGTGAACAAGTATCAGGTGGGCCGTGTTGCAAAATGGTCTCATACTTTATATAGAACCTTGCAAAAAAAACAACCGGGAATCCTTATGCGGGATGTGGTGTTTGGCGTAGTCAAAGAGGGGGGCAAACGCTGGCTGGTTTTATATCTTCACGGTAAAATCGCAGCAGAGGCAAACAAGCTCTATGGTCGGCAACCCAACCCATAAATTTATTTGTGCAACAAGTAGGAAACACGAATTCCGCTTGTATAAACATCGGCCCAGTGAGAAGCCTTTTTTTGCTCGGGGGTGAGTAAGTCGTGGTAGGTGCAGGGCCGGGTGCTATAAGAAGACCAATCCAGTTTTTTAAACTCAACATTCAAAGATTGGAACCAGATTTCGAGTAACGCTGCACTGGGCAGTGTGATGAGGCTGAGGTCTTTGTTGCGATAATCAAAGGAATGGGGAAGGGTATAATCTTTTTTTCCAGGTTGCGTCAAAGCTGTGAGCATGATCGGTAGCTCCAGAGTTTCTTCATTTATATTTTCATAAACCTGAGGAGCGTCTTTTCCCTGAATGGCTGCATAGCCTGCCGTAAAAGTATCGAGTATCACGGTTTCTTTTGCTGCCCGCAACATGAGCTTGAGCAATCTATAGGGCTCTGTTGTGTAATAAAGCATACCCAAACAAAGCACCGTATCAAAACTTCCCTCCTCAACATTTTCCATAAACTCGAACGCATTGGTTACCTTCATGGAATATTTTTCCTGGGAAATTTCCAGTTCCTGAAAAAGCTCCTTTCCTAAAAGAATCATTTTTTCTTCGGTATCAATTCCTTCTATGAAATTTGCGCCTGATTCAAGAGCTGCGTACGCAAACGTTCCCATATGGGACCCAACATCGAGAACTTTTTTCTCCTGAATGAATTCCTGATTTTTAGTCAGCAGGTTGTTGATTCTGGCGTTGAGGCATTCCGGGTGGTAGGGAATGGCCCATCTGCTTTTTCGAGTTTCGTGAACTAGAAACGGGGAATCTTCAGAAATAAGAGATTTTTTCATTTAGAGAAAATGGATTAATCTTTACGTTTATGAGTTCCTGAATGAACCTGTTTTCAATTTAGCAGAAAATCCAGAACTAACCAATTTTAAAGGAGTTTTAGGACTATTGGGGGGATAAATTGCCGTTAAAATGTAAGCTATTGATTTTATTGGTATAATCTGTTTTAATGTTAAAAGTTCGTTGATTTATTTGGAGTTATGGCTATTGAGTTTTAGCGTCGAAAAGTATAAAAACTGTCATTTGTATCGATCAAATTTTAATTCCTTTCCGTCCAACTTAACCACAACCCCCTTGTTTTATAGGGGGCAACGCCCGATAATAAATTATTCCCAATTAACAAAATTTGCGAGCGAGTGATGTCATCTGTTGTCCAGATTTTAAGTCCTCAAGCTGAAGAACTGCAGGCCAAGCGGCGTGAATTAGCGCAACTGCGCAAAAATTTAGCTGAAATGGAATTGCAACTTTCTACTGAAAAAGCGGAGTTGAATCTTTTCGGAATTCGATATCAGGAAGTGGTCGGCGCGAAGTATGCGGAAATGGACATTGTTAAGGCACAGGTATTGAGCTTGGCAGCCAAACTTTATCCGAAGGCAGAGACATTTAGTGAGGAAGCGGAATCGGCTCGCGAACAGGCAAAAGAATATTCCCAGAAAAAAGAGAATACGGTGAAACCCGAGAAAGAATTTTGTCCCCCAGAAAATCTCAAAAAATTATTCCGCCGTGTTGCAAAAAAAATTCATCCTGACTTGAGCGCATCCGTTGAAGAAAGGAATAAACGAAACGATCTCATGGCCAAACTCAATCAAGCTTATGACAAGCTCGATGAAGAAGGCATCCGTTCTGTTCTTGTGGAATGGGAGGCAGAGGGTTTCTCTGAAGACACTCTTGAATTGGGAGAACAATTGGAGCGTGTGGTTATTCAGTTGGCCCAGGTTCGAGGTCGTCTCTATAGTATTTCTGCTGAGATTGAAGAATTACAATTGTCAGAAATGTTTCAGTTAAAAATTAATATCGATTCCGCTGAAAAAGAAGGGCGCGACCTTTTGCAGGACATAGCTGAAGACATTGAAGAAAAAATTAATAAAGCCAAGGCGCGAATTCGCGACCTGGCTCATGAGTTTATTTGAGCTGCGGAGATATGCAGGAACTAAAAGTGAACCTTCCCATCAAACAATCCATTTCTGAAAACCAGTCCGTTTCTTTTCCCTGGAACTCTTCTGTGGCTGCAGATCAACTTCCAGATGTTTTTTATAAGACAGGTTCAGGTGCATTGGGAAAATTGAAGCGCAGAAAAATCGAAACCTGGTTTAAGGAGGCAAGGGCCGGTGAAGCTCAGGCGCAATACAATTTAGGGGTGGTCTATTTTAAGGGAGTAGGTGTCTCTCAAAATCATGAAGAAGCGTTTAAATGGTTCGAGAAAGCTGCGGAAAAGGGTTCTGCAAAAGGGCAGGGTTTTCTGGCTTTAATGTATGAAAATGGCTTGGGTGTGAAACAAGATCTCGGACAAAGTTTGCAATGGTATGAGAAGGCCGCCGAACAGGATGACAGCGTGGCACAGTTTAATCTTGCGAGAATGTATTACCAGGGTAAAGGAACAGAAAAAGCCTCGGACCAGGCTGCCAAATGGTTTGAAAAGGCAGCGGATAAAAATAACGACACCGCACAGAATATGTTGGGAGTCCTTTTCGAAAAAGGTGAAGGCGTTCCACAGGATTACGATAGGGCGATCGGTTGGTACCGAAAAGCTGCATTGAATGGGAATGAGGCGGGTCTTTATAACTTGGGCGATCTTTATGATCGTGGAGAGGGTGTGGGTAAAGATTCCGTCAAGGCAGCGCGATGGTTTAGAAAAGCCGCAATGAATGGATTGGATCTCGCGCAGTTTAAATTAGGCACGCTTTATTATTGCGGCGAGGGTGTTGCAAGAGCTCCAAAAAAGGCTTTGCAATGGATTTGTCGTGCTGCCGAACAGGGCCATGCACATGCCCGACATTTTTTGAAAACGACATCTCCCGATTTTAAACCTACAGGTGAAGACCTTTATCAAAAGGGGAAATATTTTTTCGAGCAGAAAGAATATGAAGAAGCCTTCTTATGGTTGCAACGAGCTGCCAACGAAGGCCATGCGGAGGCACAAAACTCTTTAGGTTTGCTTTGCGACTATGGCAAAGGCTGTCAGAGAGATCCGCTACAGGCTTTTCACTGGTACAAGAAGGCACAGGACCATCCACAAGCTTTATTCAATATGGGGATGCTGTATTTTCTTGGAGAAGGTGTGGAGCAAGATGACCAGCAATCTTTTAATTATTTTGAGCTCTCTGCAAAAGAAAATGAAACCCGCTCGCAGGTGTTTTTAGGGATTCTTTACGAAAATGGAAAAGGCATCGAGCAGGATTTGACAAAGGCGGTAAATTGTTATCGTAAGGCAGCCTGGCAAGGGGATGTTTTTGGGCGTTTTCATCTTGCGAGAATGTATTACCACGGTAAAGGCGTTCCCGCAGATCATGCCCAGTCTTTAAACTGGTACCACAAAGCGGAAGGCTATGTGCTTGCTCAATACAATCTGGGAAGGATGTATCTCAATGGCGATGGAGTGAAACAAAATCTACAACAAGCCGTTCACTGGTTTGAAAAAGCTGCAGGGCAGGGTCACGATTATGCTCAATTCAGTTTGGGGAAAATATATTTTAGCGATAACAAATTAGACGAAGCCTTGAGATGGTTTGAGCTTGCCGCAGAGCAGGGCAACCATTTGGCGCAATTTCATCTTGGACTTTTATACGAAAATCAGGGTTCGGAAAAGGAAAGTTCCCATTGGTACAGACAGGCAGCGGAACAGGGCAACCTGCAAGCAGGTCAGGCTCTCGGTCGCATGTATTTTGTGGGCAAGGGGGTAACTAAAGATTTTGAAGAGGCCGCAAAATGGTACCGAAAGACGTCGCAAATGGAATCGCAAAATGCTGAGACGGAATCTTCCGATATCTCTTGGTTGAGAAAAGCGGCAGCACAAGGTCACGCCCGGGCGCAGAACCATCTTGCCGGATTGTATGAACGCGGTGAGGGGGTTCCTTTCAGCAAACACGAATGTCTTAAATGGTATCGGCGTGCAGCGGAGAAAGGCAATGATCAAGCTCAATACAATCTGGCTCGATTGTTGGAACACTCGGAAGAGGCGTTGAACTGGTACCAGAAATCGGCAGATCAAGGCAACATACTGGCACAGGCGGAATTGGGATACCGTTTTCAAACCGTAGATGAAACCGCAGCTTTTAAATGGTTTCGGAAGGCCGCCGAGCACGGCCATAGCGATGCACAATACCAACTGGGATTGATGTACCGAAATGGACGCGGAACTTCGGTCCATTTTATCGAAGCCATCCACTGGCTGAGACGCGCCGCAGAGCAGGATCATCTTCCTGCCATCGGTGCATTACAAAAATTAGAGCATTCGCTGAAAATTTAGTTAGAACTTGGCATTTCCTCCTTCCTAAAGGGCTGATTTTTTAGGACTTTCCTCTTGACGTTTGGTAACTAATTGATTATATTAGCTTTTAGATAGCGGAAGTTAGTGTTCCGGTATCCAGAATTAACAAGTAATTAATTTTCAATTAGTTATTCCGCATTAGACAAAAGCGTTTCTTATCCCACTAGTTTTTTCAATCTTATAAGTTCCCGTAGGAGAGTCCACCATGAACAACGTCACAACCCATCCTTTATCAATATCTCGATTGTTCAGCGCCATTCAGGGAAACCTGGAACAACGCGCATACAGTCCACAAACCATCAAAGCTTATTTAGGTCAGTTACGAAATTTTGTTCGAAACAAAAATTTAAAGAATCCACGTGAAGTGACAGATGTTGAAATCCGTCAATATCTTGCAGATCTCATCACTCAGGGAAAGTCCCGGTCAACGGTAGATCAGGCTTACAACGCGCTCAGTTATTTTCACAAGGCAGTTTACAATCAGGATCTGGTTTTGGAAGGATTCAAAAGGCCGCGAAAGAAAAAATTAAAGCCGGTAGTACTCACTATCAGTGAAGTGAAAAAGATCGCGATTTCTGCGGAAAATTTAAAGCATAGACTGATGATTGAGTTGGCTTATACGGCAGGTCTTCGAGTTTCTGAGCTGGTCGCTGTAAAAGTTCAGCATATTAATCTGGAGAAATTGAAAATGTTTGTTCCAGGAATTGGTAAGTTTGGAGCAAGAACCACCATTTTTTCTATGGGACTCAAAGATGCTTTGCAACGGCAAATAGGAAACAAAGGCCCGGATGATTATCTTTTTCCAAGTGAACGGGGGGGGAATCTAACCACGCGAAGCGTGACGAAATTTTTCAAGGCCGCTCTGCACTCTTCAGGAGTTGAAAAAGAAGCCACTCCCCATTCTCTGCGGCAGTCTTTCACAGCTTTCATGCTTGCCAAAGGCAACGATAAGTCTTCTGTTAAAACATTGTTAGGCCGACGCGCTCTCTAGCCGCTAGGCGCGAAGCCTAAAGGTCATTACTTGAAAAGCTGATAGATAGTATTTACCCTTTTACTATGATTTTCCTCCCTCTTGCAAAAAGAGGGAGGTTTTTTTTGCCTGAATTTAATCAACGTGTTGGTATTGCATATTACGGCGTTGCGGGGTGAAGCCGCCGTCGGTGATGAGTCGTTTGATTTCTTCTTCGTCAAGACAATAGACAGTGCCCGCTGCTGCTACTACATTTTCTTCCATCATGGTGCTGCCCATATCGTTTGCACCATAAAAAAGAGACACCTGACCAATTTTAGGACCTTGCGTTACCCAGGAGGATTGTAGATTGTCGAAGTTATCGAGAAAAATTCTGCTGATTGCCAGAGTCTTTAGATAGTCGAATCCGCTCACTGCTGTTTTGATTCCCGTTTGGCCTTGAAGCTCGGTGTTTCCCGGTTGAAACCCCCATGCAATGAAAGCAGTGAAGCCGTCGGTTTTATCTTGTAGCTGGCGAAGCCGGTTGAGGTGTTCTATGCGCTCCTCAAGGGTTTCTACATGACCAAACATCATGGTTGCTGTTGTGGGAATATCCATTTGGTGCGCCTGTTCCATCACTTCCAGCCATTCATCACTACTGCATTTTTTTGGGCTGATTATTTGTCGTACCCGGTCCACGAGAATTTCTGCGCCCCCTCCGGGTATGGAGTCGAGTCCAGCGGTTTTCATTCTTTTTAAAGTTTCATTCAAAGATATTTTAGAAATCCGGCTGGTATGTAGGATTTCGGATGGGGATAAGGCATGCAGGTGAATATTATATTTAGCTTTGATGTTTTTAAACAGATCTTCAAAATAATCGATTTTTAGATTGTTATTATGTCCGCCCTGCAGCAATATTTGCCGACCCCCGATGGCCAGAGTTTCTTCGATTTTTTTAGCAATGGTTTCGAAAGGAAGGACGTATGCATCTTTGTCAGGCTCTTTACGATAAAACGCGCAGAAAGAGCAGTCGGTGACACAGACATTGGTGTAATTGATATTGCGGTCAACAATATAAGTTATGGTTTTTTCTTTTAATTTTTTTCGGGTAAGACGCGATGCTACGTTACCCAGTAAGAGGATATCTTTTGTGCCGAAAAGTTTTACGGCTTCTGTGGGTTCAAGGCGCTGTCCGGCAATGGCTTTTTCAAGGATAGATTCGATCATTTGGGATTGTCGCAATGAATTTCCAAATGGTTGTGGTCGGGGTCATTGAAATAGACAGATTCTCCATCCCCTCTTTTTACAGGTCCACTATCGATTGTGATATTTTTGTCTTTAAGTTCTTTTACAATTTTTTCAAAGTCAGTGGGATTGGCTTCGAATGCAAGATGCAGATAACCCTCTTCACTCAAAAGATTCATTGCCTCTTTGACTTCCAGATCTGGGGCTTCAAAAAGAGCGATTGCAGCATTTCCGGTTTCCAGCATGAGATGATTTAATCCTTTGGAAAAACGGTGCGTGACTTGGAATCCCAATACATCGGTGTAAAACCTTTCGGCTCGATCCAAATCTTTTACATTTAGAGCAATGTGATGAATACCTTTGAGTTGCATGAGAAATCAGGGGGGATTAGAGTGTTCCGTCTCCAGCGCCGAAACCAGTTGTTGTCAGACCATCAATTCCCATATCTGTCATTTTCTCTTCTTCAGTGACAATAAAAATATGGTATCCGAATTTACTTTTTATGGGGCCACGTACTTCACCTACAGGGGCTTCCATTGCTGCTTTTTCAAGTTCAGGCGCGGCGGTATTGAATTCGAGAAGGCCTAAATCACCACCTTTATTTCGAGTTCCACAGGCAC
>CAZECX010000065.1:0-18444 GCA_964510965.1 uncultured Nitrospina sp. | reverse complement strand
TTCCTAATCTTACAGACCAGGGGATAGGATCATGGCTCATCATTGGTGTCGATGGTGCCATTTTCTCCATGCTATTTAGCATTCCTTCATTTTTCATCATTCCATTGGAAGATCCTTGTATCTGTATTAAATTATTTAATGAATTATCATTGATATAGTGAATAGCAGGTTCTAATTTAGTCTGCCGTTGATAATTAGTATTTGAACCTTCCGCACTGTAGGGCCGAGGCTGTCTCTTTTTTCTAATTGATTGTTTGTGTTTATTGAGAGGAAATTGAGACTTTTTCATGCGGTGTTTTAGTTTGCCCTTTAACTTACTCATTGAATCCGATCCCTTATTCATCATTGGATCTTTTGGCATTTGATTAAGAGGTTCGTCCATCTCCTGCGATTCGGCCTTATTTTGATACATTATGTCCGCAATTTTTCTATTAGAAATAATTTGAAAGCTGCCTTCCTGAATTAATTCCTTTTCAAGACGATTAGATAATATTTTTCCTAGACTAAAAGGTTTATTCCAAATTTTGGGATTATCAAATTCGGTTACAAAAACTTTATGTTTATAAATAGCAAATGCATTACCATTCAAAAAACAAGAAATTATTAATGTCAAAAGAAGCTTTGAGGGAATATATTTGGGCATAAATTCTTTATGGAGTTATAGAAACAATTTATTACTGTATCGTCAAATTTGCTGGAATCTTCACGGAAATATGTCTATTTTTCTTTATTTTCGACCCATTTTTGTTTATTTTGATCACTTGACCGATTCCTGTTCAACCAGTACAATTCACCGCATGAAAAAATCAGCCTTATTTATAATACTGTTATTTTTATTCTTTCCAATCCCTCTTTGGGCTAATAATGAAGGAATGATATTAATTAAATCTGGGTGTTTCATTATGGGAACCAACCATAATGGGATTTATGAGGATGACGACGATAATTACCGGGAAAAACCAGCTCATAAAGTATGCTTGGACAGTTTTTATTTGGACACTCATGAGGTAACCCAAAAAAAATGGGATGCAACAATGAGTTTCAACCGCTCGGTCTTTCATCATCCTGATCAACCTATTACCCACATAGATTGGCATGAGGCCAGGGCCTATTGTAAAAAGATCGAAAAAAGGCTGCCTACCGAAGCTGAATGGGAATATGCTGCTCGCGCGGGCAGTCAAACGAAGTTTCCATGGGGTAATGAAATTGATGATGATCGAATGTGGTATTCAGGGAACGCTCCAAGAGAAGTTCCACATGTTGGTAAAAAACCTCCTAATGCATGGGGTTTGTACGATATGATGGGTAATGTCTGGGAGTGGGTGGAAGACTGGTATTCCTATGAATATTATAAAAATAGTCCAATGAAAAACCCTAAAGGGCCAGACAGGCAGAGCTTTAGAGTTATTCGAGGTGGTTCCTGGATGATTGATGAGGAGTATATGCGAGTTACAGCGCGTCACAAAGGTATGTCAGACCCCACTGAGAATTATTGGGTGGGCGTCCGGTGTGCAAAATCCCCTTAGCTGGTTGATCACCAAAGCATTTTGGACAGCAAAGTCGTAAATAGGTTATATAAAAAACTTTCCCAAAAATTGGGGGCTGCTGAATCGGAACTGGATTATAAGAATCATTTTGAATTACTTATAGCCGTTATTTTAAGTGCACAATCTACCGACAAAACAGTAAACTCGGTTACCAATAAGCTCTTTAGCACCTCCCCTACTCCAGAATCCATTTTATTAATGGGTCAAAAGAATCTCCAAAAACTAATTAGACCTGTAGGCCTTTCACCCACTAAATCCAAAAACATAATCGCTACGTGTAAAATATTGTTGGACAAACACGATGGGAAAATTCCGGAAAATAGAGATGCGTTGGAATATTTGCCCGGGGTTGGCAGGAAAACAGCAAATGTAGTATTAAATGAAGGCTTTGGTCATGCCACCATTGCTGTAGATACACATGTGTTTCGAGTATCAAATCGAACGGGGTTGGCTATTGGGAAAACCGTTCTAGACACTGAAAAGGAACTGCTTCGAATCACACCAAAAAAATGGGCTGCGGATGCCCACCGATACTTAATTCTTCATGGTCGCTACGTTTGCAAAGCAAAGGTCTTCGATTGCCAGAAATGCGTCATAAATAAAGAGTGTGAATTTCCTGATAAGAATATCTAAATAGTGTCATCTATCAAAAAAATTAACAGTTTCGATTCAGTAATCCATCGCCTTGAAAATATTTTTGCCGACCAAGGTAATATAGAATATTTACACACGTACCAAACACCCGCTGGCTTTTACCCTTTAATAAAAATTGTACTTGGAAAAGGGAACTCTCGACGCGTCTTAATTTCGGCGGGAATCCATGGGGATGAACCTGGTGGAGTCGAAACTATCCTTAAATTTTTAAAAGAAGGTGATTATTCACCCTACATCGATGAATGGGAAATTACTTTATTACCTTGTACTAATCCTTATGGTTACGAATTTGGAACACGTGAGAACCATCAGGGAAAGGATCTAAATAGGCTTTTCAAAGTTAGTGATCCCCCTTTAGAAGTAAAATTTGTCCAGTCAATTCTGGATACTGTGTTTGAGCTAACGGTGGAGCTACACGAGGACAATGAAAGCCACGGCTATTATCTTTATCAAAAAGGGGTGAATAATAAACATGAAGGAATAGGTTTGGAAATATTAAATTCCTTAAAAGAAATTATGCCCATAAATTTAGATACTGAAATTGATGGATCGTCAGCATATCAGGGCATTATTGGAAAAGAATTAGATATTTCTGATATGGATTGGTGGCCTATGGCCTTGTATGGTTTGTCCAAAGGAACGCAACTATGTCTAACTCTAGAGGCTGCCAGTCAGTTTGATCTTACAACCAGGGTTAATGCCCACTTAACTGCAATAAAAACCGCACTGGACCATTTCAAATAAATTTCAATGTGAAAATATAAAGAACGTAGGAGGGAAGTATGGCTATTTTCAACCGGTTTTGGGAGAGATAATTGGAATTACGATAGGTTCTCCTACCGCCAAAGAGCGGATATCTTTTTCCGAGTTGTAGCTACTCAGAAGCCAAAGTGGAATGGTGTAGATTTCATTGCAGATTTCCCATAAAGTTTCACCTTTCTCCACACTTCTAATTGTCAATTTTCTTATGTCATAGTTATTAAAAAAGTCTTCTTGAATAGCTTTATGATATTCCTGTCTTCTTTCTTCAAATTTATCCGGGTCAGTTTTTCTGAAACTAACGCGCAGTTTATCGTGAACAGTAATTACCCCCTTACCTGGTAATTTATTGATTTTTTTCAACTCACCCACTGACAAGAGCGCCCATTCTGCATAGTGGCTTAGGGTTTCATCAAAATCAACTGTTATAGTACCAATGTTGTGATGAGTCCCAGATGAAAACGATACAGGCATGAACGCAGGCCTGTTTTTGTTCAAACGCTCATTGGATTTCGTTTTTGTAGCAACCTTTAAAGTTCCTTCTGGAACAGCGCGCTGTAATTTGATCTCCTTTTTGGCTTTAGACGAAGCATTTGAAACCAGTGATCTATCTACCGAAAGTTTGAAATTTTTTATTTGATGTTTTTTCTTAGCTTTTGCAGGCGCTGGCTTCCTGTCGGCCACCCGCAATTTTTGCCCGGGGTATAGCGAGTTGGGGTCTCTCATTCTATTTAAACTTGTTAAATGAATTACATCTGTATCAAACCGCTTTGCAATCTTGGATAAGTTGTCATTTTTTCGGACCCGGTAATAGTCGCTCTGCATTAATTGGCGTTTGCTTTCTAGTTTAGCCAGCTGGATGGAAGGACCTGTTTGTGGAACCTTGATTCTTTGTCCAGGATAAAGAGAGTTAGGGTTTTTGATTCTATTGATTTCTACCAGATAGCGCGCATCCGTATTAAATCGTTTAGCAATTTTTGAAAGGTTGTCATTTCTTCTAACTCTATACGACACTAAGGAATGATTCTCAGAGGTATAGTTTGCCAGGCGAAAAGTTGGCCTTGATCTCCCTTTTGGTAATTGCAATACCTGTCCAATATAAATCCTGTTACGTCTGCCAATATTATTATAAGCCTTTAATGAACGCACGCTGGTGCCAAATCTTAGAGCAACCCCTGAGAGGGTATCGCCTCTCCTTACAGTGTAAAATTTTGATCGGATTTGCCTTGAATAAAGTACCTGTTTAGGTATTTTATTGTAATGGGCTTGCAAATTATTAAATTTAGATGCGGGTGCCTGAAAGACATATCCTTTAGGAATCCTTTTCTCGCCATTGAGAACCGGGCGTCTTAATGAAGGGTTGGCATCTGCAATTTCTTCCCGCGTCATACCAAAATAGTTCGCAGCTGTATTAATATGAATATAATCTGGCAACCGGATGGAGGCCCGCCTAAGGGGCTTTTTAATATTTAGTATGGGGAAGTATTTGTTTTGATTTTTTACAACGTGAAGAGCCGCAAGAAATTCCGCATAAAAATTCCTCGATGCAAAACCAAAGGTGCGGCTTTTATATTTTTCTATAATCTTAACAATATCCGAGCCATGCCGCTTTTGAGCCCGTCGCATTCCTTGAAGGCCGTGGTTGTAAGCTGTAATAGCTAAAGGCCAGGCATTTACTACTTCAAAATTCTTTTTTAATAATTTTGCGGCACCATAGGTTGCAAGAATCGGATCCCTTCGTTCATCTACATCGTATCCTACTCGCATAAATAATCGCCCGGTACCGCGTGTGAATTGCCAAATCCCTGCCGCTCCGGCACTGGAGTAGGCTCCTATTTGAAAAGACGATTCTACATGGGGCAAGACACTCAATTCTTCAGGAAGATTATAAACCTTCAATATTCTTTTGATCTCTCTCATATAAAGCCCGGAACGTTCTATTCCTTCTTTAAATCTGTCTTTAAGTCCTAATTGTGCCCGTATTCGGCGAGAGGCTTTATAAAAATCTTTTTTTGCAAGCTTATAAACACGAAGGTCTTCACCTTTTAAGGTAGATTTATTTTTTACTTTGGCTATCCGCCTTAATATTTTTTTGTATTTGGCCTTTATTTTATCCAGCTTTTTTTCTTTAGATCGTCGGGATAAAGGCTTTTCACCTAGATAAACAATTTCATAGACTATGCCCAGATCGCTCATGTCATGCACAACAGCGTGTCGAGTTGTGTATTCTGAATAAATCTTTTTCCAGAAGTTAACTTCGTCAGTAAGGCCAGGAGGCGTTGTGAAATGGTAACTACTTAAGGTATGTGTTTCGTAGGAAAAACTTGCATGGGCAGCAGGCAAGTAAATAGGGGTCAGGAACAAGGCAAGAACCAACCCTATTTTTCGAATCGTCTGGATCAAATTAATACTTTCTATTCAAAAATTATAAACAATAATTTTATAGCATCTCCGAACCGCCAACATGTATTCATGATCTGATAACATATTGTTTTCTAAGGATATCAGAGGGCCCTCTGCAGGTCAAGGTGAATTCAGTTGATTTTATAACGATAATTCAATTCATTTCCGCTTATTTTCTATTTCCACTTTGAGAACCGGGATAATTTTGATTGAGTTGGTATACCCATGCGAGAAGTTCTGCCACAACCTTATATAGAGATTCCGGTACTTCCTGCCCTATATCAATTTCAGAAAGCAAGTTGAGTAAATCTTTATCTTCACGAATAGGAATATTATTTTCACGTGCCATTTTAATAATTTTATCTGCTACCCAACCCTGCCCCTTTGCGGTTACTTTAGGAGCCCTGTTGTTCCCTTTATTATACTGAAGGGAAACAGCTGATTTGTTTGATGCAGAACTATCTTTTTTCATGTTTTCACACTTAATAGAGAGGTGTTCTGGGTCACCAACAACTCGATCAAATTATCTTTGATAGGATTAACTTTCTCCTCGGCACAACATTCCACAGTTGTATTCAGGTCTATATCTTTCATTTGTTGCTCAAATTCATCTGTGTTATTACGAATGTAATCGGCAATTTCATCTTGCTCTACATCCATGCGCACCGCCAAACTTTCGGGTCCCACCTTGGCATTGATTTTTACATTCCCCAAAGCCGAGAGATCTAGAAAAAAAGCCAGGTTGTAGACCTTCTCTTCATCTTCCTTCCCATCATTCTCGTCATTAGAGCCTTCACGAATAAAAAGGTTAATCGTTTTATCATTGGGGCTTAGTGGATTGGGTATTTGTAATACTAAAGGCTGATTTTCCTGCGTAGAAACCCGGGAAGAAAGTTGATTCAACTCAATGCTATCGACCGAGACTTTAATGCGTTGCTGAAAATCAGAAATTTGTCGGCTTTGTTTTTGCTCGGGTATGTTCTTTACTGCCTTTTCCGTGGTTTGGATTAATTCCAATAACTGCCCTTTAAGGTCTCTGGCTAGTTCTAATCTTATCCTTTGATTCTCCGGTTGGGATAGAAGTTGCTTTACTTTTGCCTCATAACGGATGCCGGATTTATCCACCTGCTTCTCTATTTCAACTTTGTCAGGCGTTACCCCTGGTTTTGGGGTCAGAGCTTCCAGGGTTTCTTTTAATCTACCAACAAGTTCTGGTTTAATAGCTAATTCTTTCAAAACCGGAGAGTCTAAAACATCGCGAGTTAATTCACCAACGAGCTTACCCAAAGGGGTGCGGGAAGGGAGATAGGGTTTTATAAAATCAAGGTCTACTTTCCCCATTTTTTCAGGGCTGTCCAGTAAAACAGGTTTAAAACTGTTTTCAAACTTTTGAAATTGAATACGGACCGTTTCCCCCGGGCGGTACAAATTGGCATTTTCAGTTTTTACAAGAAACTTTTGATCTTCAAACTGAACCGACAATGTATTTGCATTATTAATTCGACTAATTGTAACGGGAACGATTTTATCTGGAGGTAGTTTTAATTCGCTAAAGTTTTCAAACTTCAATATTTCGGGTTTAATTTTGCGTGAAATTTTTGTTGTATAGCCATCCTCCTGAACTTTCTGTTGTGGAGGGGCCACCAATTTTAAAACAGGTTCAGGATTTACCTTTTCAACTTTCAAATAAATCTTTTGCCCGCGCTTAAAAGAATACTCAGGTTTTTCCGCCACAGAATTATCTGGGGTTTTTAAATTTACTTCGGGCAATTCTGCAACAACTTTTTGGCCTGCAATAGAAACTGTGGCCTTGCCCTTGGGAAGAATCTTAACAATTTCTCCCTGAAGGAGTTTCCCAGGTTGCAACTGATTTTTCAGACCCATAGGAATAAGCGGAGAACTTTCTCCTGATAAAATCTTTATTACCTTATTTACAAGGTTCTCAAGCGGTATAGTTGGAATAACCAAAGAAATGCCTTCCAGTAGAGATTAAATTATTACCTCAGGGTCCAGACAAAAATTCTGCAAAAATGATTTGTCTTAATTTTTACTTATCGGCGGAAAAATCACGAGCCATTATGGCTCTTTATGATTATTTATTAAATAAGATAGGTGGGCAAGTATTCAGGCTTGGATATTGATTTTGCCCCCATAATTGCTCTCCAGGGGCAGATTTTCTTCAGAATCTAACTTTTCCTCATCCTGTTCATTTTTCTTCTTCAGCACTCGAACTCTCTTTTTTGCACCCGTTTTAGGATCCGTTTCCTCAATATAATATGTATTTTCCAATTCCTGGACTTGCGTGCGTTTTAATTCGTCTGAAACTTCACGTTCTTTATTTGTCTGCTGTGCTGTTACGTTTGGCAAAGATTGAATGGTTTGCTGTACTTTTTCGGTGTGGGTGCCCATCTGTAAAACTTGTTGCGTATTCACTTGTGGAGTTGTGGGCATATCTAGCACCAATCATTATTATATTATTTTAATATAACCCCATGAAATATATTGTCAATTCAAGAGACTTAAGCTATTTAATCACAAAATTGGAAAAAAACACATCGGTAACCGTGCCCGTTCCGCTTAATAGCAAGGCGTTTGAAGCTGTAAGGATTTCTCTTTTAATTCTCTCCTCGGTGTTTGATCTTTGAAGAGTAAAGTCACTGGGGTTTTTTCTTCTTAAAATGCCATATATATTTTTTCGCACTAGAGGTAAAACCTTATCTAGGTCCTTATTTAAAACACTGTTACTCAATAAAAGGTTTGCTGAAAGTGAAATAAACCTTCCCGTTTCCTTACCATCTTCTCGAATCGGCAGGAAAAATGGTTCCAGCTTATAAATATTTACCTTTTCTATAGCACTGGTTTCTTCCTCTTCCTCTATTTCCTCCACCGCCTCCTCCTCAATGGGCACGACCTCTTCTTCCGTGTCAGCCATCATAAAATAGACACCCGCTCCAATTGCGATGAGTAAAACAAGGGCTCCTCCCCCAAAAATCATTAGCAGCTTTTTATTGGAGAGAATCTTTTGGATTTTCCCCTTAATGCCGGTTGCCGCAACGGCATCCTCTCCCCCCGCATCTTCGAGTAAAGCTTCTAATTCCGCCGCTTCGTCTGTGGAGAGTTCTTCTTTTGCTTCTTGTTCTTCAGCCATAGAGAAATTCCATCGAATTTAAACAATTCATCTAGTTATTCTACGGGTTTTCTGGAGAGGAACTGAACACTAAGTTCTTGTTTTTTCAATATTTTCTGCGGCCAAAAGAGATAATTCTGTGTATAGCTTTTTCACCTGATTTCTCAAATAGGCTTCATCCAGTGAGTTTTCCAAAACAAAATCAGCATACTTGATTTTTTCTTTAATAGGCATTTGATTTTTAATTCTCGCTACCACCTCATCATGGCTCCATCCACTTCGAGCAATAACCCTATTTATCTGAGTTTTTTCGTCCGTATTAATGACAATTACCTTATCCATTTCTTTATAATTTCTCGACTCTATCAGTAATGCTGCATCGACAATTACCAATGCCTTTGGATATTTTTGACAGATGGTCTTATATTCGCGTTTTTCAACCTCAAAAACTCTTGGGTGGAGTATGTTTTCCAGTTCATTTTTCTTATTTAGGTCGCCAAATATTACTTGAGCAAGTTTTTTTCTATCAAGGCGTCCAAACTTATCAATGATTTTCTCACCAAAAGTTGCAGAGATTTCTTTTAATGCAGGTTGGCCAGGTTCCACCAACTTTCGACAGATCAGGTCTGCATCCAGAATATGCGCTCCAAAATCCTGAAAAATAGATGCAGCTAATGTTTTACCAGATCCCATCCCACCTGTAAGCCCCACCATTAGTGCCAAGTGTTTCTCCCATCATTCAGGCTTGATTTAAACTATCTAGCAACTCTGAGTAAAGTCTCATTATTTTTCGAGTTATAGGCCCAGGTTTTCCCTCACCCACAGGGCGGTTATCAAGTATTGATACAGGCATTACTTTTTTAACCGTTCCCGACAAAAAGATTTCTTCAGCTTTAAATAATTCTTCTCCAGGCCATTTACCTTCTTCTAAGGTCATACCGTTCTCAAGTGCCAGTTGAATTATTTTCTCGCGGGTGATTCCTGAAAGAATTCCACATTCCTTTTCAGGAGTCAAAATCCGCCCATCTTTTACAAAAAATAAATTACTAGTAGTACCCTCTGTCAATTGTCCCCAAGGATTAACCATTATCGCATCTTCAGCCCCCATTTTTTGGGCTTCGACTCGAGCTAAAACATTATTCAAGTAATTTCCCGTTTTAACTGCAGGATTTAAGGAATCACGGGAATTCCTTTTAATGGATACCAGTGCAACCGCTATCCCCTTTGCATAACTCTCCTCAGATATTTGAGGGATGCCCTTAACAAAGATTATTATATTTGGATTGAAGCAAGAAGAAGGGTCGATATCCATTTCCCCCACGCCTCGAGTGACAATGATACGGATGTAGGATTCAGTGTTACCTGCAGAGTCCAATGTTGCTTGAATCTGCTTTTTAATATTTTCTGCACCATGAGGGATTTTTAAGGAAATTCCTGATGCCGATGCATAAAGTCTATTTAAATGTTCATCCAGAAAACAAGGCTTACCTCGGTTTGTGCACACCACCTCATAAATACTATCACCAAATAAAAAACCATGGTCTAAAATAGAAATGGAAGCTTCGTCTTGAATGTCACCGTTAATATTAATTTTGGTTGTCATAAAATTACAGGAGGGAAATTTTCGGGCTATTTCTTTTCAACAGATTTCAAAATATCATTTAATTTTTGCAAATCTTCTTTTGAATATTCATCCAAGGGCTTTTCTCCTGATTTTGAAGCTCCACCCAGGTTAGGTAAACTTTTCTTCAGATCTTCAAACTGATCCGCCATATTTTTAAGATTTTTCAACTCTTCAAACTTTTCCTTTGCACCCTCAATATCTATACTATCAGTCAATGTTTTGCGAAAGTTGAGAGTCCCTGGATTTTTGTTTACGTATGCTAGAGCTTCAGCAATATAAGGTGCTGTTTGGGAATCCTTAGTCAGTTTCTCACCGATCTTGGGGAAAAATTGTAACGGGAATGTCAGGGCAATAATGATCACGGCTCCCCTTCCAAAGCCCACGACCGCCCCCATTAATCGATCAATTTTAGATAATTGGGTGCCCGAAAATAACATCCCCCGGGCAACCTTCCCCATTAGGGAGATTATGATTGCCGTTAAAATATAAACTGCTGCAAATGCTAATACTTTCGCAATGGGTTTACTAGGTATGCTTTCCATCAATATTGGAGATAAAGCTCCTTGATATTTGGTGGCCATAAAGAAGCCACCTAAATAGGAAATCAAAGAAAAAACCTCTTTGACGAATCCTTTGAATAGAGAAACGACGGCACTCAATCCCAAAATAGAACAAACAACAATATCAAAGGTAGTCATAATATAATTTGGGTATCCAATAAAATTTCTTTCGCAAAATTTTGTATAATTAGCTTAAAAGACGATGTGAATTGATTTGGGTTTCCTTTGACTTCTTTTTTTAGATAAAGCCAGTCAAAAAACTTACCCTCACTGATTTCATCTTGATTTATTATAATCGCTTCATCCGTTTTACAAATATATACCTGAACATGCTCCTGATATGTTTCTCGACAGGCTTTGATTTTAGTTAAGGATTTTAATGTGCCCTTGATATGCAACTCTTCCCATAACTCCCTATGAGCACATTCGTCATAAGTTTCACCTGAATCAACATGACCCGCAGAAGAAGTGTCCCATAATCCCGGATTCTCATCTTTAGACATTGATCTCTTCTGTAAAAATATCTGATTCTTGGAATTAAAAACCAGAATATGAGTGGATCGATGCAAAAGATTCTTTTGGTGAATTTCCCGTCGGGTAGCTTTTCCAATCACCCGGTCTTGTTTATCCACAACATCATAAATTTCGCATTGATCGCTGATCAGACTATTTTTCATTTAGAAGCCACTATCAAAGGATTCCTCATCAAACACCATCGGGTCTTAAATAACTGAGCTTGCGGGGAAACTCGCCTTCCTCACAGTAGTTGTTCTGCGCAAGCACTTTTACATCCTCAATCGCCTGTTTCGAGCCCTCGAATTCGACAGTTTTATAACCCTTGTCAGCAATGGTTCCCCCCGCTTGCAATAGACTCATGACGGATTTAGCATTGTACTTATCACCATCAACCAGCATATGAAGCTCTCCATCATATTGACGAGCAATAAGCGATATATAGGTTGAGGGTCTTGCATGAAACCCCAAGGGTTGCGGGATGCTTACTTCTGTCCGAATATTTTCAATTAACTTTCCTAGAATTGCGACAGCAATTTTGTCTCCCTCACGCAAAAAATGTTTGCTGAAGTAAAAACCAAAATTCACAATATGACCAAGCAATAAATCCTTATTGACCATTCTTGAAATGTTCTGTTTGCATTCACCATGACGAATATCATCTTCATGTCTTTCATAAAAGTGGCAAAGCCATAGCACGACTTCTAAAAGGTGCAAGGGCATTGAAACATAACCTCTGAAGTTTCCTAAATCCTCATATTCTTTTTCCAGGGATGTGTTTTTCACATAGGTGTCATATTCTGACTGGACACTATGGATGTGCTCTTTATACATACGAACAATTTTCTCATCCAATTTAGAAGGAATTAATGCACGAAAAATTTGCACATCATCTGATTTGTCGATTTTTGCCTCTTGTATCAATTTGGCAATTTTTCGATATTTTTGACAAAGATCAATTACCCGCTCCCGTTCTTCTTTAACATCATCATCCAGAATATTTTTGGGAAGCCGTTTGTTGGATTCAATCTTAAAAAATTCATCATCGGAGCCCTTATCTACAACGCACGCTAATCCATTAACCTTGCCGGTACGAATAAGCTCTTCCTTCAAATTTAGAATCGATCTATTAATAAACTCCAAGGATTGGTCAGCTGCCACATGAAACTCTTCATCAATTTCTTTTGTCTCTTTCAACTTATAATATGGATATCGATCTAATATATGTTTGACATAAAAAGCTGCTATCGCAAGATTCCGAATACAAGCAATGTATTCTGAAAAAAAAGACCAAGCTTTATTTTCGCGAGCACCGTGTTCATCCAAAACACTCTCCAAATACTCCGATTCCTGCATTAGTCTTGAATAAATTTTTCGAGAAACATCCTTTTTGCCTTCAACAATTTTTTCAAAATCGTTGCTAACCATAAAAAACAGCTCGCAAGGTTCCTGAACAATATTTAGAAATTCTTGTTCAGAAATAATCTGTATAAGTGATTTAGGTTCCATGTGCCGTGCTTAATCAAGGTGTGAACAATAATTTAATAACACCACAACCTTAACATATTAACAATCGAAGGTTGCTAAAAGCTCGAAGATTTAGCCAGGATTTTTTTTGGAAGGTATTTCTGCCAGGTTTCAAGATGAGAGTCCGGTCCTGAGGGTATAACAAATGGCACGAATTGATAATCTGGTTTAATGGGCTTTCGTTTTAACTTCATATCGATTTCTAGTGGAGTCCGATTGCCCTTTTTCAAATTACAACTCTTGCAGGCAACAACCACATTCGTCCAATTGGTTTTTCCACCTCTTGATTTTGGCATTACATGATCAACAGTCAAAGGATGGTTGGAAGTACCACAATATTGGCAGGTATAATCATCTCTTCGTAAAATATTTTTCTTGCTGAATGCAATTCCGTTTTTACGATTACGATGAACCATCTTTAGGACACGGATAACGGTAGGAATAGCAAAACTTGCAGAGGGTGTTCGAACACAATAATTGGAATTGTCGAGCTCTTCAGCTCGCCCTCCAAAAACCATAATCAAAGCGTGGCGGGCACTGCAAAATTGCAAAGGCTCATAGGAATAATTTAACACCAGGCTTTTAAACGAATCCAGCATAATTCCAAACCCCATAAGGCTGAACAGCATGAATTAATTTACTCAACCGCTAACGAACAATTCTGAAAAGTTTACTCTTTCTCGCATAAAGCTGTCAACTGATTAGAAAGCCCATGCAGGTTAAAAAATATTACCTTTTCCAAGTCTCATTTGAGGATCCAGCACATTCTTAATTCTTATTAGCTCTTCAATATTTATGGGGCCTACCATTTGGTCAAAATATTTCCTCTTTTTCTTTCCTATTCCATGCTCAGCTGATACCGTCCCCTTCCAAGAAATTATTTTGCGTGCAATCTCATCATATAAAGAGGCTGTAAGTTTCAGCTGAGAAGAATTTGGAAGAAAATTAATATGTAAATGATTGTCGCCTAAATGACCAAAAATAACATATGGAATATTTGTGTTTGAAAGCGTCTTTTCATAAAATTTCATCATATCCATAAAGTATTCGTCGGAAACAGCCATATCTGTTCCAAATTTTTCCCTGCCAGCACGAGAATTTTTCTCATTTACCAGAATGGGTATTTGATGTCTGAACTCATGGAAGGTTGCATTGTCAATTTCATTTTGCGAAAACCACGAATCATCCAAAAGTATATTTTTATCTGTTAAAAAATTGATCCAATCATTCAATTTGGAATCGTAATCCTCTTGATCTCCCACATCCTCCTCAAAGAACAAAGCCGCTTGTGCCTTTAGAGGAATATTTGGATATTTCTCTTTTAGAAGTTCTAATGAAAAACGATCAAAATATTCGAGCGAACAAGGCGAAACAAAAGATTTCGATTTAATTTCAGAGGTCAGTTCCCAGCAGTATTTTTCCTCTTCAAAAAACAAGACACCACTTAAAAATGCGGCGGGCTGGGGTATCAATCTTAGGCATATCTTAACAAATATACCCAATGTGCCATCGGAACCTATTAATAAGTCCAACCAATCCATTTCTGGCTGCACAAAATAACCCGCAGCATTTTTGCAGTTTGGGCTTTTATAAGTGATTTCAGGAAATCCAATCTCACTGCCATCATCAAGACAGAGCGGGTCCGTTATTTTTTGACCGCGCCTTACCAATACCTTTCTTCCATCAGACAGAACACAATCTACTGCGTTGACGAAATCACGAGTTACACCAAATTTATAGCTTCGGGAACCTGAAGCATTGGTCGCCAAAGTACCACCGATGGATGCATTGGTTTCTGTAGGGTTGGGTGGATAAAACCAACCGGTGCGTTTTAGATGGTCTTGCAAAGAAGATAATGTTACTGCAGGACCCAGCCAGACTTCCCCTTTCTCAACGGACCCGATTTCATTAAATCGTTCGAGTGAAACGACGATCCCCTCAGATGGAATTCTGGAAGCGGTCAACCCAGTACCCGCCCCTGCGATGGTGACAGGCCGAATGTCATTTTTAAGAACTTCGGTGAGCTCCTCCAAATTTTCAGGGATTAGTACCTCTTCTGCCATCCCGCCTGAATAATTAGAGGCATCCCTTAAATAAGGGGCTATGGTTTCCTTGCTGGATTTGCGTATCATTCAAAGGCAATCAGATATCATTATTGATTGTTATTGGAATTTTCCTCCGGATTGGTTTGCCCTTCTTCTTTCATCTTTCTTCGTTCCGCTTCAACCTTTGGCTGGACGTGAATAAATTTGGCATACTTGACCATGAGAACCATCATGGCGATGGCAAATATCGCGCCCAATATTAAAAACAGATCATCCACTAAATTTTTCTCCCTAAATTAAAAAAATATTATAACATTTCTATCGAATTCAAAAAAGAGAAGGCGCATAATCCTACAACACTAAGGCAAAACCACGCCACTTGACAGCAACCATTATCAAAAAGTATTCTCTTTCGAATTATAAATAGTTTTCTTTTAAGGAATAAATTTTGAACAACGAAAACATTTTAAAACAAACCAGAATTATTGATGGTGTCACACTCAATTTGAGCAAACCGGACTCGACACAACCGAATTGGATCGGGCAGGATGAAATATTAAAACAGATTCATGCCTGCTGGCTCATCGTTTCGGAAAAGGATCATCCCCTTTCACCTAGAATTACGGGAATGCCTGGAACGGGTAAAACTACTTTAGCAATGGTTGCGGCGCAGCAACGAAAGCAAGCCTTATACATCTTCCAATGTACAAGCGACACCCGCCCCGAAGATTTATTGGTAACCCCTGTCCTTTCAGAGAAAGGTTCCATCTCTTATCACGCATCCCCCTTGGTTTGCGCTATGATTACAGGAGGGATTTGCATTCTTGATGAGGGAAACCGTATGAATGAAAAAAGTTGGGCTTCTCTTGCCCCTTTGCTTGACCACAGAAGGTACGTCGAATCCATCATCGCGGGAATACAAATTCATGCTCATAAAGACTTTCGTGCCTGCGTTACTATGAATAATGATGAGTCGACTTTTGAGATTCCAGACTATATCTTGTCAAGACTGCAGCCTACCTTACAAATGAGCATGCCAAGCTATGAGGATGAGCTGGAAATCCTCCGTTACCATCTCCCCTTTTCCGAAGATGAACTATTAAAAATGACCGTGGATTTTTTGCAAAAGTCTCATCAGCTGGATTTAGAGTTTTCTCCCAGAGATGGAATCCATATCCTGCAATATGCCTTAAAGCGTTTGAGTCAGGAAACGGACCACCCACTATCCAAAGATGAAGTGTGGAAAGAATCCGTCAGTAAAGTTTTAGGAGATGACGCATTGGATTTGGACAACCTTGCTGCCAAAAATCGCAGATCCCTACAAGATGAACATTTACCGATGGGATTGGGTGACTTCTTTTTTAATGATGACAGTCCTTTGCACCCTGATAGTGATAAATAGTTTTTAATATGAATGATATTTTCAAACTCAGTGACCGCATACATTTTCTCCCAGTAATACATGGAAGTGGCAGTTTTGCCAGAGAAATTAGAAACCGTATTTTATCGGCAAAAGCGGATTGTCTTGCTGTTGCCCTGCCCCCTGAATTTCAAACCTCGGTAGAAGAAGGAATTGAGCTACTACCTCAGATTACCTTGAGCACTCAACAGGAAGAAGACGGGTCTCTTAACTATGTTCCTATTGATCCCAGCCAGCCCCTTATTTCAGGACTAAGAGTTGCAAAACAGGAAGGAATTTCTCGCCGCTTCATAGATTGGAGCACAACCAATTATGAGACCAGGCATGCTAATTTCCCAGATACTTTTTCGTTACAAAAAGTCTCCTATGAGAAATTAGCAAGCACGCTACTATTGACTCTAAAGCAACCCAAGCCTGCATCACAGCATGACTGGCGCGTTCGTTGGATGGCCTACCAACTGCACTGTCTGGAGATGGATTTTTCTAATGTACTATTTCTTTGTTCGGTCCTTGATTGGCCCTGGGTTAAAGAGGCCTTCGATGAACGCAAAAAATATAAGAATCCAGCAATTAATCCAGGAAACCCCATTCTAAATCGCGTTGAAAAAAATACTCTTTTTTTTGCTCTGAGTGATTTTCCTTATATCACTTATCTTTATGAAAAAAGAAGGCAGGAAATGCGGACCGATAGCAATGCCCCCATTGATGGTGTTAAGGAAATTTTGCTTCGAGCTCGCGACCTATTTCTAAAAAAACATAAAATCCGCTATCACAACCTGACCTCACAAACATTCCAGACGCTTTTGCAATATGTAAGGAATCTTACACTTATGGAATCCAGGCTATTGCCAGACTTATATACCCTGGTCAATTCAGCAAAACAATTTGGCGGAGACCCATTTGCCGTTGCAGTTCTTGAAGCCGCCAGAGATTATCCCTTTGAAGAATCTGATTCGATAAGTAACTCAATTTCGCTCGGAATAGATCAGGGAATTGTGGACACAGAAGATGCTTCACCGGCCCACATGAAAAACAGGCTTTCAGAGACCCAATTTGAATGGAGAACATTAAATTTAAAACCAGAACCGGATTTACAACAGAAGGAAAATTGGAAACATAGATGGGATCCTTACGGACAATGTTCATGGCCTCCGGAGGACGAAAAAATTGAAAACCTCAATACTCATGTTCGCGAGCAAACTCGTTTGCTTCTAAGCCATGATCTCGCAAGAACAGAAAAATTCACTTCTTCGGTCAAAGATGGAATTGATATTCGCGATACCCTTCGACATTGGTATACGGGCGATATTTATGTGAAAGAAATTCCTCCCTCGCGTGGCGAAGTCGAGATCATCGTTTTTCTTTTCGATTCCGAACCAGATCCAAAGCAATATAACTGGCGGCAAACCTGGTATGCCGAGCACAAAGAAGAGTCTACGCTATGTTTTTTCGCAACCGAATACATGGAGAACTTGATTGGCCCTGGCATTGGTCAGGCTACCTATGGTGGCTGCATGATGCTTTTCCCACCCCGCCCTATAATTGATATCTGGCAGGACCCGCGTTTGAAGTTTTCGCAAACCTTGGAAGAAAAACTTTTAGAGGCAGCCTTTTTTCATTCACGCGAGAAACATGTAACGGTCGTTTCAGCTTGTACTCCACAAATGGCCTGGCGCCGCCTGGCTCGGCGCTATGGCAAAAAGATCATTCACCTTCCACTCAAACGTTTTTCCAACCAGACCATTGAAAAGGTTAGACGGTTCCATGTACTCAATGGAAAGGATATACGTTCCTATGCAAAACGTTTTATTCAAGATCTATAGTTTATGATAGCTAAAATAAACATTAGAGAAGCTGTCACATCCGATATTCTAAATTTGGTGGAGCACAACCAGGCACTGGCAAACGAAACAGAAAATATTCAGCTCAACGCCGAAACAGTTCGATCCGGAGTATCTAAGGCTCTAGAGAGAGAGGATTGCCAATATTTTGTTGCAGAATTAAATGGTGAGGTCGCGGGCCAGACCATGATCACTTATGAATGGAGTGACTGGAGAAATGGTGTGATGTGGTGGATTCAAAGTGTGTATGTCCGACCTGAATATAGAAAACAGGGTGTTTTTCGTACTCTTTTTGAGCATATTGAAAAACTAGCCAGGAACCGCCCTGATGTAAAAGCATTGCGCCTCTATGTTATGCAGGAAAACAATTCAGGAAAAAGCACCTACACAGCTTTAGGCATGCAAGACTCAGAATATATCGTTT
>CAZECX010000064.1:0-18525 GCA_964510965.1 uncultured Nitrospina sp. | reverse complement strand
AGCAACGGATTCCTAATCCGTAGGTCAGGCGTTCGAATCGCCTCGGGGGCACCACCCACTCCCGTGGGAGGGAGAAATTACTCCTGTCTGGCGGAAGCTTCAGGATTAAATAAGTTCCAATTCTAAGAGAGACTGCCGGATGAGTCTATGCTGAAGGTGGTGTCGCTTTCGTTATGGCTTGCGGTTCCACTGAAACCGGATTCGGTTCCGTTTCCCGTCAACGTCACATTTGCTGCTGTAGAAAATCCATAAGTGGTGCTGGTGACTGCGGCAATATTGCAGGTTCCATTTGGGTTGTCATGCCAATATAGATTGCAGGTCAGCCACAGAGATTTCAGATTGGATTTGGCATGGACATCGTAAGCGCGTTGTTTGTATTGTGCGTAGTAAAGATGTGTGAGTGCGGCCAACACGCCAATGATCGCTATTACGATTAACAGCTCGATGAGGGTAAAACCGTGCGGATTTGACAGTTTGGATTTGGTCAAAATCGTCTCCACTGAATTTTTCACCACTCCAGTTTACCTTAATTCCTATAATACATTGTATTTATTCGATTACTATTTGACTTTACCGCTCCACCTGAATAGATTAATAAACCGTATTACAATGTAAAGCGTAAAAGTAAAAAATTTAACGACAGGACTTAAATGACAACCTGGGATAGAGATAAAGTCGCAAACTCAAAAAACAATCTTGAAGGTGCCGAACTCAAAGGCCTCGACCTTTCTAAACTGGATTTAAGCAAGGCAAACCTTATATCCGCCAATCTAATCAGTGCAAATTTAAAAGAGGTTTCATTAGTGGGGGCGAATTTGTTTTCTGCGAAAGCGATGCGTGCGGATTTTTCTGGGGCGAACCTTTCAGGCGCCAATTTTCTTAAAGCAAACCTGACTCGGGCCAACCTCAAAGAATCGAATCTCAATGATGCCGATTTAACGGGTGCCAACCTTGGCGAAACCAATTTAGAAAAAGCCGATTTGATTCGGGCAAAACTTGTCGAAGCCAATCTTTTGGGCTCCAATCTTGCTGGAGCTGATTTTAGTGAAGCGAAACTCACCGGCAGGTATCAGCGGGAGGGTTATTTTAGTAGAGGTGCCAACCTTTCTAAGGGGAAACTGGTGGGAGCAAATATGCGAGGGGCAGATATTTCAGGAACTGAAATGATGGAAACGGATTGTACAAATGTCGATTTTACCAATGCGAATTTGAGTGAAGCAAATTTTAAGCATGCCCTTTTACAATCTGTATGCTTCGTGAATGCCAAAATGGGAGATGCTGATTTCAGGAGTGCTCGTTTTATTGACTGTGATTTTTCGGGGGCCGAGCTTATAGAAGCTAAATTCCAGGGGGTGGACCTGAGTTCAGTCAAAAATATTTCTGCTGAAGAACTTCAGTCCGCGTTCATTGATAGCGAGACAAAAGTTCCTGACTATATAAAGGTCAAGTGGAAATCTGAAGATACCTATGAGTGTGAACTAGCGAACTGACCCCAAAGAGGAATTGCATTCTACATATTTGTTCTCTCAAATTGTTTCAATCCCAAATTTCCGTAGCGATGATAGGTGTGGCAAATGCATTGTTCGTTAAACTGTTCGAGCATTAGGAGTCTACCTTCTAAAAGGGGTTTTTGATGAAGGATAGGCATATTGATTTGAATGGCTGCATTATAAATATTTTCCGATAAATTTTTTGAGTTTGTACATGCCAGGCGATCAATTTTATTTTCAAGAATTTTGAAACTGAGTTTTTCGTCAGTTTCAAAGCTTAAGCTGAAAGAACTTTGGATGGCCTGTAGATGGTCAGATTTTAGAAAAACTGCAATCTTGCTTTCACTCATAAACTCAGGAATGCTGATTGAGATACTATTTCCTGCGATCACTCCGGCAATCAAACGCAAAAGAATATCCGAAAGACAATCTTCTGGGTGAACCCGAATGGTGAAATTTCCAATTTTTTTGTATCGAAAGATATTTTCCTGCCCCCTTACCTGTTGTGACCTTACAAGGTTTTGTTCTTTTGAAAAGTAATTTAAGTACTGGTGTTGGCAGCTGTTTGCTCCTTTGATGGCCCTTTTGATTTCATTCGAAGTTTCAGGGGAATCCATTGTCCAATCTGTATTTCCCCAAAAACTTATCATCGTATCTATTGATGATGAATAATTATGTTGCGCTGTTTGAATCGGGTCGCACTTTTCAGTTGTTTTCATAAATTGCAGAATATAATTAATACCTCCAGCTTTTCCACCCGCACCCCGGCACGAGTTTTTAATTCCTCCAAACGGTTGTCTTCCCACAACTGCACCGGTGGTTTTATTGTTCACATATAAGTTTCCTGCTTGAACAGTTTCAATAAAGTAATTTTTTTCTCTGTCATCGAGGCTCTGGAGGCCTGCGGTTAGTCCGTATTCTGTCTGGTTAGCTAAAACACAAGCGTGTGTTAAATCCTTAGCTTTCATAATTCCTAAGACAGGTCCAAAAAATTCAGTGAAATGAGTAAAACTCCCTGGTTGAACATTCCATTTCACAGCAGGGCTCCATAAATTAGTGGGTTCGAGCTTTTTTGGTTTTACAAGCCATTGTTCTTTAGGTTCAAGTTGAGTCAATGCTCTTAACAATTCTTTTTTGGGGCTCGTGATGAGTGGGGTTATTTTATTTTGGGGTTGAGAAAAGTTGCCCACAGGAAGGCTTTCAACAGCATCTTTTAATTGACGCTTGAATTTTGGATCAGAGTAAACCTCCCTTGTAAGTATAGCGATGGATGCCGCAGAACATTTTTGTCCATTGTATCCAAAAGCGGATTCAACAAGCTGCTTAACGGCAAGTTCTTTGTCCGCAGATTCTGTGACGATATAAAAATTTTTTCCGCTGGTTTCGCCAGAAAAATCAAGATGCGGTCGATTAGATAGAATACTATCAGCTGTGCTTGCGCTTCCCGTGAAAATGACATGATCAATCTTTGAGTTCAGTGTAAGAGAAGAAGCATCAATATCTTCACAAGGGATAAATTGTAGGGCTGATGCCGGGACTCCTGCCTTCCAGAATAATTTCACAACCTCCCAGGTAGCTAATAAGGAATATGGCGAAGGTTTGATAATAACTCGATTTCCGGCAGCAAGGGCAGCAACGATTCCGCCTGTGGGAATCGCAATGGGAAAATTCCAGGGAGAAATTACCAGAATTAATCCTTTTTTCTCAAAATTAATATTGGGATGTCGTTCTCGGAAATAATTCACAGCGGCGGGATAGTATTTGACGAAGTCTATTGCCTCGGATATTTCGGCATCCATATCAGAAATTCCTTTAGCCACAGTTTTCATGGCGCAGGAAATCAACGATGCACGACTATTTTCTATTTCGATGGCTACTTTCTGAAAAATATCCTGGCGAAAATTGTAATCCAGGTCCCATTGGTTTGCTTCCGATTCTGAAGCAAAAAGAATGGCCTTTCTTATATCATTTGGGTTGGCGGCTATAAACTGAGCCATTATTTGACCGGGTTGAGACAAGTTCTGACAGGGTAATAATTTTCTTTCCCTGGAAATTTTTTCTCTACCAATTTCAAGAGGGATAACCTTTTCTTCAAATTGGTTGTTTTTGATAATTTCATTTTTCAGCCAGATCTGATTTGTTGGCAACGAAAAATTCGTTGGACTGTCCGGAATATAATTTTCAATGCTTACTTTTCTTTGGGGAAGTGATGGTGTGTTGATTTTTCGGTCTTGTTTGTGTCTTGGGCCGGGAAACTCCAAATATTTAACATGAGCGAGGGCGGCTAAAAATTTATTTTTTTCTTCATTCCAAGCTGGGCTTCCTATCGTTAAACTGAACGAGTGGCTCAAAAAATTTTCTTTATCGGTGTTCTCCATTAAACGCCGTACCAGATAAGCTATAGCGTTCAAAAATTCTTCCTTTCCTGCAACGGGAGAATAGATTAGAACAGGGCCAAGAAGTTTTTGGACGCTTCTTCGGGTGTGATTTGCAATTCCCTCCAACATTTCAAATTCAAAATTTGCTGGGTCGAGATTTCTTATAGATTGCAGAGATTTTGCAAATGCGATTTCAAAAATATTATGTGTGCCGATGCCTATTTTTACTGCCTTTAAATTATCGTTCCAAAAAGCATAAGACACCATCCTCTTAAAATTTGCATCTGTATCAAGTTTTGTCGAATAGGGTGCCTGGGTCCAGTGGTTCAAGGAGGAATTACATTTTTCCATTTCCATATTTGCCCCCTTAACTATACGAATGCGAACTGGAACACCTCCTTGATTCATTCTGACTTTTGCCAGACGAGTGATTTCCTGTTGATAGGCTAATGAATCGGGGATATAGGCCTGCAATGCAATTCCTAAAGATAAATTCCTTAATTTGACGTTTTCAAGTGTCCGCTTAAAAACATCGACCGTAAGGGAGAGATCTTTGTATTCCTCCATATCCAGATAAACCAGTTTTTGGGTGCTGGAGTTGCGTTCTTCAATCTGAGCAATTTTAAGGAGCCTTTCCAATCTTTTGGAAACGATTGAAACCGTATGCTCGTAGGCAATAGAATCTGTTTGTGAATAAAGGGTAGATATTTTTACAGAGACGCAGGAAACACTGGGGTCCTGTATTCCCTTTATATAGTCATTCAGGTGTTTTTGGGCCTCTTTTTCTCCTAGAACCATGTCTCCCAGATGGTTTAAGTTTATTTTTAGATTTTCTCTTTTACAGTTCAAATAATATTTTTGTAAATCCTTTTGTTCCCCATTCAAAATCACCTTTCTAGTTTTGTAGCGTATTACTTTTAGTATTGCCCAGACAATGGGTGGGGAAATAAAGCCTGGAATAAGAGGCCCAAAATAAATTAATAGCTTTAACATGGCTTTATCCAAACTCCCAAAGAAAGCTGGAACGCCATGCTGCTTCAGAATATGGATGAACTTTCCCAGGATGGATGCATTGCGGTTCAGCCGAAAGACCTGATCGGTTAGGATCATAAATACAGCGCGGCTATAAGGATCCTTCACCATCCGGGCGAATTCTTCGGCTTGAAGTCTTTCAGTACGTGTGATTTGTTTATTGGCCAGATTTTGTATTTCTTCGGCTAACTTGGGAGCCAAGGCTTGGATTTTTTTTTCTTCATGGGCCGTAAGAGTATTCAAGAAATCCAACATGTTAGATACCCTGAAAAAATTCTAAATAACCACTATAATAATTTAGTCCCATTTTTTGGTATTGCCAGTACCAAGAGGCTTAAAAAATGAGACAGGATTTTGCTTTATGAAAATTTATAATGTATAAAAAGACCCTGTAATTTGTGCATCAGAAAATAATAATTTGTGCCTTTTCTTAATCCATTTTTTATGGCAAATGGATTAGTAGAATTGCTAATATAAGGTTTTAGTTTCCTGTCGTTGAGAACAAAATGAGCGAATCAGCAAAAGCAAAATATTGCATTGGTCAATTAATTCAGCATAAACTGTTCGATTATCGCGGTATTATTCTTGGCGTGGATTTGGAGTTTAAATCTACTGATGAATGGTATGAAGCGGTAGCAAAGAGCAGACCCCCAAAAGATGAGCCTTGGTACCATGTTCTTGTGCATCAAAAGGGACATCAAACTTACGTTGCAGAACAGAACCTGCAGCCGGACCCGGCAATCCATAACTAGAAATAACTAAGGAATATTAATTCTCAATTTGGCTGGCTATTTGTTTATGGGATCCAACATTATGATTAAGACGGTAAGAGAATTCAAGATATGGCGCGCCCAGTTTTGCTATTCCCCGAAAGGCAAAAAGGCCATGGATAAAATGAAAAGCCTCCGCCAAGGTAAAAATGAGTTCCCATACGGAAACCTGGAAAGTTCCGTGCTTCAAGCTTGTTTTCAGGCCTTCAAGTTTGAGGTGGAAAAGCATTCTATGGATTCCCGAAGAAGAATTGCCGGAATGCAGTATCCCGTTTCTAGTATAAATAAAAATGGAAAACGGAAACCGAGTCATGTGGCGCGAAACAGTATGATTTTGTATCTCACCACCTTTTTAAGGTTTTATACCTCGAACGAATCTACCTATGAATTTGTGGGTAAAAAAGTGCCTTCTTTTGGCGAAGATAAACCTGATATCGTTGCGGACTTTGTGAATGCTGTATTTAAAAACGAAAGTTTTGATGGTGCTTCAATAGAAAGGCTTACGCGACGATTGAGTAATGAAGGTATTCGTCTCGCCCACTGGAAGTATTCTCAGTAGTTTTGCCAATCATGGAATTGGATAAAGTTTATCGCGTTATCCGGTTTTTGGGTGTCGGCATGATTTTTCTTTCCCTCAGTTGGGCCATCTTTAAAAGCTCAACCCCCTCAGAAAGACGTCCTTCTTTTGCCAAAGCAGTGGCTCTCTATACGGATGGTAAATTTCAAGAAGCGCTTGAGTATTATGAAATAGCAATTTCTGAATACCCGGAATTCATCCATGCCAAAAGAGGAAGAGCAAGAAGCCTCATGCAGCTGGGCCGAGACCAGAAAGCCCTGGAGGCTTTTGATGAAGTTTTAATGCTCGATCCACGTTCGGCGGTTTCGTTTGCCAATCGAGCGATTCTGGAAGACCGAATGGGTTTTTATTCAAAAGCGCTAGAAGATTATGAAAGAGCAATTGAGATCGATCCTAAATTAGGGGAAGGGCTGGATTGGTTCACCCGCTTTTTGCAAAATAGAAAAGAGGAGGGTCAAACATTGTCTGAACGTGTTGAAACCCTAAAATCTCAAATGAAGGTTAAAGACCCCGGCAAGGCCATGCCTTGAGGAAATTATAAATTTAGTGATAAGCAGATTTTGTTGATTCGATGATTTTGCCATATTGGCCCCACGCCCAATAGCTATATCCAGTCTTCTATATCGAATTGAGCTCTACACTCTGGACTTTGCATATCCATAAACAAATCTGCCTGGTCAAAATTCAGATTAAAGTCAGCGATAACTTCACATTTCAAGCCAGCGTTCTCGATTTTTTGGCGATATTCTGTCATTTCTGCGTCGTTTCCAAACTCCAAAACAACGGTAAAGCCTGTTGAAGCACCAAATTTTATTAATTTTCTTTCAGTATTCATTACTTATCCAAGGAAATTCTTCTTTTATAAATTAAAATTGTGCAGGCACAATCATACTCTTTATAATTAGCAGGAAACATTAAATAGTCCACTTGGAGAAAAAAAGTGATAATTGCGGATTTCAAGAGGGGAGAGAAAAGCTGGTGAAACTGTTTCGCGCATTTTCTCTAATCGATTCTTCCAGACTTTTATCAGGACAAAACCCTGAAAGTTTTGTGAAAGTGGACTGGGTTTGTTATCTGAGAGACGAACCTCTCTTGTCTTTTGACAGGTTGATTGAGGATTATCACAATTTGCCTGAAACCGGCAAAGCCAAGTTATGGATTGAGCGACGCGCAAACTATCTTTTATCACAACCTGAGGTGGACGAGTTAAAAGAATATCTTGAAAAGCAGTATTCTTTTTCAATTGAGGTAGATCAAGTTGCCTTGCCCGTTTCAGCAAAAAACCTGGTTGAATTTAATGAACAGGATATTACGGGAACAATTATTTTGCGTGACCGGGATGAACCTTTTCCACTCAGTATTAACATCATTGGTATGGTATCCAGTTATCGAGATCTTGTAAATGTTCGTACTGTTGAAGAATTGTTGGGGGAAATTGACCGAAGAAACGAAATGTGATTATTAATGATGATCCTTGTTGTCTGAAGTGTGACATTCAAATTTGTTTTCAGATTTCCATTCAACTTTAAGGTAACTTGGCATAAGAGTGTTTTTGTCAATGAGAGCCGATTCGACCTGGTCTTTTGTTAACCCGATTGCATATCTAAGATTAGCTCCTTTTAGATCGGCCCCCTTTAGATTGGAGTTTTTTAACACCGACCGGCTTAAGTTTGCTACTTGTAGGCCTGCTCCTTCAAAGTCAGTTCCTTCCATTCTTGCTCCGGAAAGATCTGCGCCCTCCAATTTGGCACCACAAAATTTCGATTCCTGCATTTGTGATTGCGCGCCTTTGATATTTTGCAAATTGGCTCCACTAAAATCGGAGTTTTTCATCCAAGCCTTAAACATGGAACATTGGCGTAAATTGGATTTAGTGAGATCAGCATTACTTAAATTTGCACCTCTTAAATCTGCGGAGCGCGCATAAAGCCCACGCATATTGGCGCCATTTAAATTGGCTTTGTTTAGATCAGCACTGTTCAAATTGGCTTCTTCCAGATTGGCTTTGGTAAGATTTGCTTTGTGAAGCTCTGCATCTCCCAGGAAAATCTTTTTCATGTTGGCCCCACGCAGGTCAGCACCCCCCAGAAGCGCACCTTTAAGTTCGGCGCCGGCAAGATCGGCTCCCTTCAAATCCGCATTCTGGAGATACTTTTTAGAGGACTCCAGTTTCTCTTTAAGGGGTATTGGATCTTCAGCCATTATGATTTCTTGAGTTGGTAAAACCGAAATATCAGAGCCGCTGCAAATATGCCCGCTGCCGTAAATGCTATTGAAAACCCAGGAACCATCAGTGCAAGTGATACAGGAATGGATTCTAAAGTCCACAAAAACAGTTTTTGCATTCCAACCCATGACTCGGGGTGAGACATCCACTGGTGGATAGCCGTATTTTCAAATAGGAAATCAAAAACGACAAGCATAGGGTATTCAGTCCACACACCGTTTTGTAGCCATAAAAAAGACTGATAACTTAATAAGCCAATTCCTGCGAGAAGAATGATGCCACCCAATACTGCTATAGACAACATGGTTCCAGCGAAAAAGAAATCTATGGGGGAAAGTTTGGAGATGGCGGATCGAATTTCTTTCCAGGTTTCTAGCAGTCCTTTTTGAAGCAGGGCTTTTAATGCCTGAAAAAACTCAATGGTGAAATGTTGTGCTGTTTCCATAAACTGAAATAAACGACTCATCCATTCCTCGGGATTAAATCGGGGTTGCTGAGAATTTTCTGTATTCATATCGGTCTCCTGGTTCGTTCTCCGCTTAATAATGAATCAAATACGAGGAAACGAGAAATTTTACAATCTGTAATCAGTTTATCGTGCTTTTAATGATTAATCAATCTGGCCTAGTCGCTTGTTTAAGGCCGCGACAGGGTTATGAAGGATTTTTGCCTTCCCTTGTAATTTAAGGATTCGAAATAATTTCTACCAGGAAAAAAGGTTTTCGAATTTAGGAGTTATACTTTACCTCCCACCCAGACCACACGACCTAGCAGGTGAAGTTTTTCCATTTCGACCGCTGTGAGCTTTTGTTCTCTGGATACGTTGGTGTTGTCACCACGAATAACCACCGTGCCATCCATCATCCATTCCAAGCGTTTGACCATTAAGCCTTCATCGAAATTGATGAGATATATACCGTCGCCTTTCATTCTGGCCTTACTTCGGTCTACCAGTAATAAGTCTCCGGATCGCAAGGTGGGTTCCATCGAGTCACCAATAGAATGGATGAGCAACAGATTTTTTGGGTCAGCCCCCAACTCTTTACTAACCCAGTCAGCTTTAAAGGCGAGATGGTCGACAATCTGTTCCGAATGAATGTTCGACCCGCCTCCTGCCGAAGTTTCGATATTGTATCGGGGCACCAGGACGAAACCGTCCAAGGTTCCTGAAGTTGAAGAACTGGATTCTTTTGTGAAGGTCTCTTTTTTTTCAGCGTTTCCTTCGCCCGTTAGTAACCACCCCGGGTCGCATTCCAACACTGTGGCTATTGTAGACAATAAATCGGAGTTTGGAGACCGCTTTCCACTTTCATAATGATTCATTGTCGGCAGGGAAACCTTTAAAATTCTGGCTAATTCGTTTTGCCTAAAACCCTTTGATTTTCTTGCTAAAATTAATCTTTTGTTTAAATTTTTAATCATTAATTTAATTTTTTATTTGACATATGTTTAATATTTATATATTACAGTATTATCGTTTAACATTCAACTAGCTTCGTGGCAAGGCTCAGAAAGGGCTTGAATTCTACCTGGGGTTTGGTTTGGAGCTGGAAGGGGAAAATCATGAAGCCGAATTGCAATGAAATGAGTTGGGAGGAGATTGCAGTTAAACTCAATGAGGCAAATAATATATTGGCTCAAGATTTTAATAAGCTGAACCAAGAATATTCGGGTCTTTTGATGCAAGTCATAGATGATGAAGCCTTGAGGGTGAAAAAAAATAATAGAGGAAAAACGCAACTAAAACCTGCGAGTGGCTAGCGGCCGATTCTTTGCAGTTGATATTTTTGCACGGCACGATTATGTTCGTTGAGGGTTGCTGAAAATTGATGGCTACCATCCTGCCTTGAAACGAAATATAGGTTAGAAGTGTTAGCGGGGTAAAGGGCCGCAATAATGGACTTCAGTCCTGGGCTTGCAATCGGACCTGGTGGCAGACCTTTATATCGATAGGTGTTATAGGGGGAGTCTATTTTTAAGTCACGTTTTCGTATATTTCCATCAAAATTATCTATTGCATAGATTACGGTTGGGTCTGTTTGTAGCCGCATATTCCTTTTCAGTCGGTTATGGAAAACAGATGAGATTTGTTTGCGTTCAGAATCTTTACCCGTTTCCTTTTCAATCAGCGAAGCGAGGGTTATGATTTCATGATAGGAAAACCCCATTTCTCCCGCGCGCTTAAGAAATTTTTGTTTCAATGCACGTTCTTTAAAGGTTCCTATCATTTTTTTTACAATTGTGGCTTCGGGTGTAAACTTTCCAAAATGATAAGTCTCAGGAAAAAGGTAGCCTTCAAGGGAATCTGTTGGAATTCCCTCAAACAACTTCACGTTTTTTGCTTGTTGGAGAAAAATTTCTTTATTTGCGAGACCCCGTTCTTCCAGCAAATCAGCTATCTCTGTGATGCGATATCCTTCTGGAATAGTGACAGGGTGTAAAACGGTTTTACCAGATGTGATTCGTTGCAAAATTTCCACAGGGAGCATAGAGGGAGAAACATGATATTCCCCAACCATAATTAATTTCTGTTTGTCTTGAATCAATGCAATGGCTTGAAATGCGCTGGCACTGCGGATGAGATTTTGGCGGGAGAGTTCTTGAGCCACTCGTTTTAAAGTCATTCCAGATTCGACTTCAAAAACCTGGAGTTGAGTGTCTTCACTCAGTGGGCGGGAAGCCTGAAAATAAAGCAAACCCACTATAATCCAAATGATTGCTAATAAACCCCAGAAACCTGAGATAAGGGCAGTGCGCATTAATTTTTTATCGGTTGTTAACTAGTGAATCGCTTTTTTCAACCGATCCAGAAATTGGTCATTTTCAGTCCTTGTTCCTATTGTAACACGCAGACAGTTTTTTAACATGGGATGAGCACCCAGGTCCCTGACCAGAATACCGTTTTCCATTAAATTTCTAAACACCTTTTCTCCATTATCGGCAGTTTGAAATAAAACAAAATTTGCGTCTGATGGAAAAGCATTAATAGATTTGATTTTTGTTAATTCTTCGAGCAATTGGGTTCTTTCTTCTTTGATCGAGTCAATTTGTTTTTGCACAAGATCAAAATTATTTAGCACTTCAGTCGTAATTAATTGGGAGATGGAGTTTGAATTGTAGGGCAAACGGACTTTATTAATTTCATCCGCTATGATACGGGGGAAGATTCCGTAGCCAACTCGCAAACCTGCCAAACCAATCTTGGAAAAACTTCTTAGAAGGACAAGGTTATTATGTTCTTTCATTTCCTCTAGAAACGTTTTCCCTGAAAAATCATAATAGGCTTCATCCAATACAACAATTCCTTTAAAGTTTTCTACCAGACTTTGTATTTCCTTACGGGAAAAGCAGTTGCCTGTTGGATTGTTGGGATAGCTAATGAATACAATCCGAGCTTGGCTCCCATTTAATGATTCTAACAATGTATCCGCTTCAAAATCCCAATGGCTATTTAGAGGGATTTTATGAATTTTAAGACCCATGCCTTTCGCCATGATTTCATACATGGAAAAGGTAGGATTGGGTAGGGCGACCGTATCTCCATTGTTACAAAAAATCTGAAGCAGGCACTGGATGACTTCATCGGAGCCATTGCCAATTATCAGTTGGTCGGTGGAGACGCCAATGCGGTTTGAGATGGTTTGCTTTAGGGCTTTGCAATCTGGATCTGGATACCGATTCCAGTCCAGCTTTTCAACACGTGCAAGAATTTTGTTTAATAACTCAGAAGAGGGGGCATATGGATTTTCGTTTGCGTGAAGTTTTATACCTTCTTCCACTGTTTCAACCTGGTAGGCCTTTAGCTTCTTAACTTTTTCGCAGACCAAGTCTAAAAGGTTGATTTGAGACATTATTTTTAATCCAGTAGTTCTTTGATATCTTCTGATGTGGGAATGTATCGGCCAACGCGAGACTTTTCTGCCTGAACAATAGCGAGGATGGACTCTACCGTTTCTGCTACCTCAAAATTGGTAATGACATAATCATACGTCTTATAATTTTTGATCTCTTCTTTCCCTGTTTTGAGACGTCTTTGAATGCTCTCTTCAGATTCTGTTCCTCTTTTCCTAAGTCGTTTCGTCATTTCTTCTATTGAAGGAGGAAGAATCAGAATATAAATGCCTTTGAAATTCATATTGCGAAGGGAATCTACCCCTTGAACATCAAGCTCCAATAAAATGTCAAACCCCTTTTGTTGGTGTTTCTCAATGGCTTCGAAAGAGGTCCCATAATACTCCGTGTGAACCTGAGCCCATTCTAAAAAGTCCTTGTTATCTTTTTTTGATTCGAAGTCTTCCTTGGAAACGAAAAAATAATCCACCCCCTGCAATTCACCTTCACGAATTTTTCTTGTGGTATGTGAAGTGGCTATTTTAAGGCTGGGTAGTTTTTCTTTTAACAACTTGCAAGTAGTTGTTTTTCCCGTCCCAGAAGGAGCAGATATTATTATGGGAAGCCCCTCATTTTTCATTTTCCATCAACCCTGTAGTGGTGGTGTTGCTAGTGTTGTAATAACGTCTTATTCTATGTTTTGTACCTGCTCTCTGATTTTTTCAAGTTCACTTTTTATTTCAATGACCCTATTGGAAATTGTAAGGTCGCTGGACTTGGAGCCCGTTGTATTGACTTCTCGATTTATTTCTTGTGTGAGGAACTCAAGTTTGCGACCTATAGGTTCTTTTGTATTGAAAAAATTTTTAAATTGATTCAGATGACTCCTCAATCGAGTCATCTCTTCGGTGATATCGCAACGATCAGCCAATAGGGCGGCTTCCTGTGCAAGGCGTGTTTCATCGAGCTCAAGTCCGTCATTCAATATTTTTATTCTTTCCTGAAGTTTTTCTTGATATTCTTTGATGACCTCAGGATGCCTGGATTCAATTTCTGCAGCATGGTTTTCTATTGCATCAATTCGTTGCGAAAGATCTTTTTGCAGGTTTTCTCCCTCTTCTACTCTCATTTCTTGGAGAGAGGCCAGGGCTTCTGTTGCCATGTTGCGAATCAGTTCATGGTTCGCTGGGTCAATGGCCAAGGGTTCAATTTTAATAATATCGCGTATACCAATTACTGATTTTAGGTCAATTTCGCCTTCCAGCTTTAAAGAGTCACGAATTTGGTTTAAAGCGGTTACATATTGAGTGGCAAGATGTAGGTTGGGTTTGATATCCCATTCTCCAGTATTTTCATTGGAGTTCCCTATGCTAATGGTAAGGCTGATGGAGCCCCGGGAGCAAAATGATTTAACGAGTTTCTTTAAAGGTTGCTCCAAGTCCATATAGGCTTTGGGAAGGCGGGTGTTGATTTCAATAAAGCGGTTGTTGACGGACCTAACTTCTGCTTGATAGGTGTAGTCATCTTTCTGGCATTCGGCCCGGCCAAACCCGGTCATGCTGATGAGCATTAATTCTTAAGCCTTTTCAATGGTCAATTTGTAATGACCTTGTTCTTCAACAAGAGAGATAACCTTATGCCCATCGTTTTTGATGCTCTTTGGTACATTTTCGGACGGCTCTCCGTCATCCAGTAAAACTTCAAGTATGCTACCTGGAGCCATTGTTTCAAGTTTGATTTTTGTTTTAACGTAATTGAATGGGCATTTGACACCAAGAAGGTCCATGCTTGCGGATGTTTTTGGTGATCCATTGGATTTCTCCTTAGTATCATCGCCACCCACTCTAATTCTAAGAGATTTGTCCGACTGCATTTTCTCCTGAACCGCTTTACATTCCTCAACCAGCAATCCAGCTTCGGAAATCCACCAACTTGCGGTTTTTTCATCCGAGGCTTCAGAGTTTTCCTCAAAGTTGTCGATGAGTTTCGCGAACTGGGCTGAAACAATTTCCATATCAATTACTAGAGATTGGAATTTCTTCAAACATTCCCAATCATCGTTGAAGTCCATTCCTTCGGTGACCAGCAACGCGCGGGCTGAACCAATAACACTGCGTCGGGCGTGCTCCCCCGCATCTTTGAATGCTTGTTTTTCCAGAGAAAGTTTACCTTGGAAATGAGCACGTTCCGCTTCGGCAATTCGATCTGTGATCATATCGGTAACCGCTCCGGCACATTCGCCTTGGCCACGGTCTTCCAGACTGAATTTTTCAGTCGAACCATAATCAATATAAGATTCAGGAGACTGCTCGATATCTGGCAGGCTCTTGAGTGGATTAAGTAGCTCACGGAAATGGGCTTTACCCATCCGGTCAAAATATTCGCCAAAAGTTTCTTCACCTTGTTTATTATTTTTATAATCGTTGATGGAGCTTTTCATCGCTTCCGGGGCATTTTTAGCCGGAATTTTAATGACAGAGGTTCCAAATACGACTTTGTCTTCGGATATCCTGCCACCGAGTAATATTTCGTAATGGGGAGTCAAAATTCCATTCAACTTTTTGGCACCGCCATGAAATCCAATTGAGGCAATATGATGCTGACCACAGGAATTGGGGCAACCACTTGCCTTGATAGTAATGTGATCCAAGTCTTTTGAGGTTTCAAATCCGCTTTCCATTTCTTTATTCAAGCTATCAACCAGCCCACGCGAGGCGGTAATTCCAAGGTTGCAGGTTTCAGAACCTGGGCAACAGGTGATATCTCGTATCTCTTCCGTCCCTGCTTTATGAAGCCCAATTTTTTTTAGTTCAGAAAACAGATTGCCAAAAGCATTTTCCTTTGCCCAGGGAATCACCAGATTCTGATTAACAGTGGCGACAAGTTTGCCACCTGCAAAATTTTCAGCCATGTCGGCTAAAGCTCTGGCTTGAGGAATAGTGAAATCTCCGAGGATCAACTTGACTTGTACATTGTGAAAGCCGTCTTGTTTTTGTTCTTCAATATTACGACTTTTCCAAAGTTGAAATTCTGGATCGGCATCACAGTCGACCGGTTGATACTCTGGTGTGTTAGGAGTTTCCTCTTCACCAATTTTGATGGGTGCAAAAGTATTGCCTTCCAATGCAGCGAATTCTTCATTGTAAAGCTCTTTAATTTTTTCAAGTCCCAGCTTATCCAACACAAACTTGAATCGAGCTTTATTACGGTTTTTCTTGTCGCCGTATTTGTCGAAGACTGCTACCAGTGCTTCACACATCTGTAGCAAGTTATCCGCGGGAATAAAATCAGTTAAAGGGAGTGCTGCATGGGGGAAGGAACCAAGACCGCCGCCAATCAGAGCCCGGAAACCACGCACCTCTTTCCCATTGTCATTTTTGATCACGGCTTTCAAGCCAATATCATGAATAGGCGCAAGCCCACAACCATTACAACCTCCGAAACTGATCTTGAATTTCCGCGGCAGGTTTTGTGTTAATTCCTGGCGCAAGAGATAATTGGAAACAGCCAAAGCATAAGGGGCAACATCAAACACCTCAGTGGAACAGGTTCCTGCTTTATGACAGGCAGTAACATTTCTTACCGTGTTGCCACAAGCTTCACGAGTGGTAATGCCCGCCTGAGCAAGATCTTCGAGCCCCTGCGGGACATCGTTGATTTTGACATAATGTAATTGGATATCCTGGCGCGTGGTGATGTGTAAAATTCCATGCGAATATTTTTCAGCAAAGTCAGCCATACATCGCAACTGCTCGCTGGTCATTTTGCCAGCAGGTAATTTAGTGCGAACCATTTGTTCGCCGTCCTGTCTTTGTCCATAGATTCCTTGTTGCAACCGAAACCTTTTAAAATCATCATCTCCAACTTCCCCGCGATTGAGACGTTCTACTTCTGCGGCAAAGGTTTCGATTTCGCGCCTGACTTCCTCAGGAATATTTAGGGTTTTTGCATCCATTGCTTTCCTCAATTCTTTTCTATTACTACTTGGAGTTTAGCTTTTTCAAGGGTGGAGTTTATTGCGATGATTCTTCCACGTATAGCTTGCCCCACTTCAGTATATTTATATTGCCAATTTCGACATTTCAAACTTCGAAATGTGTAAAGGGTATGCAGTTTTTCCTATTTTATAATAAAACTGCTATGAAAAACAGTAGAATACCCGTTTCCGGAGAAATATTCTGAAATTTCGCCGAGTATGTACCTAACACTAATTATTTGTATTTAAATGGTTGTAAGAGGGTTTCATGACCTTAATTTTGCTTCTTCAGATCAACTTTTCCCTGTTTGCTGCAATTTTTCTAATTTGCCTGTTTAGAAATTTCAATTTTAATATCATTCTGGTTGGCTTCACCTATTTTTTGCCTCTGGTCCCCTGGTGGTTGGGCAGCGGGCAGATGGAACGTATTTTGGTTGTTTCTTTTTGTAACCTCATATTCGGAATCATTGAAATAGTTTTTTTCACGCTGACAGAACGACCCGAAGACATTAAATTCAATAAAACCTATTTACAACAACTATTCGGTCATGTTTTACCGATTGTGGCAGCCTTGATAGGTATGTCGTTTATTTCGCGCACTACCTTAATTCCGGTAGGGACAGTAGAATTATTCGTGATTGTTGTGCTTTTTACCCTCGGTTCCATTTTGCGAATTATAGCCATTGCCCAATTGGGTGTGCTACGATTTAAATTCAATATTGCCTTTCGCGAACAACAAACTCTTAAAACCGATCAATTGCATGGCACCATACGCCATCCTACCTATACTGCCATGATGCTGGTAGTACTGGCCTATGCTGTTACGACTCATTCCTGGACTGTAGGAATTATCGGGATACTTTCTGCCTTATTCGGATTCCAATACCGCATTTACTTTGAAGAACAAGCTCTGAAAGAGCAGTTTGGAGAAGAATATGAAGCCTACCGCGCAAAAACTCCCATGTGGCTCCCATTTATTAAATGACCAGATATTTTGGAGGGTCGAAAACCATTTTTATTTGGCCTGGATCAATTTAAGGCGAGCGTGGGGAAGTAATTTGCCAGAGTGGTGAGTAGGGCAATGTAACCATAGCTCGCCAAATAAAATAGGGCAGGGTTGATTTTCGGTTCTCCCCATTTTGGATTTGGGGTCAAGATAAGTTTTTGCACTCGATAATAATTGGCAATGCAAATCATAATTGCCAAGACGAAAGGTTTGTAGTGAAAAACGGCCATCAGTCCCGCAGAGGGGATGGCGGCACAAAACATGGCAGGCACTTTTAGCCAGCTGTTTCGCGTTACATCGTCCAGAACATTTAAAGCCGCTAAATAACAAACGAGATAATACAGGCCGGTTAGAACCACCCAAATTAAAAACGAAACAAAAGTGGTTCCTCCGGGAATGTCATCTAAACCTAGGATCATGTGCTTTGATGATTTACCATTTCCAGTTTCGCGTCTTTCAAAACTTCAATCGCGGATTTTAATATTAAGGCGGAAATGCTAACCCCGACGACCAGGTCGGGCCAGGGGGATTGAGTCCACGCAACCCCACCCGCTGCCAGTAACACGCCTATGTTTGCCAGTACATCATTGCGTGAGCAAAGCCAGGCAGATCGCATATTGATATCAGAATCTCTGAAGCCCAATAACAGGATCGCACAAATAAGATTTGCGGCGAGAGCCAGGAAGCCAATGATTCCCATTGTGGAAGCCTCTGGGACGACTGGATTGAATGATCTGAAAATGGCCCCCGTTAAAACACTAACTGAAAAGAGAGCCATGATGATCCCTTTTATATATCCGGCGCGGCTTTGCCATATAGAGTCCAGTCGAATGACATAAAGAGAGAAACCAAAGATTGCCGCATCGCCTAGCATATCGAGGGCATCGGCCATCAACGCGCTCGATTGCGCGAACCAGCCATAAATTCCTTCAACAAAAAACATAGCTCCATTTATTATCAGAACCCAGACGAGGATGTTTCGTTTGTCATCCTGAACTTTATGTAATTCATTTTCCAGACTGGAGCAGCAGTCAGTGATGGTCAGGCTTTTTTTTTTGATTTGGTTCAAGAAAAGCGATAGCAAGTAAAATGCTCCGGCAAGAAGAATGATGGTAGGGCCCGGGGGAAGATCGGGTTGATAAGACAATGCCAGGCCGCCTGTTGTGAATACCATGCCGAACAGTGTTGCAAGGACCATCATCAGGTTGAGCGATCGAACGTATAGCCCAGCAATGGCT